>JBPCJA010000272.1:0-21634 GCA_051005755.1 Solirubrobacteraceae bacterium
CCCCCCCCCCCCCCCCCCCCCCCCCCCCCCCCCCCCCCCCCCCCCCCCCCCCCCCTCCCCCCCCGCCCCGGTGCACGACGCGGGTCGGGGCTAGTGGACGCGTCCGCTAGGCGGCGGGTTCGAGCTCGAGCTGCTCCTCGAGCTGGCTCTTGGAGCGCGTGGGGCGCAGGCGCTTGGCCTCGGCGCCGTTGCTGAAGAGGATGAGCGTCGGGATCGAGAGGATCCCGTAGGTCGCGGCGGTCTCCTGATTCTCGTCGACGTTGAGCTTGACGATCCGCACGTCCTCGCGCTCAGCGGCGATCTCCTCCAGCAGCGGGGCGATCGCGCGGCACGGCGCGCACCAGGCGGCCCAGAAGTCGACGAGGATCGGGGTCTCGCTCTCGATGACCTCGGCCTGGAAGCTGCTGTCGGTGACCTCGCTGATCGATCCGGCCATGTGTCGTCTCCTTCGGGAACGTGGAAGGTCCACTATACAAAATGAAGCAACGTAACCCGCGGGGTGCTACCCGGCGAGCGCGAGCAGGACACCCGGGCTGACGTAGACCTCGACGAACGCGGCCGCGACGAGCACCGGGACGGCCAGCATGACGGTCACGACGGTCGCCGCCAGCAGCTCGTGCCAGTCGCGCCGGCGGCTGGCGATCATCCAGGCGGCGAGCGGCAGGAAGAGCGCGACGAGCTCCGGCAGCGCGTGCGGCAGCAGCCCGATGAGCAGCAGCGCGGGGGAGATGCCCAGCTGCCCGCCGAGTGTCGCCATCCCCTGCCCGAGCACGAAGGCCTGCGTGACGAGCGAGAACCCGGTGGCCGCGACGACGAACGCGATCGCCAGCGGCCCCGCCTTCTCGTGCACCCAGCGGGAGGCGCCGCTGCGCCGCCGGGCCTCCAGCGGCAGCGAGCTGCCGGCGATGAAGCCGGCCACGCAGGCCATCGCGTGGAGCGCGAGCACGAGCGCGTTGCGCCCGACGACGTGCGCGACCTGCGCGAGGGCGGGCTCGTCGTTGCGCCCGAGGAACGTCGACGGCCCGGGATCGGCGACCGACAGCTCGGCGATGAGCCAGACGGCCGCCAGCAGGAGCGTTGCGACCGCGAACGCGCCGGCGATCCAGCGGCCGATCACCGGCCAGGGCCGCTCGTTCCAGAGGGCGAGCGTCGCCCGCGTGTCCGCGAGCCCCCGGACGAGCGCGAGGTCCGATGTCTGCACGGCATTCACATCGGCGCTCGCGGCCGGTCTGGCGCTCAGCGCCCGCGGCGCTGGCCGGATATGCGAGCGCGGCGCCGGAAGCGCAGCTGCGGGACGAGCAGGGCCGCCTCGCCGGCGATCCGCCAGGACATCTTCGAGTGCCCGGCCCGGCGGTCGCGAAAGACGATGGGCAGCTCGACGACGCTGAAGCCGGCGCGCACGGCCCGGTGGGTGAGCTCGACCTGGAAGGCGTAGCCGCGCGAGCGCACCGTCGGCAGTTCGATCGCCTCGAGCACCTCGCGGCGGAAGCACTTGAAGCCGCCGGTGAGGTCGCGCACGCCGAGGCCGAGGATGCGCCGCGCGTACCACGAGCCGCCACGGCTGACGAGCCGGCGCACGCGGCCCCAGTCCGACACCTCGCCGCCGGCGACGTAGCGCGAGCCGAGCACGAGGTCGGCCTCGGTGGCGGCCGCCAGGAGCCGGGCGAGGTCGGCCGGATCATGGGAGAAGTCGGCGTCCATCTCCAGGACGTAGGACGCACCGCCCTCGAGGGCGCGGGCGAAGCCGGCGAGGTAGGCCGGGCCGAGGCCCTCGCGGACGGCCCGGTGCAGGACCTCGACCGACTCGTGCTCGGCGGCGAGCCGGTCGGCGATCGCGCCGGTCCCGTCGGGCGAGCCGTCGTCGACGACGAGGATGCGATGAGCGCCTGGCGCGGCCCGCTCGAGCACCGCGTGCGCCGCGACCACGATCGCCTCGATGTTCTCGGCCTCGTCGTACGTGGGCAGGATCAGCCAGGCGGTCGGAGGCATCGGCGCGGCTACCCTACGTCGCGCGCTCCGCCTCATGCTCTCCGACCCCTCCAACCTCGAGATCGCCGCCGCCTTCGACGAGCTCGCCGACCTCTACGAGCTCGACGGCGCGGTCGTGCATCGCGTGCTCGCCTACCGCGGAGCGGCCAAGAGCGTGCGCGACGCGATGGTGTCGGTCGCCGGGATGACGCGTCAGGGGCGGGTCACGCAGCTGCCGGGGATCGGCAAGACGCTGGAGGAGAAGCTCGTCGCCCTGCTCGAGACCGGCACGATCCCCGCGGTCGAGAAGCTCCGCGCGAAGTACCCGCCGGGCCTGCTGGAGATGACGCGCCTGCCGGGGCTCGGGCCCAAGCGCGCGCGGCGCCTCTTCGACGAGCTCGGGATCGAGTCGCCGGCGATGCTGCGCGCCGCCGCCGGGGAGCAGCACCTGCGCGGGCTGAAGGGCTTCGGCCCGAAGTTCGAGGAGTCGATGCTGGCGGCGCTGCAGGCCGGCGTCGCCGAGCGCCCGGCGCAGCGGGTGCTCCTGCATCGCGCGCTGAGCGTGGGCGAGCAGATCGTCGCGGCGCTGCGCGCGCATCCGGCCGCGGAGCGCGTCGAGCTCGCCGGCTCCGCGCGCCGTCAGACGGACTCCGTCAAGGACCTCGACATCATCGCGACGGCGAGCGACCCCGGCGCTCTCTCTCGCGCGCTCGGCGACCTCGAGGCGATCGAGTCGGCGTCGGCGCCGAACGAGAACGCCGCGCGAGGGCGGACGCACACCGGGCTGCCGGTGGACCTGCGCGTCGTCGAGCCGGCGAACTTCGGCAACCTCCTGCAGCACTTCACCGGCTCGCAGTCGCACAACGTCGCGCTGCGCGAGGCCGCCGTGCGCCGCGGCCTGCACGTCTCCGAGTACGGCATCCTCGACGACGCGACCGGGGAGACGCTGCGCTGCGCGACCGAGGAGGAGGTCTACGAGCGCCTCGGCCTGCCCTATCCGGAGCCCGAGCTGCGCGAGAACCGCGGCGAGCTCGATCCCGGATTCGTGCCGCCGCGCCTCATCACCATCGAGGACATCCGCGGCGACCTGCACTGCCACACGATCGCGTCCGACGGGCGCAACACGGTCGAGGAGATGGCACGCGCGGCGCTCGCGCGGGGCTACGAGTACCTCGCGATCACCGACCACTCCGCGACGCATGGCTTCGGCGACCATGTCACGCCCGACGAGCTCGAGCGCCAGATCGAGCGGATCGCCGAGGTCAACGCGCGCCTGGAGGGCATCACGGTGCTGGCCGGCACCGAGACGAACATCCTCCCCGACGGCTCGCCGGACTACGACGACGAGCTGCTCACGCGCCTGGACTGGGTCGTCGGCTCGGTCCACACGGCCTTCGCGACGCCCGCCGCCGAGATGACGCGGCGCATCGTGCATGCGATCGAGCATCCCCGGATCGACGCGATCGGCCACCCGACCGGCCGCAAGATCCAGTCGCGCGCGGGCTACGCGTTCGACATGGACGAGGTCATCGCCGCCGCCGCCCGGACCGGAACGATGCTGGAGATCAACTCTGCGCCCGACCGCCGCGACCTCGACGACGTCCACGCGCGCGCCGCGGCGCAGGGCGGGGTCCTGCTGCTCGTCGACTCCGACGCCCACGGCGCCGACCGGCTCCAGCACGTGCGCTGGGGCGTGGCGACGGCGCGGCGGGCGTGGCTGACCCCCGAGCACGTTGCCAACACGCGGCCGTGGCCGGAGTTCGCGAAGCTCCGCAAGCGGGCGCGGGGCGGCTGACGCGGCGCGACGCAGCGCGTCTGACGCCTCGGCGCGGTCGGGGCTGCCGGCGCGGTCGGCGTGATCGGCCCCCGAGGTCGGCGTCGTCGGCGTGGTCGAACCCGCGGTCGGCGCGGTGGCGCGCAAGGGCCCCGGCGTGCGCGAACGGCGACGATGGGGGAGTCGGCAACGGCCGCCTGTGTCAGGTCGCGAGCATGCGCAACTGCCGGATCGAGCATGCGAGGACGCTCGTGCGTCACATGTGCCTGACATGCATGCACAACCGCCGGCGGGACATGGAGGCCCGATCGATCCGGCACTTGTGCACGTCAGCATGCATAACCGCCGGCTGGGTGCGGCGGCCGGGTCGAACGGGCGGTTGTGCATGTCATGCGTGCATAACCGCCGGCTGGGTGCGGCGGCTCGGTCGATCCGGCAGTTGTGCACGTCGCCGCGTGAACGAACCCCCCGCGAGCCGCCCGCCGAATACCCCCAAACCTTCCCCTCGATGCCGCCGTTCGCAGCCGCCTGCGCCACCACGAGCATCGAGAGCCAGAGAGCGCGAGCGCGAGCGGGAGCACGGGCCGGCGCGCCGCCGTTCCCCCAACAGCGTCACCGCAGCAGCCGCGGCAGCAGCTTGTCGCGCACGAGCGCGTCGACCGCGCTGCGCGAGAACGGCGCGACCGCCGCCGCGGCGTGGCGCGCGTAGCCCGCGACCGGGTCGTCGAGCGCCGTTCGCAGCGCCAGCGCGAGGCCGGCGTCGTCGGCGACGACGAGCCGCGGGTCGAGGGCGCGCGCGAACGGCAGGGCGGCGTAGGGTCCGGGCGCAGGCGTCGTGACGAGCACGCAGCCGTCGGCGAGCGCCTCGAGCTGGGCGATGCCGTAGTCCTCGCGGCGCGGGGCGGCGACGAAGACGCGCGCGCGGCGCAGGAGCGCCCGGTAGTCGGTGGGTGCCAGCCGGCCGGCGATGCGCACCCCGGGAACGTCGACGCGCAGGTCGGCGCCGGCCACGACGAGCTCCTCGCCGTCGCGCCGCGCTGCCGCCCACGCCGCGAGCACCCGGTCCAGGCCCTTCTTGTGCGGGTTGGCCGCGTAGGTCAGGACGGCCACGTCACGCGGCCTGGCCGCGTCTGCCGCCGCCGACGGCTCGACCGGGATCGGCACGACGATCGCCGGCGCGTGGGGCCGCGGCGTCTCGGCGAGCGTGCCGCCGTCGACCGGCACGAGCAGCGGCGCGGCCGCCAGGCGGCGACGCTCGAGCGGGCGCTGCCACACCCCATGACGGCCGGGACGGTTGGCCGCCGCCGGCGCGTCGTAGCGGATCGCACCCGGTCGCGGCCACAGCAGCGCGGCCGTGACGGTCGAGTAGAGCACCGCACGCGGGCCGTGCTCGGCGATCCCGGCGATCGCGGCGGCCCGTGCCGACCACGCCCACGCGAGGTCGGTCAGCGCGTAGGTGCGCACCTCGCGCGCCGGCCGTGCGGTCGCCATCGACACGCGCGCGCCGGCGCGGCGCAGTGCGCCGGCCAGCTCCTCGTCGGCGGCGCGCAGCCCGGCGGTCGAGCCGAGCGAGACCAGGAGGACGTCGGCCGCGGGCATCGGGCTGCCATCCTCCCGCATCGCGTGATGGGCACGTTCATCAACGTCGCGGCGGTGCTCGTGGGAACCGCCGTCGGCGTGCTCGTCGGCGGCCGCCTGCCGGCCGGCCTGCAGCAGCGCGTGCTGGCGGGGCTGGGCCTCGTCACGGCGGTCATCGGGGTCGACCTCGCCCTGGCGTGGCGCGACACGAGCCCGCTCTACGTCCTCGGCGCGATCCTGCTCGGCGGACTCGTCGGCGAGGCGATCGGCATCGAGGCTCGCCTCCAGCGCCTCGGCGATCGCCTGCAGGAGCGCGTGAGCAGCTCCCGCCGAGCGCGATCGGGTCACGCGACGGTCAGCGAGGCGTTCTTCACCGCGAGCCTGCTGTTCTGCGTCGGGCCGCTCACGGTCGTCGGCTCGTTCGAGGACGGCCTGCGCGGCAACGTCGAGCCGCTGGCGACGAAGTCGCTGCTCGACGGCTTCGCCTCGATCGCGCTCGCGTCGACGCTCGGTCCCGGCGTCGCCTTCGCCGCCGTGACGGTCCTCGTCGTGCAGGGCGCGCTGACGCTCGGTGCCGGCCTCTTCGAGGGCCTCCTGCGCGGGGAGGCGCTCGACGCGATGACCTCCGCCGGCGGCGTGCTCATCATCGGGATCTCGCTGAAGCTCCTCGACCTCAAGGACGTGAAGGTCGGCAACTTCCTCCCCGCGCTCGCGCTCGCCCCGCTGCTCGTCGGCCTCGTCGGGGCGTTCCGAGGCTAGCGCGGCGTGCCGTTGGCCGACGCCAGGTCGCGCCGGAAGCCGGGCGCGCGGATGAGCTTGATCGGCTTGTGCGGCGGCGTCGGCTCGACGTAGAAGGCCACGCCGTCACGGTCCTCGATCGCGGCCACCGCCGCCTCCTGGCGGCGCCAGGCGAGCGCGCCGATGATCGCGAAGCCGCACGCGATCCCCGGGATCTGCGGCGCGACGAGCGCCAGGCCGAGCGCGAGGATCGTCGACAGCAGCAACGGCCACATGCGGTTGAGCAGCAGGCTGCCGGGGCGCTGCTCGGGCAGCGAGGTCGTCGACTTCGCCGTCGCGAGCAGGCGCGCGATCGGCGAGTTCGTCTCGGCGCGCCGCCCGAGCCAGGTGCCGATCATCCCGGCGACGATCCACCACCCGGCGATGACGAAGACGAGCGTGTCGTTGGCGTCGGCGCTGGCGCCGAGGACGGTGACGGTCGCCAGTGCGGTCGCAGCCCCACCGCACAGCAGGACGGCCGCACGCAGGAAGTCCACGAACCGCATCGCGAGCGGCTACGCCGCGAGGGCGGAGAGGAGCGCGCGCACCCCGAGCGGGCCGTCGACGAGCAGGTCGGAGGCCTCCTCGAGCTCGGGCGGCGTCTCGTCGGAGCGCACGCCGACGCAGACGGCCGCGCCGAGCTCGCCCGCCGTCACGAGCGCGCGCAGGGCCGCGAAGGCGTCGAGGTCGGTGCGGTCGTCGCCGACGTAGAGGCCGGCGTCCATGCCGCTGCCGGAGAGCAGCCGCCGCACGCCGCGGCCCTTGTCGATCGCGACCGGCGGGCGCACCTCGAGCACCTTGCGGCCCCAGTGCGTCACGAGGCCCGCCGCCTGCGCGCGTTCGGCGACCTCGCGCACGGCGGCCTCGGCGGCGGCCTCGTCGGGCGCGCCGCGCCAGTGGAAGGCCGCGATCGCGCGCTTGTCCTCGGGGCGGACCCGCAGGCGCTGCAGCTGCGCGCTCCAGACATCGCGCGCGAACGTGCGCACGGCCTGCTCGTGCGCCGCGATCTCGGGATCGATCTCGACCTCGGTGCCGCCCGCGGGCAGCAGCTCGGCGCCGTGGTTGCCGACGTAGGCGATCGAGCCCAGCGAGACGATCCGCCGCGCGGTCGTCGACTGGCGCCCGCTGATGCAGCCGACGAGTCCGTAGCGCTTGGCCACCGCGATGAGCTGGACGCGGGTCGGCTCCGGCACGTGGGCGTCGTCGGCGTGGCGGACGATCGGCGCGAGCGTCCCGTCGATGTCGAGCAGGATCGCGGCGCGGACCGGATCGGCTCGCACGGGCTCCAGCGCCTCGACGAGCGTGGCCGCGGCAGACATGACTTCTAGTATGGCGCGCATGCCGTCGCGCCGAACGCTGACGCTCGCCGCGATCGGCACGCTGGCGGGGCTCTTCAGCGGCCTCTTCGGCGTCGGCGGCGGGGTCGTCGTCGTGCCGCTGCTCGTGCTCTGGCTCGGTTTCGGGGAGCGGCTGGCGACCGGTACCTCGCTGGCGGCGATCGTCGTCATCGCCGCCGTCGCCACCGCCGTCCACGGCGCCTACGGCAACGTCCACCTGCGCGAGGGGGTGCTGGTCGGGGTGCCGGCGGTCGCCGGCGTCCTCATCGGCACCGAGCTGCAGCAGCGAATCTCGACGAAGGCGATCTCGCTCGTGTTCTCGGCGCTGCTCATGGTCGTCGCCATCGACCTCCTGCTCGGATGATCGAGGCCGTGCTCATCGGACTGGCGGCGGGCGTGGTCGCCGGCCTCCTCGGCGTCGGCGGCGGAGCGCTCTTCGTTCCTGCGCTGACGATCGGCCTGGGCCTGAGCCAGATCGACGCGGAGGCGACGTCGCTGCTGGCGATCATCCCGGTGGCGCTCGTCGGCGCGTGGCGCCAGCACGCCCACGGCAACGCGGACGTGCGCACCGGCCTCGCGCTCGGGGTGCTCGCGACCGGCGGCGCCGCGGGCGGCGCGGCCATCGCCAATGTCGTGCCGCAGCGCGCGCTGGAGATCGGCTTCGGGCTGCTCATCTTCGTCATCGCCGGGCAGCTCGCCCGGCGTGCTCTCACGGGTTCAGCCCGTGCTCCAGCGCCCCCTTGACCGCGGCGTCGAGTGCGTTGAGGCGATACAGCGCAAGCGCCTCGGCCGAGCCGAAGCGCCGGCGCGGCGCGGCGTCGGAACCGTGGTGGCACAGGACGCAGTGCGCGAGCGCCAGGTGGCGCTCGGCGCTCAGCGCGGGGACGTGGGCGGCGCGCTCGCGCAGGAGCGCGAGCCCGAGCTCGACGTGGCCGAGCAGCCGCCCCGCCTCCGTCAGGCCGATCTCGGCGCTGTAGGTGAACTCCCGCGTCTTGCCGAGGTCGTGGACGAGTGCTGCGGTCACGAGCAGGTCCGAGTCCAGCCGCGGGTGCAGCTGGCAGGCCTCGAGCGCGAGCGTGCCGACGGCGACCGAGTGCTCGAGTAGGCCGCCGAGGTAGGCATGGTGGCCGCTGCGCGTGCACGGCGCGCGACGCCACTGCGCGCGGAGGTCGGCGTCGCCGAGCAGCGCGGCCAGCAGCGCGCCGAGGCCGGGATCGTGGACCTCGCGCGCGAGGTGCTCGAGGAAGCCGTCGAGCTCGTCGAGATCGCGGTAGGCGACCGGCAGGAAGGCTGCCGGGTCGACCTCGCCCTCGGGCGCGCGGCCGATCGCGCGCAGCTCGACCTGCAGCTCGTCGCGGAAGCGCTCGACCCGCCCGGCGACGCGCACGACGTCGCCGCGGTCGAAGCGCCCGGCGAACACGTCGGCGTCGCGGAAGGCCCGGCCCTGCACCGAGCCCGTGCGGTCACGCAGCTCGATGGCGAGGTACGGCGCGCCCGTGCGCGACAGCAGACGGTCCTTGCGGGTGCACGCGAAGACCCCCTCGACATCCTGACCTGGCCGAAACGTCGCAATCGTCATGTGCCCATGATGTACCTTGAATCGGATGCAGCCCTTGATCTGGGAGAGCCGTCCCGACGGTCTGCGCGCCCCGGCCCTCGTATGCGCCTTCAGCGGCTGGAACGACGCGGGCGACGCGGCCTCCGCCGCGCTGACGTTCATCGGCGAGTCGCTCGGCGCCGAGCGCTTCGCCCGCATCGACCCCGAGGACTTCTACGACTTCCAGTCCACGCGGCCGCACATCCGCTTCACCGAGGACCGCGCACGCGAGGTCACCTGGCCGGGGATCGAGATCTTCGCCGCCCGCGTACCGCGCGCCCCGCGCGACCTCATCCTCGTGCAGGGGCCGGAGCCGTCCATGCGCTGGCGCTCGTTCTGCCAGCACATCATCGATCTCGCCGAGGCGCTCGGCACCCAGCTCGTCGTGACGATGGGAGCGCTGCTCGCCGACGTGCCGCACACCCAGCCGGTCGGGATCACCGGCCTGGCCTCCGACGAGGCGCTCGTGAAGAAGCTCGGCCTCGCCGAGGCGACGTACGAGGGCCCGACCGGGATCGTCGGCGTCCTGCACACCGCCTGCAGCGCGGCGGGGCTCCCGTCGGCGAGCCTGTGGGCGAGCGTCCCGCACTACGTCGCGGCCGCGCCGAACCCCAAGGCGGCGCTCGCGCTGGTGCGCAAGGTCGAGGGCCTCGTCGCCGTGGCGGTCGACGCCACCGACCTCGAGAACGCCACGACCGAGTACGAGCGCCAGGTCGGGCTCGCCGTCCAGTCCGACCCCGAGGTCCAGGCCTTCGTCGAGCGCCTGGAGCAGGCCGCCGCCGAGGACAGCCGCCCGCTCGGGCCCGGCGACCTGCCGACGGGCGACGCGCTCGCGAGCGAGTTCCAACGGTTCCTCAGGCAGCAGGGGCCCGAGCGCTGAGCCTGCTGCGGGACGCCGGCGCGGTCGTGACGGCGGTGAGCCGCAGCGCCGGACATACGCTCGTCAAGCCGACCGAGGACAGCATCCGGCTCGTCGCAGGGCTCGGCGTCGAGGGCGACGCCCACCTCGGCGAGCTCGTCAAGCATCGCTCGCGCGTGCGGCGCGACCCGACGGAGCCCAACCGCCGCCAGGTCCACATCATCCACAGCGAGCTGCACGACGAGCTGCGCGCCGGCGGCTTCGCCGTCGAGCCCGGTCAGATGGGCGAGAACGTCACGACCCGCGGCGCTAGCGCTCGGCGGCCGGGCAGGCGATCCGGTAGTCGCACATCGAGCAGGCGGTGTAGGAGGGCGTCGGCTCGAAGTCCTGGGCGAGGATGCCCCCGGCCACCTCCTCGACGGTGTCGGCGATCCAGGCCGCATCGATCTCGCCGCTGGGGACGCGCACCTTCTGGTCGTCGAGGACGTAGAGGTAGGCCTGCTGCGCGGCCTCCAGCTGCCACGCCTCGCGTGCGCCGACGGCGTACAGCGAGAGCTGGACGTCCTCCTTCAGCGCCGCCGCAGAGCGCGGCCGGCCGGTCTTGTAGTCGATGAGCTCGTAGCCGCCGTCGGCGAGGCGGTCGACGCGGTCGACGCGGCCGCGCAGCGTGTGCGCGCCCATGCGAAACGAGAACGGGCGCTCGAACCAGACGGGCTGGACCGGCTCCTCGCTCACGCGCCGGTGGTAGCGCCGCAGCGCCGTGCCCGCCTTCTCGCGCAGCTGGCGCTCCTCCTCGCTGTCGCCGAAGCCGGCGCGCCGCCAGCCGCCCTCGAGGAGGGCGAGCAGCTCGTCGAGTGAGCGCGTGGGTGGGTCCGCGATCTGGTGGTAGCGCTCGAGCACCTGGTGGACGAGGATCCCGAAGCGCTGGTTGAGCGTCGGCTCCTGCGGGACCCGCAGCACGCGCGCGAACTTGTAGCGCAGCGGGCAGGCGCGGTAGGTCTCGATGTCCGAGGCCGACAGCGCCAGGCCGTCCCCGCGGCGTGGCAGGAACGCGACGAGACTCGGCTCGCTGCGTGCCGCGCGCGCCGCCGCCCGGGCGCGGTCGTCGCGCTCGGTGTCGAGCAGCAGCTCGTCGAGCGCCGAGGTCTGCAGCACCTCGCGCTGCAGCGGCGACAGCGAGGCCGCCAGGCGCTCGTTGACCGGGACGAGCGCGTCGGCGACCGACTGGCCGGCGGGTCGCTCGAGCAGCGCCGCGAGCTTCACGAGCTCGAGGTAGCGCGCGACCGCGTGCGTGACGTCGAGGTCCGTGTCCAGGCGCAACTCGCCGAGGCCCTTGCCGACCCGGGCGACGTCGGCGAGCAGCTCGTCGCGCAGCGCTGAGAACGTCGCGTGCAGCGCCTCCTCGGGACCGAAGAGCTCCTCCTCGAGCTCCTCCCATCCGGCCCCGAGCGCCGTGCGCGCCTCCTCGGCGAACGGCGACGGCGGCTGCAGCGCGCCGCTGGGGCCCTGCGTCGGATACGCGAGCACGAGCCCGAGCCGCGCGCGCGTCATCGCGACGTGCAGGAGGCGGCGCATCGCCGCGACGTGGGCGGCACGGTCGTCGGGGCCCAACGACTCCTTCAGCAGCGCGTCGGGGATCGCCTCGCCGGCACGGAGACGAGGCCCTGGCATCCGCGCCGCCGTCAGCCCGAGCACGAAGACCCAGTCCAGCTCGCGGCCGCCGGCGGTGTCGAGCGCCATGACCTGCACCGACCCGGCCCGCGCGGGCGCCCCCTCCTCGTCCTCGTCGCGCAGATCCGCCTCGGCGACCGCAGCCGCGTAGCGGGCGAAGTCCCGTGGCGTGGCATGCGGCGCGCGGCCGGCGTATGCGCTTGCCAGCTCGCCGAGCCGCGCGAGGTTCACGAGCCGCTCCACGACGTCGGCCTGAGCCGAGAAGACCTGCTGGCGGCGCAGGCCGAGACGCTCGATGAGGCGGTGGACGAAGAGGTCCGGGCGGGCGCTGTCGAGCGTCTCCGCGGAGGCGCGATAGAGCCGCAGGAAGGCGTGGATGTGCTCGCGCGCCTCGGGGGGGAGCTGCGGCGACTCGGTCGCGGCGACGAGCCCCGAGACCATGTCGAGCTTGCGCCGCCGTGCGATCTGGACGCAGCGGGCGAGGTCGACCGAGCGCAGCGACACCGGCGGCCGCGCGAGCGCGCGCACGACCGCGCCGGCATCCGACGGATCGGCGAGCAGGCGCAGCCACGCCAGCACGTCGCGCACCTCGGCCTGCGAGAACAGGTCGGCCTCGCCGACCGTCCGAAAGCCGATGGCCCGCTCCTCGAAGGCGACCGCGACATGGCGGCCCTCGTCGCGCAGCGAGCGCACGAGCACGCCGATGCGCTCGGGTGGGCAGCCGCCGCGCACGAGCCGCTGCACCTCCGCTGCCACCGCCTGCGCCTGCGCGCGCTCGTCGGCGGCGCGCCAGAAGCGGACGGTCCCGCCGGCCTCGCCGGCCAGCGGCGTGCCACGGCGGTCTGCGATCGGCTCGACGACCGCGCGGGCGGCGTCGAGCACGCGCTGCGGGCAGCGCAGCGAGCGCTCCAGCCGCACGACCTCGGTGGCCGGATGCGCGCGCTCGAAGTCGGCGATGTTCTTCGTGGCGGCCGCCCGCACCCGCCGCGCCGCCGCGTCGTCATCGGCGGTGACCGTCAGGTGCTCGTGCTCGCTGCCGAGCAGCTCGACGAGCAGCGAGGAGGCAAAGCCCAGGTCGGCGAGCTCGTCGACGAGCACGTGGCGGTAGCGCGCGGCCACGCGTGCCCGCACGTGTGGGCGCTCGCGCAGCAGCGCGACGGCGCGCAGGACGAGCTCGCCGGCGTCGAGCGCGCCCTCCTCGGCGAGCAGGCGGTCGTGGTCGAGATACAGGCGCGCGAACTCGACCTCGCGTGCGGCGCGCATGCGCTGCGCGTCGTCACCGCCCGGCAGCGCACCGGCCCAGGCGGCGTAGTCGGCCGCGGTGACGAGCTCCTCCTTGAGCCGGTCGATGCGATCGATGACGCCCGCCAGCAGGACCGCCGGCCGCCCGGCGATGTCATGCCTGCGCAGGTGCAGGTCGTCCATGCGGTGCAACAGCAGCGCGAGCCGGTCGCCGCGCGTGACCGGTGCGAAGAACGGATCGACGCCCGCCTCGGCCGTCTCGTCGCGCAGCAGCCGCGTGCAGAGCTCGCGCACGCTGTGGACCGAAAGCTCCTCGTAGGGACACTCGATCGCGTCCTCGATGCGCCGGCGCAGCGTGGCCGCTCCGGCGCCCGACGGGCTCAGCACGAGGATCGACTCGGGCGCCGCGCCCTGCGTCACGAGCCACTGCAAGCGCGCCACGAGCACGGTCGTCTTGCCGCTGCCGGCGCCGCCGAGCACGAGCAGCGGACCGCAGGAGTGCGCGGCCGCGCGCACCTGGGTAGGCGTGAGGTCCGCCCACGCCGCCGGGACCGAAGCACTCGACACCCGCCTAGTATGCCCCCGATGCCATCCACCCCGACCGCGCTCGCAGCCGACTGGCTCGGTGCCTGCCGCGCGGCGGCGCGAGGCCTGCGCGAGGTGCTGGCCGAGCATCCCACGAGCCGCGAGCGCGTCATCGAGACCGGCACGCGAGGGGAGGGCGGCGATCGGACGCTCGTCATCGACCAGCAGGCCGAGGACGTCGTCTTCGCCCAGCTCGACGCGCTCCATGCGGCGGGCGCGCGCTTCACGGCCGTCAGCGAGGAGCGCGGCGTCGTCGACTACGGCGCCGACGACGTGCGCGTCCTCATCGACCCGATCGACGGCTCGCTGAACGCCAAGCGCGGGATGAGCCACTACGCGCTCTCCATCGCCGTCGCCGACGCGCACGGATGCGCGGCGGGGCCGACGATGGCCGACGTCGTCTTCGGCTTCGTCTTCGACTTCGGACCCGGCGAGGAGTGGACCGCACGTCGCGGCGAGGGCGCGTGGCTCAACGGCCGGCGCATCGACGCGCCGCTGCCCGAGCGGCGCCTCGACGACGGACGGCTGGAGATGATCGCGATCGAGTCCTCGGCCCCGCGCTGGATGGCCCCGGCGATGGACGACTTGATCGCGACCGTCTACCGCGTGCGAGCGATCGGCTCGATCGCGATCTCGCTGTGCCAGCTCGCCCCGACGCGCGTCGACGGCATGCTCACGCTGTGGCGTACGCGCGCGGTCGACGTCGCTGCCGCGCAGCTCATCGTCCGCGAGACAGGCGCGCTCGTCGACTTCACGGCCTTCGAAGAGTCGCTCGGCGCGCCGCTGGATCTCGAGCCGCACTCGCCGGTCGTCGCCGCGCGCACGCCGGAGGCGCTCGCGCAGCTGCGCCGCATCGTGGCGTGAGCGGGGGCCCCGCGCGGCCCGTTCGCCATGATGGAGGCATGCTCGATCGCGCCCTCACCCAGCGGATCGCCAATGCCGTCTCGCGCGCGAGCGTCCCCGGCTGGTCCGCGCCTCCCAATCCGGTGACGCTCCCGGGCGATCTCGCCGCCATCTGCGCCGACGCGCAGGCGCGCGTCGTCACCTACACCGGCCTGCAGCCGGCCGCGCCGCTGCCGGCACCGGAGGCCGTCGCGCGCTCGGGGTGGATCGCCGCGAACGTCGACTCGATGGGCGCGCTCCTCGACCCGCTGGGCGAGCGTCTCACGGGGGGCGCCGTCGGCGGCCTCGGGCTCCTGCGCGGCCCTGCCCGCGCCGCGGCTGCGACGCTCATCTCGGCCGAGGCGGGCGCGCTCACCGGCTACCTCTCGCAGCGGGTGCTCGGCCAGTTCGAGTTCGTGCTCGTCGACCCCGAGGCGCCGGCGCGGCTGCTGTTCGTGGCGCCGAACATCGCGCAGGCGGCGGCACGCCTGAACGCCGACGCCGAGGAGCTGCTGACATGGATCGCCTTCCACGAGGTCACCCACGCCGTGCAGTTCACCGGCGTCCCGTGGCTGCGCCCGTACATCGCCGGCCTGGTGAGCGAGCTGCTGGCGTCCCTCGAGGTCAGCATCGACCCGCGCTCGCTGCTGCGCCTGCCCGCGGTCGATGACGTGCGCGGCCTCGTCGCCGCCCTGCGCGAGGGCGGCCTCGTCGCCGCCCTCGGCGGGGCCGGCCGGCGGGAGCTGCTCGAGCGCGTCCAGAGCGTCATGGGCGTCGTCGAGGGCCACGCCGAGCACGTCATGGACGTGGTCGGCGCGCAGGCGCTGCCGTCCCTCGACGCGCTGCGTACGGCGCTTGACCGCCGCCGCCGCGAGCGCTCGCCGCTGTTCGCGCTGCTCGAGCGCCTCATCGGTCTCGACGCCAAGCTGCGCCAGTACGAAGACGGCAAGCGCTTCTGTGACGCCGTCGCCGCGGCCGCCGGACCCGAGGCGCTGCACCTTGTCTTCGAGGGTCCGGAGCGGCTTCCGAGCGCCGCCGAGCTGCAGGACCCCGAGGCCTGGATGCGCCGGACCGGCATCCGCTCGGCCGCCGCGTAGGCGGCGCCCGCTCGCAGCTCGGTCACGCCTTCGTGGCTTCTGTGGCGCCTTTGCCGTCGAACCCGCGTTCGTTCCGTAGCCATCCGGTGTTCGGGGTTTACAAACACACGTTCGGGTAGTACGGTCCCATACCCGCGCTTAGAACTAATATCCTTAGTCCTCACGAGGAGGCACGAACCATGGCCGAGACCACCGCCAGCACCGCCGCTCAGAAGGCGGCGACCACCCGCAAGAGGAACGCCACGAAGCGTTCGACCGCCGGTAAGAAGGCCGCCGCCACCCGCGCCGCCAACCGCGGGAGCGCGGCTCGGTCGACCGCCACCAGCAAGGCGAAGACGACTGCTGCGCGCGCGGAAACGACCGCAGCCAGGAGGGCGGCCGCGGCCAAGCAGGAGATCAAGAGCCCCGTCGGCCGCGCCGCCGAGTTGGCCGAGAAGGCCGTGCTCGTGCCGGTGGGCGCGACGCTCATCGCCCGCGACAGCCTCACGTCGGCGATCGACGACCTGCGCGCGAAGTACTCCACGCGCACCAAGGCCGAGCACGAGCTGCGCCGCTTCGAGCGCCGCGGCTCGAGCGCCGTCAAGCGCATCGAGCGCGACGCGAAGAAGACCCGCACGCGCGTCGAGCGCGAGCTGCGTCAGCGCACCACGCGCATCGAGCGCGAGCTCAAGGCCCGGACCGAGCCGGTCGTCAAGAACGCGGAGCTCGTGAGCGCACGCGTCGAGAACGTCGTGCACAGCGGCCGGACCGCCGCCACGCAGGCGACCACGAAGGTTCAGGAGCGCATCGCCTCCCTGGCCTGAGACTTCCCCCACAGATCCCCCTCGCAGCACCTCCCCCAGCCGATGCCGCGCCCCCTACAGGGTGCGGCATCGGTGGTTTTCTAGACTGGAGCGTATGCCGACCGACAACGAGATCCGCAAGGCGCTGGAGCGCGTCATCGACCCAGAGCTGCACCGATCGATCGTCGAGCTCGGAATGGTCCGCTCGATCGACATCTCCGGCGCCGGCGAGGTCAGCGTCACCGTGTCGCTGACGACCGCCGGCTGCCCGATCCGCAATCACTTCGTCGAGGCCGTGACCCGCGAGGCGGGGGCCGTCGCCGGCGTCACGAAGGTCGCGGTCGCCTTCGACGTGCTCTCCGACACCGAGAAGGCGTCGCTGCAGAAGACGCTCGGGCGCAGCACGCTGCCCGCGGGTGCGCTGGCGCAGGTGGCGCACGTCCTGTGCATCGGGTCGGGCAAGGGCGGCGTCGGCAAGTCGACCCTGACGGCGAACCTGGCCGCGGCGCTGACCGCCGACGGCAAGCGCGTCGGCATCCTCGACGCCGACGTCTGGGGCTACTCGATCCCGCGCATGTTTGGCCTCGGCGGTGAGTGCCCGCCGGTGTCGGGGGAGCGCAAGATCGTCCCGCTGCAGTCCCACGGCGTGAAGGTCATGGCGATCGGGTTCTTCGTCGAGGAGGACGCGGCCGTCGTCTGGCGCGGCCCGATGCTGCACAAGGCGCTGACGCAGTTCCTCGAGGACGTCGCCTGGGGCGAGCTGGACTACCTGCTCGTCGATCTGCCGCCCGGGACCGGCGACGTCTCCATGACGCTCGCCCAGCTGCTGCCGCAGGCGCAGTTCGTCATCGTCACCACGCCGCAGCCCACGGCGCAGAAGGTCGCTCGCCGCGCCGCGCAGATGGCCGGAAAGGTAAGCCTGGAGATCGCCGGCATCGTCGAGAACATGGCCGGCTTCACCACCCCGTCCGGCGAACGCTTCCAGATCTTCGGCGAGGGCGGCGGCCAGGAGCTGGCCGACGAGCTCGACGTGCCGCTGCTCGGCAAGGTCCCGCTGACGATGCCGCTGCGGGCGCAGGCCGACGCCGGCACGCCGCTCGTGTTCACCGATCCCGACGATCCAGCCGCGCAGGCGATTCGCCATGCCGCGCGCGGGATCGTCGCGCTGAGTCCGGTGGAGCTGCCGGTGCTCCAGGCGCCCGCGCCGACCGGGATCAGCCTGCCGATGGCGGCGGGCTGACCCCCAGTCGCTCGCGGGCGCGCGGTCAGCTCACCTCGCGCAGATTGCCGGTCTCGACCTCGTAGATGAACCCGCGCACGGCGTCCTTCCTCGGGATGAAGGGGCTCGCCTTGATGCGGGCGATCGACTGGCGCACGTCCTCGTCGAGATCGGGGAACGCTTCGGCAGCCCATTCGGGCTTGATGCCGATCTCGGCTTGGATGTCGGACCTGAAGCCGTCGTCGGTGAAGGTGAGCATGCCGCAGTCGGTGTGGTGGATGAGGATGATCTCCTCGGTGCCGAGGAGGCGCTGGGAGATCGCCAGGGAGCGGATCTCGTCGTCGGTGACGACGCCGCCGGCGTTGCGGATGACGTGCGCGTCGCCCTCTTTGAGGCCGAGCAGGCCGTAGGGGTTCAGGCGGGCGTCCATGCAGGCCAGGACGGCGACCTTGCGCGCAGGCGGCAGGGGCAGGTCGCCCTTGTCGAAGCTCGCGGCGTAGCTCCTGGCGTTCTCGAGCAGTTCGTCGGTCGTGCTCATGGCTGTGACCTCCTCGCGAAATAGATGATACGCGATCAAAGTACTACAGATTGACCTCCCGGAAACGTGCATCGGGCGGCCGCGCTGGGGCTTCTCGTCGGGCCGAGTGCGCAAGCGAGCCGCCAGGGGCCACCATCGTGCGGCGCGGCGCTGTGATGCCCGGCGAGTGCTCCTGACGATCGGTCAGGCATGACCGCGAGCTCTGCGGGTGGGCGGCACGCTTGCCGCGGCGTCGGCGAGCAGGCTCCAGGTTCGTGCGGCGCGGGGCGGCGGTGCTACGAGCCCTGTGCGAAATACTCTGCGTTGAGCTTCGTGTAGTGCGCCCACTCCTCCGGGAGCTGGTCCTCGGCGAAGCACGCGTCCACGGGACAGGCCTCGACGCACGCGTCGCAGTCGATGCACTCCTCCGGGTCGATGTAGAGCATCTCGACCTTGTCGTAGTCGGGCTCGTCGGTGGTGGGGTGGATGCAGTCGACCGGGCACACCTCGACACACGAGTTGTCCTTCGTGCCGATGCAGGGCTCCGCGATGACGTAGGCCATGAAGCGTTCGTTCCTTCGCTGTTTGACTGGGTGGTGGGCCAGCCGAGCATAGTATCCAGGCGTGCTCCTGCTGACCGGCGCCACGGGTCTCGTCGGACGCGCGCTGCTGCGGCGTCTGACCGTCGCGGGGGAGCCGGTCCGCTGCCTCGTCCGCGACCCGCGCCGACTCGGATCCGAACGCGTGCGCGTCCAGATCGCGCTCGGCGACCTCGCCGACCCGCCGTCGTTTCGCAACGCCATGCGCGGGGTGCGCACCGTCGTGCACCTCGCCGCCTCGATCCGCGACCAGCCGGCGGGCTCGATCGAGGAGCTCAACGGGATCGCGACGTGGCGGATGGTGCAGGCGGCCGAGCGGACCGGCGTCGAGCACTTCCTCTTCGCCAGCGCGCTGAGCGCGACGAGCCACGACCGCACGCGCTTCCTGCGCGCCAAGGCGCTGGCCGAGCGCGCCGTGCTGGGCTCCGACGTGCGTCATACGATCCTCGCGCCGTCGATCGTCTACGCCCCCGGCGACATGCTCATGACGATCCTGGAGCGTATGGCGATGGTGCTTCCCGTCATGCCGGTCAGCGGCCGTGGGCAGGCGCTGTACCAGCCGATCTGGGCCGAGGACGTCGCCGACTGCATCGTCGCCGCGCTCGAGCTGCCGGCCGACGGCGGCCGGCGCTACGAGCTCGCCGGCCCGCAGACGCTGTCGCACCAGCAGATCGTCGAGCTCATGCTGCGCGCCGCGGGCCGGCCGCGGCCGACGGTGAACCTGCCGATCCCGATCGTCAGCCGGGCCCTGCGCGTCGTCGAGATGCTCATGAAGTCACGCGCGCCGGCGACGTGGGACGAGGTCGAGCTGCTCGAAGTCTCGATGACGGCGAGCGCCGGCACCGCCGACGCCGAGGCGCTCGGGGTGACGCCGCGGGCGATGGGCGCGGTGCTGGGGGCGGCGTGAACGGGTCCGAGGCTGAGCGCGTGCCGCTCAACCTCTGTCAGACCTTCCGCTTTTCTACAGACTTCGTCTCCAGCGGAATACCGACGTATGCGGAAACCTGCCCTAGACTTGAGCGAGAATATGGCTTCGATATCTCTTGATCCGCCCCGTAGCGAGCGCGACATCCTTCGTCGAGCCCTTGAGTTGATTTCTGAACGCTTGCCGCCCGCGTGGACGTCGCAGGCGCGCGAAGAGGTCGCCCTCAACGGCCTTGGAGCAGATGCAGTCCTCGTGTTAGGAGCGCCAGACGGGTCAGAAGCCAACATCGTGGTCAAGGCGAAACGTTCCGTAGAGACGAGGGATGCTCTGGCTATCGCGAGCCAGCTCGGACGTCTCCGGAAGCTGCTCCCCGCGGACGGACAGTCCGCCGGCGCATTGTTGGCCGCCCCGTATCTCAATCCTGCGGCACGTGTGCGTCTCGCTGAGATGGGGATCGGCTATGCGGATGCTACGGGCAACCTTCTCCTCCAACTCGATCGGCCTGCACTGTTCCTTCGGGACGTCGGCATCGATAAGGACCCATGGCGCGGTCCTGGGCGACCGAGAGGGAGTTTCAAAGGCGGTACTGCAGCCCGAGTCTTCCGCGCTCTGGTGGATTTTTCCCCACCGATGACTGTTCCCCAACTCGTCGAGCGCAGTGGGGCCTCAACGGGTGTGACGTATCGAGTCGTCGAGTTCTTGGAGCGCGAGGGCATCCTTGAGCGGGCGCCGGGTATCGGCGTCGCTCGAGTTGACTGGCGGCAACTCATCGAGCGGTGGAGTGAGCAGTACGGCTTCGCCCGCTCCCCTTCGGCTACGGCGTTCCTCGAGCCGCGTGGTCTTGGAGCTGTGCTCGATCGGCTTCGCGACGACGATTTGACATATGTCCTGACGGGATCCCAAGCAGCGGATTACTACGAGCCGTATGCGCCGACTAGGGCGATCAGCATGTACGTCACATCAGTCGACGAGGCGGCTGACCGCTTGCGTCTTCGTCGTGCGCCGACTGGCGCGAACGTCATCGTGGCCGTTCCCGAAGATCCCGTCGTCTTCGACCGCGCGCAAGAGTTCGAAGGCCTTCGTGTCGCCGCCCCGAGCCAGGTCGCAGTGGACCTTCTCGGAAGTCCGGGGCGAGCGCCCGAGGAAGCAAGAGCCCTCATTGAGTGGATGGAGCGAAATGAACGGGCCTGGCGCCTTTGACTTGATGAGTCACGCGCGCACGGTTCTGCTCGATGCGCTAGAGCGCTCGACGAGCATCGGGGTGCGCTGATCCTCATCGGCGCCCAGGCGATCTACCTACACACCGACGATGCACAGGTAGCGTTGCCAGCGCTCACGAAAGACAGCGACTTGGCGATCGACCGCCGGCAGCTTGCTGCTGAGCCCTTGCTCGAACACGCGATGAGCGCCGGGGGCTTCGAGCCCACTCGTGACCCCGGGACATGGCGCGGTGCGTTGGGTGTCCCAGTCGATCTGATGATTCCCGCGAGCATGTCTGATGCCGGGGGCCGCCGAGGCGGCCGCATGCCGCCCCACTCGACCCGCGCGGTGAGGAGAGCGACCGGACTGGAGGCAGCGATCGTCGATAACGCGCCGAGGACAATCACGGCGGTCGATCCAACGGATCGGCGTCGGCTCGAAGTCAAGGTTGCTGGGCCAGCTGCGCTCCTGATCGCGAAGATGCACAAGCTGAGTGATCGAGCTCACACAGGGCCTGAGCGGATGAACGACAAGGACGCCCACGACGTCTACCGGCTGCTCGTCGCTGTCCAGACGAACGTTCTCGTTGAGGGTCTGCGGCGCCTGCGGCTGGACGACCTCGCGAGCGCCTCCACGGAGCAGGGGCTTCAGTCCCTCAAGATGCTCTTCTCCCCGGGGCCCGATGCGGTTGGCTGCGTCATGGCAGGGCGAGCCGAGGAACTCCTGGGTGATCCGGACACCGTGGCGGCCGCGACGGCGTTTCTAGCCGGAGATGTCTTAGACGCTCTTCGGTGACGACTGGCACGGTGCGCCCACCGCGCAGGGCGCGCTCCTAAGCGCGCGTCGTGTTCCCGCGCGCCATCGACGGAGGATTTCAGAACAGGGCGGTCGCGACCGGCCGGAACCTGTCAAGTCGGATGAGACGGTCTGGTTGGGTCTTTAGTGAGCAGGCTCGTCGTTGTCGGGTTTGTTGATCCAGGCGGCGGTGGGCGGCTTGGGTGGTCGTGGTGGGTGGCGCACGAAGC
>JBPCJA010000273.1:0-4156 GCA_051005755.1 Solirubrobacteraceae bacterium
CTGATGCGGCCGGACTACCGGGCCTTTGAGGCGCAGCTGCGTTCGTCGGGCTTCTGCGCTCGGCCGGTGCGGCTTCGTGGGAGCGTGGAGGTCTGCGACGGCCATGGCGCACGGCGGCAGGTGTGGATGACGGACGGCGAGCCCGACGATCTGCTGCGCAAGGCATGCGGGAACCGGCGTGAGGCGATTTGCGGGCCGTGCGCGGAGCGCTATCGCGGCGATGCGTGGCAGTTGATCGCCGCTGGGCTGCGGGGCGGCAAGGGCGTGCCTGAGTCGGTGGTGGGACATCCGGCGGTGTTCGCGACCCTGACCGCGCCGAGCTTCGGGCCGGTGCATGTTCATCTGCAGGACGCCGACAGTCGTCCGCAGCGGTGCCGACCGCGGAGGGATGCGCCGGTCTGTCCGCACGGCGTTCGGTTGGCGTGCTCGGTGCGGCACGCGGTGGATGATCCGTGCCTGGGTGAGCCGTTGTGCGCGGAGTGTTTCGACTACGGCGGCGCGGTCGTGTGGAACAACCTGCTCGGCGAGCTGTGGCGGCGCACGACGATCTACCTGCCGCGCCAGCTCGCCGCGCTGCTCGGGATCACGCAGAAGCGGCTGCACGAGCTGGTGCGCGTCTCGTACGTCAAGGTGGCCGAGTACCAGGCGCGCGCGCTCGTTCATGTGCATCCGCTGATCCGGCTGGACCGGCGGATGCCGGCGTACCGTGCCGATGAGGTTCGCCCGCCGGACCGGCGCTTCACTGTCCAGCTGCTCGAGGACGCGCTGCGTGGCGCCGCCGACGCGGTGTGCGTTCACGTGCCCGACGAGCTGGGCGGCGGCATCGTGCGCTGGGGCGCGCAGCTCGACGTGCAGCAGCTCGCGGAGGGTGACGAGGAGCGGCGGCGGCGGGCGAGCTACCTGGCGAAGTACTCGACGAAGAGCACCGAGCAGGCCGGCGGGCTGCTGCATCGCGTCCACCGCAGCGACGTCGATGCCGCGCCGGTTCGCGAGCACGTGCGCTGCTACCTGCGTGCCGCGTTCGCGCTGCACGACTGCGTGACCAAAGCGATCGGCGACGACGAGCCCGCGGAATGCGTGAGTGGCCCCTGTCCGGCGCCCGCGACGTCGCGCGATCCGAACGGCCTGGTCCTGCGCGTGCTGGAGGCGATGAGTAGCGGCGAGCAGGTTCTCGTGCGCCTGCATGACGGCGGCGAGCACGTCGGGCGGATCGTGCGGCGTACCGGGGACCGCTTGGTGCTCGATACCGGGAACGTGATCGCAATGGCCGGGGTGCGGGTGATCACGTCCGCTGCTCCCCAAGCACCGAAGCGCGATCCGCGCGATCGGCGGCTGGCGGCGTGCGCGCACGCCTTCGGCTATCGCGGCCACTGCTTGACCAAGAGCCGCCGCTGGTCGACGACGTTCACGGCGCTGCGCCAGGCGCGCGAGGATCATGTGCGCGAGCAGCTGCTCACCCGCGGCGATCGAGCGCAGCGCGAGCTTGCGCAGCTGGGCGACGACGAGCGGATCACGGCGTTCGAGTTCGTCGGCGTGGGCCATCTCACAACTGCTGATGCGTGGCTGGCCGCTCAGGCGGCAGCGAGAGCCCGTGAGAACCGCGAGCTGGCGCGCGAAGCGCTCTCCGACGAACGGGAGGGTCGGATGCAGCACGGGTGGGACGTCACCCGGCGGGAGTCCGTGGGCTCGGAGGCTGCGGGGCCGTGAATCGCCATAGAGGACAGTCGCGGACGGGCGAGATGAAGCACACCGCGGGCGGGTGGGCGATCCGCTACCGCGACGGCCGCGGCGCGCGCCGTCAGCGCGGCGGCTTCCGGACGAAGGCAGAGGCCAAGCAGGTCCTCGACGACGAGCTGCGCAAGGCTCGGCTCGGACCGCTCTACCAGCCCGACGTTCCGCTGCGCGATCTGGTCGACGTGTTCCTGGAGCAGTACCAGGGCGCGCCCGCGAGCCGCGACTGGCTGCGCTACTACCTCGTCAAGTCGACCGTCGCGTTCGGCGATGTGGCAATCGGGGAACTCGACGCGCTGACCATCGCGCGGTGGCGGGCGAGCATGCCCGAGACGATGCGCCAGGGTGCGCACAGGGCGCTTCGCCAGGTCCTCGCCGCAGCCGTGCGCTGGCGCTGGATCGACCGCAACGTCGCAACGGACGTTCCCAACCCGATGCATGCGCGCACGGAGTTCGATCCGTTCGAGTCCTGGGAGGCGGTCCAGGCGCTCGCGGACGAGCTGGGTCCGTACGGCCCGCTCGTCGTCTTCTGCGTCGGGACCGGCGTGCGCCCCGAGGAGGCCTTCGGCGCCGACTGGACCGCCCTCGACCTCAAGACCGGCGTGTTCACGGTGCACAAGGCGTTCGCCAAGGGCCGCCTGAAGACCTACACGAAGACCGAGCGCTCGCGGCGGCGCGTGCCGCTGCGCGCCAAGGTCGTCGCTGCGCTCCAAACGCTCCCGGACCGCGAGGGGATCGTGTTCCCCGCGGCCGGCGGCGGGCGGATCGACATCAACAACTTCCGCTCGCGGGAGTGGGTGCCGGCGCTGAAGGCCGCCGGCATCGAGCACCGCCGCATCTACGACATGCGCCACACCTTCGCGACCTGGAGCCTCGCCGCCGGCATGAGCATCTTCACCCTCGCACGCCGCATGGGCACGAGCGTCCAGATGATCGACTCCACCTACGGCCACCTCGCCCAAGACGCCGAGGACCAGGACCGCGGCCTGCTCGACTCCTACGACGACGCCAGCGATGGCCGTGGGCACGTAGTGGGCACGGAAACCGCCCCGGACGACCACCCAGACGAGGACGCCGCATGAAAACCCCGCCGGAGCGGGGCTTCTGCAACATGGGCGCGGCGGGTTTCGAACCTGCGACCTCTCGCGTGTGAAGCGAGCGCTCTCCCACTGAGCTACGCGCCCTCAGGGGCTGACGATTCTACGGGCGCGGCGTGGCGCGTGGGCGCTCGGCGTGGCACCCTTGCGGGAGCGACATGTCTCGCACGGTTCCAGAGGAGCGCCGCGTCGATGGCCCGACGAGCCACGGCGAGGAGATCTGCCACATCGTGACGGAGGAGGATCCGGACACGGCGCTGTGCGGCAAGGACGTCACGGGCTGGCCGTGGAACCCGCCGTGGCCGTACTGCAACGTCTGCCTGGACCTCATGCGGTTCCGCGCCGGCGGTGGGATGTAGGTCAGCGCTCGCCCTTCAGCCGCCGCGACTGGCGCTGGATGCGCTTATAGGAGCGCCCGGCGCGCTCGCGCGCGAGCGTCGCGGCGCGCCGGTCCTCGATCCATGCCTGCTCGCGTTCGAGCTTGCGCCACGCGTCCAGGCGCTCGGGATCGCCCTCCTCGCGCACCGCGCAGCCGGGCTCGTCGCCGTGCGCGCAGTCGGCGAAGCGGCAGCGCTGCGCGAGCGCCTCGATGTCGGCGAACGTCGCGCTGACGCCGCCGTCCCACAGGCCGGCCTCGCGGATCCCCGGCGTGTCGATGAGCAGCGCGCCGCTGGGGAGCGCCAGTAGGTCCCGAGTGACGGTCGTGTGGCGTCCGCGGCTGCCGTCGCCCGCGGTGCTCAGCCCACCGGTCGCCTGCCGGTCGAAACCGAGCAACGCGTTGACGAGCGTCGACTTGCCGGCGCCCGAGGGACCGAGGAGGACGGTCGTGCTGCCCGGCTCCAGCAGCGACGCGACGGGCGCGATCGCCCCCGCGTCGTGGACGCTCACCGCGAGCCCGTCGGTGAGCCCCAGCCGCCGGGCGAGCGCCGCCGGCGCGACGGCACCCTCCGGATCGAGGTCGGCCTTCGTCAGGACGAGCGCGGCCGGCACGCCGCCGGACTTCGCGAGCGCGACGATCCGCTCGGCGCGGCGCTCGTTGGGCTCGGGCAGCGGCTCGACGACGAGCACGAGCTCGACGTTCGCCGCGAGCACCTGCGCCGCGATCGGCGAGCCGGCGGCGCGGCGCACGATCGTGCCGCGGCGCTCGAGCACGGAGGCGATGACACCGTCGGCATCGATCGCCACCCAGTCGCCGGTGGTCGGGGCTCGCTCGCCGGCACCGCGCAGACGGCCGCGCGTGGCCACGAGCTTCGGCGGCGCGTTTTGGTTCGCGGAGAGACAAAAACCGCGGTTGTTTATCCCCCCACGTGGTGTGGGTGTAGCTTCGT
>JBPCJA010000274.1:0-7302 GCA_051005755.1 Solirubrobacteraceae bacterium
CAGCGCGCAGTTTGGGTTTCTCCCCGGCCTCCACAGCGGCGCTTTCGCTGGCAAACAGAACCCCGGTGCCTCGAATCGTCAGCAAATCCGGGCATTCTGAAGTCCCTCCAGAAGAGCCGCACCCTAATCGAATCGAGCAGAGCGGAGTCGGCGGCCGTGACCCAGCGGGCGTCGTGAGCGACGCGTACGCGGGAGGGCTTGCGCGTGTGCCGGACCCCGGTCGGACATTCGAGGCGGAAGCGCACAGTCTGGTTGGCAGCCGATTGCCTTGACGTGTGGCCGTGGCGTCGGGCACTCTGGTCGACGTCCCGGCGGCCTCCGCAAGCCGGTCGATCACCGCCGCGGGCATCCGCACTGGGCTCCGTCGCACGCGCAGATCTCGTAGCCGTACCGATAGGGCCATGCGAATCAGATCCGAGCAAGGGGCGCCATCCGGCACACCGTTCCGCTGGCAACACCGCGTCGCGGCGCCAGCCCCACTCGCGCCAGATAGCGTTGAGGAAACCCGCCATCTATCGGCGTAGGTCACAACCCAGTCGGTGCGGGGAGCACGAGTCCATCCGGCAACAACGCGCTGCTGGTCCTTCGTCCAACTCGGCAGCGCGGCCGCACGTCAAGGACTTCTCCTTCTTGCCGGCAAAGCAGCAGCCTGGCCAAGAGCGAACGATGCGCCTGCTGTTCGTCCTTTGCGGGCGGCTTGGGCCTGGCGACGAGACGCTCGCACCCGTACCAGGCGCGCGGTCGCGTCACACGGCGTGTCCACCGTCGGCCGGGCGCGAGCCTCGTAGGGCGGTTCGCGTGTTGCCGTCTTCGGAGTACGCCCCGCGGATCCCCCGGAACGCTGCGCGAGCGCCCTTGATCTGCCGCTCAGTATCGCTCGCCGACGGCCGCGGGCACCGCGTCGAGCCTCGCGAGGTCGCTCGCGCTCAGCTGAAGATGCGCTGCACCAGCGTTCTCGGCGATTCGGGCGACCTTCGTCGTCCCCGGGATGGGAATCACCATCGGTCCCTGGGCGAGCGTCCACGCGAGTGCGACCTGTGCGAGCGTCGTCCCGAGACGGTCCGCGACCGCTCGAACCTGCTCGACGATGGCGATGTTGGCCTGGCGCGAGTCGGAGGTAAAGCGCGGGTTGCGCGCGCGGAAGTCGCGGTCGTCGAACGCCGCCTGGGTGATGGCACCGGTCAGGTAGCCCCGTCCGAGCGGGGCGAACGGGATGAACGCGACGTCATGCTCGGTGCACCACGGCAGGATGTGGCGCAGCGCGTCGCGCGTCCACAGCGACAGCTCGGACTGCACGGAGCTGACGGGATGGATGGCGTGGGCACGCTCGAGCTCGTCGACCGACACCTCCGACAGGCCGATCGCTCGGGCCTTGCCGGCGGCCACGACCTCCGCCATGGCGCCCCACGTCTCCTCGATCTCGACGGTGGGATCGACGCGATGCAGCTGGTACAAGTCGACCGCGTCGGTGCGCAGGCGCCCGAGCGACGCGTCGATCGCTTGGTGCACATGCTCCGGGCTGCCGTCCCGGTGCACCGCGAACGTGGCCGCGTCGTCGACGACGAGTCCGACCTTCGTGGCCAGCACGACCTCGTCGCGGCGGCCGGCGAGCGCTTTGCCCACCAGCTCCTCGTTCGTGAACGGCCCGTACATGTCGGCGGTGTCGATGAGCGTGACGCCGCACTCGACCGCGCCGTGGATGACGGCCTCCGCCTGCGCGTCGTCGATGCCGGCGGAGGCGTAGGCCCACGACATCCCCATGCACCCGAGCCCTACGGCGCCCACGCTGAGCCCGGAGTCTCCCAGCCAGCGCTCGGGTAGGGCCGGCTTCACCCGGCGGTGCCGATCGGCAGGCCAGCGACTTCGGCGGTCCAGTGGATGTCTGCGGCCAGCTCGACGTCGATCTCGTGCAGCATCTCGTCGTCGATGTCGGCGATCGAGTCGACGGTGTGGCGCACGCCCGTCTCGGCCATCTGCTCGCGCTGGAAGTTGTGCGGCATGCTGGCCGGCACGCCGATGAAGCCAGCCCCCAGCGCCTTGGTGACCTCGGCGACGCGGTTGATGTCGTCGATGAACAGCACCTGGTCGTGCTCGTAGCCGAAGACGTCTCGGACGATCTCGTCGACACCCGGTCGGAAGTCGTTGACGTCGACGTACGGGGTCTGCGGATCGAAGTACTCGGCGAGGTGACCGAGGAACTTGTCGAAGGAGTACTCGCGGTTGCGTCCGCCGTAGCTGGTGATCTGCAGGCCGGTCGCCTTGAGCATCTCCAACAGACCAAGCGCGTCGGGAGACACCTCGACCGGATGGTCCTGCAGGTACGCCTCTCGCTCGACGAAGAACGCGGCGATGGTCTTCCTCGCCGACCACGGGAGCTTGCATGCGAGCGCCATGTTCTGCCCGGCGGCGAGCTGCGGCGAGCCCCACACGCCGCGCTCGACGAACCCGGTGTACTGGCCGCCGTGCTTGGTGACGAAGCGCTCGATCACCGGGCTGTAGGTGTCGTTGAGCAGCACGCCGTCGCTGTCGAGGGCGACGAGGCGAAGCTTCTGGAAGTCGGTCATGGTGCGGTCTGCCTTTCGGTCGCTGTCGTGGCTCTGGAACCGCGAACGGAGTGAGGTCGTGCGGTCATCACGCGGATGCGGACGTGATGACGAGGGCGGCGTTGTGGCCGCCGAAGCCGAGCGAGGTGCTCATCGCGGCGGCGACCGGCATCGGGCGCGGCTCGCCGGTGACGATGTCGAGCTCGACGAGGGGGTCGAGGTGGTCGAGGTTCGCCGTAGGCGGGACCATCTGGTGCTCGATCGCGAGCACCGCATAGGCGGCCTCGATCGCGCCGGCCGCGGCCAGCGTGTGCCCGGTCACGCCCTTCGTCGACGTTACCGCGGGACGCTGCCCGAGGACGCGTCGCACGGCGGCCGCCTCTGTGCTGTCGTTCAGGGGGGTCGAGGTGCCGTGGGCGTTGACGTGGTCGATCTCGGTGCCGTCGAGGTGGGCGTCGTTGAGCGCGGTTCGCATGGCGCGCTCGATCCCTGCGCCGTCGGGATGGGGCATTGTCGGGTGGTGCGCGTCGGAGGCCGCCCCGTATCCACTGACGAGCGCGCGGATCGGGGCGTCCCGCGCGCGTGCCTCTGACATCCGCTCGAGGACGAGGAAGCCAGCGGCCTCGGCGGCGACGAAGCCGTCCCGGGCGGCGTCGAAGGGACGGCACGCCGAGCGCGGCTCGCTGCTGCGCTGCGAGAGGGCGCCCATCTTGCTGAGCGTGGCCATCGCGGTCTGCGACAGCGCGGATTCCGCGCCGCCGGCGATCACGATGTCGCACTCGCCGCTGCGAAGCATCGAGCGTGCGAGCCCGATGGCGGTGGTGCCGGAGGCGCACGCGGTCGCGGTGACCATGCTCGGTCCGGTGGCCGCGAGGTCGATCGCGAGGTGCCCGGCGACCATGTTCATCATCGCCGCCGGGATCGTCATCGGCGAGACCATTTTGGCGCCCTCCTCCAGGAAGCGGCTCTGTTGATCTTCCATCGTCTGCGTGCCGCCGAGCGAATTGCCGACGACGATGGCGATCCGGTCGCCTTCCCATGTCTGCGAATCTAGGCCGGCGGACGCGACGGCCTGGCGTGCGGCGATCAGCGCGAGCTGCACGAACCGCGCGATGCGCCACGCGATCTTGCGCCCGAGCAGTTCGTCGGCATCGAACTGCGGTATCCGGCAGGAGAAGTCCACCTGCAGGCCGGCCAGCGCGGGATCGGTCGCGGCCGTGGAGACTCCCGCGCACACCTGCGCCCAGTTCTCGAGCTCGCCGATCCCGGCGGGCGTGACCAGCCCGATCCCCGTCACGGCGGCATGGAACACTGCCCGCGCGGACGGACGATCGGCGGTCTGCGTCATGCCGCCGCGCCCTTGGACGTCAGCAGCTCCGCGGTTTCGGCGATCGTGAACTTCGCCTTCAGCTCGCCGTCCTCCATCGGCATGTCGAACTCGCGCTGCATGTCGATGGCGAACTCGATGAGCATCAGCGAGTCGACGCCCATCTCCTCGTAGCTCGCGCCGTCTCGCATCGCCTGCACGTCCACGCCGAATGTCTCGTTGGCCATTGTCTGGAGTCGTTCCTGAAGCTCAGTCATGGGCTCTCCCTGTCGCTGCGGTCGCGGTCGGTCGGTTGCGGACGTCGATGTCGGGCCAGATCAGTGCGGTCGATCCCCAGGTGAGGCCGCCGCCGAAGGCCGTGAGCACAATCCGCTCGCCCGCGACGAGCTCGCCGCTGTCGGCCGCGTCGGCCAGCGCGAGCGGTATCGAGGCGGCAACCGTGTTGCCGACGCGGTCGAGGTTGCACACGACGCGGTCAGTCGGCAGGCCGAGCTCCCTCGCGCACGCGTTGAGGATGCGAACATTGGCCTGGTGGGCGACGAGATGGTCGATCTGCTCGAGCCTCCAGTCCGCGGCCTCGGCGATCACCCGGGTCGACTCGGTCATCCGCCGCACGGCGCGCGCGAAGACCGGCTGGCCGTCCATCTGGAAGTAGTGCTGGCCATCCTCGGCCTCGACGTCGCTCGAGCGCTCCTGCGAGCCGCCCGCCGGAACCGTGATCATCTCCGCGGCGTCACCGTCACTTCCGAGGTCGAAGCCGAGCAGCGCCCCGGGCTCGTCGGGGTCCCCCGCGCGCAGCACGACGGCGCCCGCCCCGTCGCCGAAGATCACGCGCGTGCAGCGGTCGTCGGGGTCCAGGATAGTGGAGAACGCGTCCGCCCCGATCACGAGCACCGTGTCCGCCGCGTGGGCGCTGATCAAGCCGGCCGCCGTCGTCAGCGCATACACAAACCCGGTACAGACGGCTCCCACGTCGAATGCGGCCGCTCCCAGAAGCCCGAGCCTGCTGGCCACGAGGGGCGCCGTGGCCGGGCAGGAGCGGTCAGGGGTGCTCGTCGCGAGGACCACCGCGTTGACCGTGTGGCCGTCCGGGGAGGACTCGAGCGCGCGCATACCCGCCTCAATCGCCATGTCGCTCGTGCTCGTGCCGGGCGCCACGACGTAGCGCTGCCCGATGCCGGTACGCGATCGGATCCACTCGTCCGACGTATCCAACTCCTCGGCGAGCCGATGGTTGGTGACGGCGTCCGGCGGGGTCCACGACCCCAGGCCCGTGACGACGGCCGCGCGGTTGGTCCTGCGCGACCACGTGCGGCTGCGAAGGCGCCCGGTCGGCGCGTCCTCGGCCAGCGCGGGCGCGCTCGACCTGAGATCGACGGACGCTTCGGCGATCGTCTCGTCGTCTTGGACGAACGCGACGGCGATCGTCCGCGCGGCGGGATCGCCGCCGGCGGACTCGCAGCGCGCGATGACGCAGACCGGCGCGTCGAGCTCCGCGTACGCGCTGAACGACGCCTGCAACGCGGTCACCAGCGCCTCCCGCGGCGCGATCCCGGCCAGGCGCTCAGCGGCCATCACGCACATCTGCCTGGCCGCCTCCATGAGGACCATGCCCGGCAGGTGGTCCTGGGCATGATCGAACATACTCGCGTGTCCGCCGAGCACCCGCAGGCGGCAGTGGATCGCGTCGCCATCGACGCGCAGCGCCTGCAGGACCACGTTGTCGGCGTGGTTGCGTCCGACGCGCCAAGGAGCCACGCCGCCACAGGGGTCCGCCGCGCGGAAATCGTCCGACGACGGCGGCGCAGTCTGCCTGCCGCGCGATCGCACGCCGTCATAGAGCTCGCCGCTCAGGTAGTCGGCGTGCATCGCGACATCCGCGACGGCGGTCCCCGCCAGGAAGACCTGCATCGCGTAGCGCTGGCTGCGCAGAACCGTTCCGCGCCATGTGGCGTCAGACGTCGTCGCCGCGATCGTGAGCTCGTGCGGTCCCGCCGCGGCGAACGGCGCGGGGAGATCGGACAACCGCATCCGCCACGATCGCAGGACGAACTTCGTGTCGGCGGGGGCCGCGAAGTGGGCGTGGACGGCATGCGTCTCCGCTTGGCGGCAGCATTCGAGCAACAGCAGGGGATCGACGCCGGCCGCGGGGCCGACGTGATCGCCGTAGTACGGATGCGCGACGGGAAGCTGCGCCGCAGCTACGAAGTGCGTGTCGTCGACACGAGCGCTGTCAGTGAGAAAGAGCTCGGAAAGGCAATTGCGATGCACCAGGCCCCGCGGCACGGTACGGTCGAACGTCAGGGCCGTCAGGTATGGGTAAAGCTCGTTGTGAGCGGACCGAAGGGGCATGGTTTCCTGGTACAGCCTCTCGTGCGATGTGTGTCCCCTGTACGGCAACTGCCTGAGCCCAACTTCCTCTGGATCGCACCCGGTGATTCACAGCGTGATCCCTCCATCGACCCGGAAGACCTGGCCGGTGATATAGGAGGCCTGCTCGGACGACAAGAACGACACGGCGTCGGCGACCTGCTCCGGTGTGCCGAAGTGCCCCATCGGCACCCTGGCGGTAATCTCGTCACGAACCTTGTCGGAAAGGTCGGCTGTCATCTCGGTGTCGATGAACCCTGGTGCGACAACGTTGACCCTGATCCCGTAGGACGCCACTTCCTTGGCCAGCGAACGGCTGAACGCGTCGACGCCCGCCTTCGACGCGCTGTAGTTGGCCTGCCCGGCGGCCCCGTCGCTGCCGATGACCGAGGAGATGTTGACGACCACGCCGCTCTTGCGCTTCATGAAGTCGCGCACCAAATGGCGCGTGATGTTGAAGGTCCCCGTGAGGTTCGTCGCGATGACAGCGGTCCACTGCTCCTCGCTCATGAGCGCGAGCGGCCGATCGCGGACGATCCCCGCGCAATTCACGAGAATCACGAGTGGGCTCAACTGCTCCGCCGCGCTCGCGACGAAGCTCTGCGCGGCATCAAACGACGTGACGTCGCACACGCCATGAAAGCAGCGCCGACCGAGCGCTCGCACCTCATCTGCCGCCTCGTCGGCATCGGCGGATGGGGTTCGGTAGCAGAACGCGATATCGAAGCCGTCACGTGCGAGTCGCATGACGACCGCTCGACCGATGCCACGAGATCCACCGGTTACCAGAGCACTCATCACTGCCAAGATTGTACCACCGACACATGCCGATCGGTCGCCGTTGGACCATAAAAGCGGGGCTCCGAGGGTGATCGGGGGTGACGGGCGGGATCGATTGTGGTGCTGAGCAGGCGTTCTTGACGCCAGCGCGACGTGTGGGAGTCGTGCGCGCCCCGCAACGGGCAGTTCGCGCGCAGCGCAACCCTTGAGAGCCACAATCAGCGAAGCGCGAGCGGGCGGTCAAGAGCGGCCCGGCAGGGTCGAGCGCAGCGAGCCGCGCAG
>JBPCJA010000275.1:0-32950 GCA_051005755.1 Solirubrobacteraceae bacterium
CCGAGCTGACGGACATGACCATCGCCTATCTCAGCACTCGCACGACGGCGATCGTCACCAACTATTTTCAAGCACCGCTGATCCGGTACGCACAATGACCGCCATATTTGCCGCTCCCCGTAATACGAGCTCGCCATCCCACGATGTCGTCGAATCTCGTAACCGCCGCCGGCCTGAGGAGGGCGAGACCCTCACGCCGGCGACCAATACCTCGTCGCGGCCGATGCCTACGCAGCTTCTCGGTTGAATCCTGCGTTGACGCGCAACTTCGGCGGGCCGCGCACGTTTTCAGAGACATGTGCCATCATCGCGGCCCTCGCAGATGTGCGGGCCGGCTGTTCCCCGGCGAACCACGATTCCCATGATCCAACACGCAGTGCGCTGCGTCATGACAGACAGACCTCAATCTTCGCTCGAGGCCACCACGCTCCCTCCCGGCGTGGCGTCCATCAACACGAGCGAAGCACCGAGCGGCCGTCTCCTGCCGCTCGCCCCGGCCGAGTCCCGCGCGTCACGCCCCCCTCGTGGCACGCGGGACGGCCGCGGGGGCCGTTAGGCCGACGCAATATCACCATCGTGCTCGGCGCCGCGACGCTGCGGCACCGAACAGCCTGGGCCGGCGCGCCGCGAGTATGCAAGAGTCTCGCGATGCCCTCGCACCGACCGCCCCGGTGTCGCTCAGGCACCAGCGCTCTCGAGCAGTGCCGCGCCCAGCAGCAGCGCCGCGACCGCGACCGCGCACCCGGCCAGCACAGGCACTCGCAGGGCGCCCGCGCGGCGGGCGTCGAGGTATGCCGCGGCCGCCGTCGCGACGGCGAGCAGCTCGAGCACGTAGTGCCCCGGCGCGAGCCGCAGCAGCGGTTCCCCGTAGGCCCCGAAGGCGACGGCGACCAGCAGCACGTTGCCGCCGAGCACGAGGCAGAGGGCGACATCGAGCGCCGCGCGCGCCCGCGGCCACCAGACGACGGCCACTGCGGCGCCAAACGCGATCAGCAGCGCGCGTGCGTTGGTGAGCCACAGCTCTGCGACGGGCACGTCGACCGGCTGCTGCGGCGTGAGCCCGAACCACGCGCGCAACCTCGCGCCCGCCGCGAGCACGACGACCACGCCGGCTGCGAGCGCTCCCACGACGACGGCCGCCAGCGTCACCCGCTGGACGTCGCGCAGCACGCTGCGCGCCGCTGTCATCGCCCCCACGACATGGTCGGCACGCGATGAAGCGCCGCACGATGGCCCGCCGCACGATCCGGACGCTGGCCGCGGCGGCGGTCGCAGCCGCGATGCTCGTGGCCATCGCCGCAGCCGCGAACTGGCGGCTCTCGCTCGTCGCCGCGCTCGCGGCCGGCGCGATTGCGCTGACGCGGCTGCGCTACGCCGCAGTGGTCGCCCTGGCCGTGCTCGCGATCACGCTGGCGCTGGCGCAGACCAACCGCAGCGGCGGCTCGGACCATCGCGTCGTCCCGGCGCAGACACCCCACTAGTGGTCCTCTAGGCGTCGCGGTCGAGCTCGCTGCTCATGAGCAGGCCGATCGCGAGGTCGGTCTGCGGACCGGGCCGCGTCGTGGCCGTGAGGTAGACGTGCGCCTCGGGCCAGGACAGCTCGGCCTTCACGTCGAGCCGGCGACGATGCCACTGCGAGACGAGCCCCGTGCGCGGCAGGTGGTCGACGACCCCGCCGACCCGGGGCCCGAGGGTCGTGCGCCGGCAGTCCAGCAGGTAGACGTCGCCGTCGGTGATCGCCAGCAGCACCGGATCACTGCGGGAGCCCAGCAGCGCGGCCGGCCCGCGCGCACCGAGCTCGAGCACGATCGCCGCGTGCACGCGACGGCCGATGCGCGCCTGTGCCGCGTCGGCCAGCGACACGCGTGAGCGCAGCAGCGCCTCGGCGACGCGCGGACGCGGCAGTTGCCTCATGGCACTCCGACGGCGACGGGATCGCGCGCCTCGACGTCGGGGCGCTGCGTGAAGAACACCGGCGGCAACCCGTCGTGGATCAGCAGCCCCTGGCCGGCACGCAGTCGCTGCAGCGCCTGCGCGGTCATTCCGTCGTGCTCGTCGCTGCCCTTGCCGAGCAGCCGCAGCAGCTCGTGGCGCGTGCCCTCGTCCGTGATCGCTCCCAGGAACGCCTTCGCCTGCGACATCGCCATGATCTCGGCCGCCGCATCGTTGCCGTAGCGTTCGCGCATCTGCGCCAGCGAATGCCAGACCGTCACGAAGCGGATCCCGATGTCATGCGAGACCGACAGGATCTGGGGCAGCTCCTGGAGCGGCACGACCTGCGCCGTCTCGTCGAGCGCGAACAGCGCGGGCGGCGCGATCCGCCGCCGCTCGCGGTTCTCCAGCTCGGTCGCGTAGTAGACCAGCGAGCTGAGCATCGTGACCGCGAGCGGGGCGAGCAGCCGTTGGTGCTCGCGACCGGCGACGATGTAGACGGTGTTGGGGCGGCCGTCGAAGAGCTCCTCCGGCGTGATGCCGCGCCCGCGCGTCGCCGTTCGCTGGACGGCCGGGTGCCCGTAGGCCTTCAGCTGGAACTGGACCGCGCCGATGACCGCGTCGCGGCGCCGCTCGTTGAGCCGGTAGACCGCCTGCAGGCGGGCGCGCGGGTCCTCCGCGCCGACCTCGGTCAGGATCTTCATCGGGGTCTCGACGTCGCGGTCGCGCACCCAGCCGTAGACGTCGACGATCGTCTTGGCGGGGCTCAGCGCCGCCGCATGCAGCAGCGGGGCGGCGAGCTCCTGGGCCACCTCGTCGAAGTACTCGGTGCTCTCGTTCTCGCCGAACGCGAGCGCGTGCCCGAGCCAGCGTGCCGCAGTCAGCGCGTACGACCACTGCTCGCAGCCCTGCAACGGATCCCAGCCGTCCGTGTAGTCGCCGAACGGATCCCAGACGAAGGCCTCGCCGCCCATCCGCTTGCGGGCCTGCAGCGTGGCGTGCACGACGTCGTTATCCGTCGCCGTCGTCACCACGGGGCCGTCGTGCTCGAGCACCGCCGGCACGATCAGGCCGGACGTCGTGCCGCTGTGCGGCGCAGCGATCGCGCAGATCTGGGCGTGCTCCTGGACGGCGATGAGCGCGGGCGGGTTGGCGATCGTCCCGACGATCACGCGCTCGGGCTGCGGAGCGTCGACGACGAGCGCGGTCTTGACGGTGCGGTAGCGCCCGAACGCCTGCGGCCGCCGGCCGAGGAAGATGTGATACCAGCGCCGGTCGGCGACCGTCTGGGCCATGCGCTCGGCGATCTCGCGCATCGCGGCGACGACCATCGCCGCGACGAGGACGACCATGAGCGCAGTCGTGCTCCAGAACCCCCACCCGCCTGGCAGCAGGCGTTGCACGTCGCGCGGGTACGCCGACGCCGGGTCGGCCGACCAGAACTCGGGGGACGTCGCGATCGTCACGGCCTTGTCGAGGCCGAGGCGCGGCAGCTGGCCGGAGTGCACCCAGGCGACGACGGTCGCGCAGCCCCAGGCCACCGCCGCGGCCGTGACGATGGCGGCGAGCGCCATTCCGGCGAGGATCATGATCGCCTGCTCCTGCTGCTGCTTGGGAGACCCGCCCGCCATGCCGCTCAGCCCTGGCCCGGGTCGGCGAGGAAACCGGAGAGCGACGTCAGCGCCGCCAGCATCCGCCGCTCGCCGAGCTCGACGTGAGCGCCGCTGACGCCGGGACTGTCGACGACGAAGACGAGCCGCTCGCAGCAATCGTCGGCCAGCTGGCGCAGCTCGGCGGCCTGCTGGCGCGCACCCGCGCCGCCGGCACGCCGAACTCCGCGAACGACCAGCGCCTGACGGGCGGCGAGCGCAGGCGCGAGCCGGCCGGACAGCAGCGCGCGTCCGCGCTGGGCCGCGCCGGGCCGCGCGACCGTGACCCAGATGACGTGTGTCGCGATCCGCAGCAGCTCGCGCGTGAGCGGGGCGCGGGGCGTGCCGGCGTCGATGACGGTCAGGCCGTGACGTGGGCGCGCAGCGTTCATCAGAGCGATCACCGCGTCGTCGCCGACGGCGGGCGCGGGCGCCGGCGCAGCGGCGATGACGCGCAGCTTGCCGGCGCGGGCGAGCGTCCCGCCGGCGGGCGAGCGGCCGGCCTCGAACTCCGCGGCCAGCTCGCTGAGCGAGTACGGCGAGGTCACGCCCGCCAGCGCCGCTACGTCGCCGGCCGCTGCGTCCGTCTCGCACAGCAGGACGGTGGCGGGGCTCTCGTGGGCGGCCTGCGCCGCCACGCCGTAGGCGAGCGTGCTCGTCCCGGCGCCGCCGTGAAGGCCGCAGATGACGACGACCGGGCCACCGGGCCGCGAGAAGCGCAGCCCGGCGCCGTCCGGCGCCGGATCGGGCCGTCCCGGCGCTTCAGCGGCGTCGACGGGCTCCTCCGCGGACTCGTCAGCGGCCGCTGACTGGTCAGGGGCCGTGGACTCGTCGTGGGCGGTGGGCTCGTCGTGGGCGGTGGGCTCGTCGTGGGCGGTGGGCTCGTCGTGGGCGGTGGGCTCGTCGTGGGCGGGGGGCTCGTCGTGGGCGGTGGGCTCGTCAGGGCCGGCGCGCCGGCCGAGGTCGGGGGTGATCATGGGCGCTCGTCTCCGGTCGGTGGTAGGAGGGTCTGCACGCGCGCCGCCGGCGTACCGGGCGCCGCCGGCGTGTGCTGCCACGAGAGGTGCAGGTGCGCGTTGCCTCCCGCGTGGGCGGGATCGCCGTGCAGTGGATATCCGTTATAGCCGATGAAGCGAAACGGGCTCGGCAGCAGGCCGGCGCAGCCCGACGCCGCACAGCTCGGGCGCCAGCCGAGCGACATCGCGGCCTGGCCGACGAGGTCCCAGCTGCCGCCCGCCGCGGGCGCGAGGTCGATGCCAAGGCCGAGGGGGTGCTCTCCCGTCTGCGCGTGACCGCTGAGCGAGAAGCAATCACCCGCGGCCATCCGGAAGCGCCGCAGGAGCATGGCGACGTCGGCGACGATGCGGCGGTCGCAGACCGCGCTGGATCCCGGCACCGGCGCCAGCCAGAGCCCGCCGCCGGCGAGCGCCTGGGAGACCGCCGAGCCGGCCGGCAGACCGGCGAGGCTCGTCGCGGGGCCGCGATAGCGCTCGGCCCACAGCTTGACCTGGGCGACGTACCAGGCGGCGTGGTTATAGGCGAAGATCGCTGCATCCCAGTCAGCCGGCGCGCCGCTTGCCTGCAGGTAACGTGCCGCGGCGGGGATCGCGTCCTCGGGGTCGAACGGGCTCGTCTTGCCGTCGTGGTTGCCGTCGACGCCGTAGCTGTCCCAGGTCGACGGGCTGCCGACGACGCTGAACTGCATCGGCCCGCTGCAGCAGCCGAAGGCGTTCACGCCCGAGCGGACGCCGGGCGCCCGCGAGCGGCCGTGGTCGGTCTCGATCTTGCCGATCGCCGCGAGGTACTCCCAGCCGCCGACGCTGGACCCCGCGGCCTGGTACGTGCGCAGATAGCCCGGGGGGATGTCGCGTAGCGCGAGCGCGGACGGCGCGAATTTCCCGAACGGGGCGCCGCCCTGCAGCTGGCCGGCCAGCCCGCCGAATATGCCCGCGGACAGTGCCGCCAGCGCGAGTGGCAGCATGAGCAGGCCGGCGATCAGCCACAGCAGCCAACGTCGCTGCGACCACGCGAGGCCGGCGGTGCGAGCGCCCCCCGCCGCTGCGAGCGGCGCCGGCATCTACCGACCGCTCCGCCATCGGCGAACCACTAGCGGACCTCGTCCACGGCCCATCGCTGGCCCAGTCGCTGCACCGTCAGCAGCGCCGCGTAGCGGCTCTGCCCGTCGTCGATCCGCGCCAGCAGCATGACGCGTTCACGGCCGGTGATCCCGGACACCTCCAGGCGACCGAGAACCCGCGGCCGCGCCTTCTCGGCAAGCGCCGGCGGCACGCGCGGCGCGTTGCGGGCAAGCGTGCTGCGCAGACTCGGCGAGACGCTGCGGATCGCGGCGGCGTCGCGGCGGCCGTAGCTGTAGGGCAGGTAGCCGGCCAAGAAGCTTCGCGCGGCCGCCGACGCTTCGCGCACCGCGCGCTGTTGGGCCGCGGTGAGCTTCGGTGCCTCCACGCCCTCGGTCCCGCCCGCGTCGGTCGTCTGCACGGGCTCGGCGGGCGTCGGGATCGTCGCCTGCTCTGCGGGTACGGTCGTCGTGGCGCTGTAGACGCCGGCGCCGCGGACGTACTCGTCACCGCAGGCGCCGATCCCGGCGGCGCTCGCCAGCGCGATCAGTGCACAGGTCAAGCGGCGAGCCACCACGCGCCGGCCCTCATCGCGCCGCTGCGTCGTCGGCGAGCTCCTGCAGCGCCGCCCAGGCATCGCCGTCGTGGTGGGCCAGCGCCGCGCTGCGACGGGGTACGTCGCGCCCCGGCTCGCTCGTCGCGAGCCAGTACTCCAGGCCACCGAGGCGCAGGCTGACCTCGCCGCGCCCGCGGGCGCCGTTGATCCAGTAGGCGCGGCTGTAGCGCCCCTTGGCCGTCTTCAGCCGGCTGATGAGCCGCACTTCGGTGTCCGACAGCCCGAGCGTGTCCTGCAGGTAGCGCAGCTCCTCGATCGACTGCTGGAAGAACAGCTTCATGTTCGCCGAGCGCAGCAGCGGCCGCCCGTACTCGTTGTCGAAGTCGCCGAGATGCTGGCTGATCGCGAGCATGAACAGGCCTAGGTGGCGGCTGCGGCGGGCGAGATCGTTGAAGAACTCGCCGGTGGCGCGCCGCTGCACGAGCTTCCACGTCTCGTCGCTGAACAGGGCATCGCCGGGGAACAGCGGGGCCGGGCCCTCGTGGCTCAGGCGCTCCGCGCGCCGGCGTTCGACCTTGGCGACCGTGTGCTCCAGCGCGATGAACATCGCCGGCACGAGCTGGTTGCGCGCGGGGCGCGTGTCGAAGACGACGAGCGGCGCATCGTCGGGAACCGTCGTCGGCCGGTCGACGAGGTACGCGTCCTCGCCGTCGCCGACGTAGCGGCTGAGCCGGTCGGCGAGGCTGGCGAGCGTCGCGGAGCGATCGGTCTCCGCACCGCCGGCGGCCTCGCGCTCGGTGCTGTGCTGGCGCTCCAGCTCGGCACGCAGGTCTCGCTCCAGCGGCGTGCGCTGCTCGCGCGCGCAGCGGCTGTAGACGCCGCGGATCGCCTCGCTGAGCAGGTTGCGCTCGCGCTCGGAGATCTCGTAGCGATCCGAGCCGGCGTGGTGGTCGCCGACGAGCAGCTCGTGCAGGTCGCGCAGGAAGGCGATCTTCTCCGGCCCCACGCGACGCACGTCGGGCACGTCCCAGGGATTGATCGTCGCGTGGTGGTCGCCGCCGCCGATCGAGAGATGGGCGGCCCCGGGCACCAGCCGCGTCAGAAGCTCCCAGTGGCCACTGCGGTCGAGCACGGTCACGGTCGGGCCGTAGGGCAGCAGGCGCGCCGCGGTGACGATGCCGAACATCGTCTTGCCCGATCCCTGCAGGCCGTTGGCGAGCATCAGGCCGTTGATGAACGTGCGATCCCAGGGGTTGAGGTTCTCGAGCGTGTGCACGCCCTCGGCGAAGAAGAACGGCATGCCGTTCGGGCTGCCACAGCTCGGCCCCACCAGCGGAACGGTGTCGCCGACGTGGCGGCTGACGTACTTCTTCGTGCGCCGCGCGACGTCGCGGCCCAGCGGCAGCGTCGACAGCCACAGGTCCTTCTGCATGAAGCCGCCGAACTTCGCGTCGGCGTCGGCGGCGTCGCGCAGCGCCGCGACGGCGCGCTCGGACGCCTCCGCCAGCTTGAGGGGGTCGGGCAGCGGGCCGCGCTCGCGGACCGTCTGGTAGATCGCCACGTCGTAGACCGACGAGCGCTGGCGGCCGCGCAGCTCGTCGAGCAGCTCGCGCGTCTCCTCCTCCTGCGCGAGCATCTCCTCGTCGGGCACCTTGCGCCGGGCGCGGACGCCCTCGTTGACGCCGTGCAGGCGCCGGCGACGGTTGCGCGCGCGACGGCGCTCCGCGCGCCGGTCGAGCGCGTGCACGTGGACGCTCAGCGCGAACGGTCGATCGATCTCCATCGCCTGCAGCAGCCAGCCGAACTCCGTGAAGTCGGGGATCGAGGAGACGTACAGCACGCGCTCGAGGTCCTGCTCGACGCGGATGAAGCGGCTGTCGTCGAGGTCGACCGGCGAGCCGGCGATCTGCTCGCGCAGCCGGTGCGCCGCCGCAGCGGCGGTGCGCGCGTCGCCGAGCTCGTCCAGCGCGCCGAGAACCTCCAGGCGCGGGAGGTAGCCCGTCCCGACGCTCGACGGGTTGAAGCGGCGGAAGAGCAGCTCGGCCACCTCCGGCCCGGCGAGCAGCTGGGCCGACAGCTCGAGTGCCTCGAGGTCGCTGATGATGTTGTCGGTATGCACGAGCGACTCGCGCACGCACCGCTGGTGCTCCTCCAGGCCGCGTGTCAACGGCGCGCGCGGCAGCCGGCGGCGGCTGCGCGGGCGCAGGGCGTCCCAGTCGACCTTGGCGACCGCGCCGACCGGCAGGTAGGGCACGACGACGTACGTACGGAAGCGCACCGCGGCCTGCTCGGAGGCGTGCGCGATGAGCGACTGCTCGTGCGCCTCGGCCAGCCGCCGCAGCGCCGCGGCGCGCTCGCGTGGCTGGCGCTCGAGCGAACGCTCGACCTCCTCGCGCGTGACCTTGAGCACGTCCGCGAGCAGCACCGGCGCCGCCTCGACGTAGAACTGCAGCGACTGGCCCGGCCGCAGCCGGCCGGCCATCGCCGCGAAGCCCTCTCCGACGCGCTGCTGCTCTTCGGTGCCCATCACCCGCGGGTTGCGCGGCGTCACCTCCACGTAGCGCACGAGCGCGCCCTCGCCGGTGACGAGCACCCCGCTGCGGTCCAGCGCGACGACGTCGAGCAGCGCCCCGGACGCCGGCGGCGGAGTGCTCGCTTCGCGCCGCTGACCGATCACCCGTCCCATGCGCCCTCGAGCTGGCGCCGGGCCGAAGCGACCTCCTCGGGCGACCGGGCCGACGGACGCTGCTCGGTGGTGGCCCGCGCCACGACGTAGCCGGCCGGCGTCTCGCCGGCGCCAGGCAGGTAGTGCTTGTCGTTGCGCGCCCAGCGATACAGCGCGGCGAGCGTGTCGGTGATCGCGATGTCGAGGCCGCTGACCGCGTAGGACAGCGCGACCGGCAGCCCGGCCAAAAACAACGACAGGCCCATCGTCACCCCGGGCGACAGCGGGGAGATGTAGAGACCGAAGACGATCGCCACGAGCGCAGTGCCGGAGAGCGCCGCGTACTGGCCGATCGTCAGCCCGCTCAGCCGCAGCGGATCCTCGAGGTGCTTGTAGGTCTCGTTACGCGCCGCGGCGGCAGCTGCGCTCTCGTCGCTGGCGGGCATCAGCCCCTCACCTTCGGCAGGGTCGAGCGTACGTACCCGACGTTGCGGACGGTCGTGACGCCGCGGTTGATCCCTGGCGAGATGCCGGCCTTCATCGCCTGGCTGAGGACGGCGAACGGCAGCCGGAAGGCGATGATCAGCGCGGCCAGCGAGATGAGCGGCGCCAGCACGGCGGTGATGACCTCGCCGTGGTCGCCGGGGAACAGCGCGTCGGTGCTCAGCACCGCGAAGACGCCGAAGCACACCGCCCACAGAATCGGGAAGACGAGCAGGCCGACGATCGCCTGCAACAGGGTGCGCAGCGCCCAGCTCAGCTCCTCGATCGGCCACAGCGCGATCGCCAGCGGAGATGCGACGAACAGCACGGCCAGCAGCGCCGTGATGGTGACCTTGACGACGAGCAGGATGAGCGCCATGACGATCGCGGCAAGCCCGATCAGCATCGTCATCCCGCCTCCGGCCACGGGGGCCGTGCTGATCGTGCCGACCAGGCCCTTGCCGAGGCCGTCGCCCACGACGGGGTTGACGACCAGAGCGGAGGTGAACGCGTTGACCCCGCGCGCGACCTGGTCGAAGACGACGGGGAAGATCAACAGCATCGCAATCGCCCCGGCGGTGCGCACGAAGCCCGTGAGCGCCTCGTAGGCGCCGCTGCCGCTGTAGCTCGACAGCCAGTAGCGCAGCGACGCGACGACGAAGCTCAGCCCGAGGATCCCCCAGGCGCCGCCGGTGACGTACGCGCGATAGTCGTTGAGCTGCGGGAAGGCGGTTTCGTCCGTCAGCAGCGGGACGGACAGCAGGAGGCTGATGAGATGGCGGCCAAGATCGTCGAGCTGGTCGCCGAAGATGTACTCCAAGATCGCCTTGAAGCCGTCGACCGCCCACTGCGCCGGATTGAAGCTCGGCAGGCCACTGGGGAGCAGGTCGAGCGGGTTGGGCACGGCGGCGCTGGCGGGCTGCGGCATGGCGATCGTGCCCGCCACCAGCAGCACCACGGCGCACGCCAGCGCGACGTGAGCCGGCCTCCCGAGCACGCGGTCGGCCGCCGGGAGCCGCCAGCGCAGCCTGCTCACGCCATGATCCCCTTGGCCAGCAGCACGATGCCGACGCCAAAAGCGGTGCGGGCCAGCCACGTCGTGCCGTCGGGGTTGCCGGCGATGAGCATGCCGCCGGCGGCGATCAGCGCGAGCGCGCCGGCCGGGATCGCGAGATAGATGACGTACGTCGCGAGGTTGTCGAGGAAGCGCGACACGTCGGCGAAGCCGTTCGTGCCGCTCGTGCCACCGGCGGCCGTGCGCAGCGCGGCCATCGGTGCGGTGCAGGCCGCTGTCATCGCGGCCAGCGTCAGGCCCCGGCCAAGGCTCCCTATGCGTCCCCTCATGCTTCCTTCCCCTTCACGTTGTGTTGGTGGTGAGCGGCCGGCCGGCATCGCGAGGACGACGATCCCACCAGCGCGCCACGCAGAGCGAGAGCGGCGACGATGGGCGGCCGTTCCAGCAGGGTGGTCATCGCAGGCCCTCGCCGATCGCGGCGGCCAGGCGCTTGAGCGGCACGCGCATGCTGCGCTCCAGGGACCCCAGGTCATAGGTCCCCTGGTCGAGCATCACGCGCAGGCGCTGGTCGTAAGGCAGCAGGACTCGCTCTTCGAGGTGATGGCGCGCGAAGTGCTGCTCGATCGCCGTCATGTCGCCGGCGCCCTCCGGGCGCGGGTTGTTGAGCACGAGCGTGCTGCGCTGCGGCAGCTTGACGTCCTCATCGGTCAACACCTTCGCGACGTTGTTGGCGGCGACGTAGTCCGGAGTCGCAAACACTACCGCCTGATCGGCCTGGCGCAGAGCCCATTCCTGTAGGTCCCCGATACCGCCGGCGCAGTCCATCAACACGACGTCGGCGCCGCGCAGCAGCCCGAGCGCCCGCTCGTAGTGGCGCGGCGTCAGAGCCCGCATCTCGGTGCGCGTCGACGGCGCCGCGAGGATCAGCAGGCCGTCGTCGAGCGCCGACATGTACGGCCTTAACTGCGGCGGATGAGGAGCCTCGTCAAAATCGGACAGCAGATCGCTGAGCGTCTTGGGCGAGCGCCGCGAGTCGGGCGCCAGATCGGCCGCCGGACCGTAGTCGCGGTCGGCATCCATCAGCACGACCGTGCCGCAGCGCGCGCTGGACAGCAGACCGCCGACGGCCCGGGCGACGGTCGTCTTGCCGACGCCTCCGCGCGCCCCCACGAAGACCACGAGGTTCGTCCGCGACGTGCTCGGCAGCCGCTCCAGACGCCGGTCCTCGGCGAACTCGGCAAGCTCGGCGGGCGACGTCAGCGTGTCGCTGATCCAGGACCGCAGGCGCCGCAGCGGAGAGACCGTCTGATGGTGGACCTCGCTACGCAGAATCGGCCGCGGGGGACGCAGGCCGGGGTCCGCCGCGTCAGGCCGTTCGTCGATCGGCGCCCGAACGGGCGCTACGTCCGGGCGCTCGGCCGGCTTCGCGCGCGGCGGCTGCGTCGCGCGCGCCCTGCTGAGCACGTCGCGCAGGTTGCCGACACTCCCAGACCTCGCCGGGGCGGCGGGCGGCCGGCGCACCGGGGCGCCGTTGGCCCGGTTTGCGGGCGCGCTTGGACCCGAGCGGGGGCGCGCGGGGCGGTCTGCGGTGTCGCCATCATCAGGCCGGCGGCGCGCTGCGTCGGCGCCGGCGTCCGCGGCGTCGGCGAAGAAGTCATCCTCGGGGTGCATCGCATGCTCTCCGCGTTGCGCGCAGAGACGGCCGCCTCAGCGGCGCCGCGGCACTGCTTGGTGCAGTCATCTGACGCGCGTTCCCCTTCCTACGTGGACAAGCCTAAGCCTACGTGAACCTGCTAGTCGGACGTTGCCGGCGCGTCGGCGCAGCACAACCGCCCGCCGTCGGGCAGACGCGCGGAGAATCACGGACGCGGGTCACGAGCAGGTAAACGGGACGTGAACAGCACAAGTTGTAGCGCCTGATCTTACGTAAAACTGCACAAGATCGGTAGGAATATCGATACGCCGACGCTGCGCCGGTGGCCTCAGAAGGGCTTGTTCGGTGGGCGTGTTCGTGCATCCGTGCTCTTGAGGGGAGAAAAGACGCGTCTTTGATACAGGGGCCCCGGCACGAAGCATCGTGTCGGTGTCGGTGAGCGCCTCAACCAGGCTGGTCGAACCGCACGCGGAAGCGCGCGCCGCCGAGCGGCGAACGCCCTACGTCGATCGTCGCCCCGTGCGCGCGCGCCTGCTGGCCGGCGAGCGCCAGACCCAGCCCCGACCCCGGGGCGGTCGTTCCCGGCGCCCGGACGAACGGCTCGAAGATGCGCTGGCGCTCGCCAGCCGCGACACCGCGCCCGTCGTCGTCGACGTGCAGGACCGGCCCGGCGGCGAGCGTGACGCGGACGCTGCCCCCGGCCGCGCCGTGGCGCGCGGCGTTCTCGAGCAGGTTGTCGACGAGGATCCGCAGCCCGGGCTCCCATCCGCGCAGCGCGATCACACCGTCGGGCAGGTCACACGACCAGCTCGCCTTCGGGTGGCGGGCGACGGCGGCGTCGAAGCTCGTGCCCACGACCTCGGCGAGATCGAGCTCGGCGTGCTCGTGCGGCGCGGCGTCGCCGCGCGCCAGCGCCTGCAGCCCGTCGAGCAGGTCGACGAGCCGGCGCTGCTCGGCGAGAGCGTCGCGCAGCAGCTCGGCCCGCTGGGCCTCGCCGATCTGCGGGTGCCGGCTCAGCGCCGACAGCGTCGCCTGGACGCTCGTCAGCGGGGTGCGCAGCTCGTGACCGACGTCGGCGGCGAAGCGACGCGTGGCCGCCAGCGCACGCTCGCGGTCGGCGGCCGAGCGGCCGAGCCGCGCGAGCATGCCGTTGAAGCTCGCGGCGAGCGAGCGCAGCTCGGCGGCGCCGTCGTCGCCCGGCACGCGGCGGTCGAGGTCCTCGGTGCCGGCGATGTTCGCGGTCGCCGTGCGCAGACGGCGCAGCGGGCGCAGGAGGAGGTCCGCGACGAACCAGACGCCGACGCCGGCGACGAGCAGCGCCGCGATGCCAAACGCGGCGAGGCGACGGTTGAGCGCCGACAGGCGGCCCTCGAGACCGCGCACGCTGGTCGTCACCTCCAGGCGCGCGAGGCCGCCGAGATCGGGCTGCTCGAGGCTCAGGGCGTAGGAGCGGTAGCGCTCGCCGCCGACGGCGAACGTCCGCAGGCCGTCGCGTGCGGCCGGCCGCACGCCCGCCGGCGACCGGCCGGACTCCAGCAGCACCCGCTCTCCGAGCAGCAGCCGCAGCGAGGTGCCGCTTGCCGACAGCACCTGGTCGAGGCGGCTGTCGCTGGCGGGGAGCGCGCGCTGGACGGCTGCCAGCGCGGTCTCGCGCGAAAGCTCGGCCGTCGCCTTCAGGCGGTCGTCGAGCGCCGCGCGCTCGGAGCGGTCGACGTAGCGCGAGACCATGAGGCCCGCGCCGGCGAGCACGACGGCGAGCACGAGCGCGATGCCGAGCGTGAGACGACCGCGGAGGCTGCGCACAACGCCCTCAGGGTCGCAGGACGAAGCCGATGCCGCGCACCGTGTGCAGCACGCGCGGCCCGCCGCCGGCCTCGAGCTTGCGACGCAGGTAGCCGACGAAGACGTCGGCGATGTTCGTGCCCGGGTCGAACGTGTAGCCCCACACCTCCTCGTGCAGGCGCACGCGGTCGAGCACTTCCCCGGGATGGCGCACGAAGAGGTGCAGGAGGTCGAACTCTCGCCGCGTGAGGCCGAGGTCGCGGTCGCCGCGAACCGCGACCCGCGAACGCGGATCGAGCGAGATGTCGCCGACGGCCACCGCGGCCTCCGACGTCGCCGGCCGCCGGCGCAGGAGCGCCTGCAGGCGCGCTGTCACCTCTTCGAGCGCGAACGGCTTGACGACGTAGTCGTCGGCGCCCGCCTGCAGGCCGCGTACGCGGTCGTCGACCTCGTCGCGCGCCGACAGGACGCAGACCGGCACGTCGTCGCCTGCCACACGCAGCCGGCGCAGCACCTCCAGACCATCGAGATCGGGCATCGCGAGATCGAGCAGGATCACCGCCGGCGCGACCGTCTCGGCCGCGGCCAGGGCGGCGCGCCCTCCCGACGCGCGCACGACGCGAAAGCCCTCGAGCTCCAGGCCTGCGCCGACGGCGCGCCGGATCGCGGCGTCGTCGTCCACGAGCAGGACGACCGGGCCGCCGGGGCCGCCGTCATCCACGCGCGACGGCCTCGCAGTCGCGGGCGACGCTGTCGACGCGGTCGGCGACGACGCGATCGCGCCCGCGACCGCAGGAGATCGCGTCGCGCGCTCCGTCGCGGGCGCGGATGACGTCGCGGCCGTCGCCGCCGGCGACGATGTCGCCCCGACCGGCGCGGGCGTCGATGCGGTCGCTGCCGGCGCCGCCGACGAGCGTGTCGGCGCCCGGGCCCCCGGTGAGCGTGTCGGCGCCGGCATCGCCGAAGAGCGTGTCGTTGCCGGGACCGCCGGCGAGCGTGTCGTTGCCGCGACCGCCGACGAGCCGGTCGTTGCCGCGACCGCCGCGCAGCGTGTCCCCGCCGGCGCCGCCCTGCAGCGCGTCGTCACCGCCGAGTCCGAACATGCGATCGGAGCCCGGCGTCCCGAAAAGCCGGTCCGGTCCGCGCGTGCCCTGCAGCGGCTGCGCCGCCACGGCGACGCCGGCGCCTGCCGCGAGAGCGAGTGCGAGGACGCAGGCAATCAGGCGCATGGCCGACACCATGACGCAGCGCCGCTGCCGCGCGCGACATCAGACCGGCTTCTCACGGACGTCTCACGGAGCGTGAGAACTCCGTGAGAGCCCGCTGTCGCCGCGGGCTCGCCCGCCCCACAGTGGGTGTCGCACATCCCACGAGGAGGAATGCTGAGAGATGAACCTCACCAGGACCCAGCTCGTCGCAGCGATCGCATCGGCCAGCCTCGTCGTCCCCGCCGCCGCACTGGCGGCGACGATCGACGGCGGCCCCGGCAGCGAGCGCCTACGCGGCACCAACGCCGCGGACACGATCAACGGCAACGGAGGCAACGACCGCATCTTCGGCTTCGCCGGCGCCGACCGGCTCAACGGCGGTCCCGGCAACGACCGCATCTTCGGCGGCCGCGACGACGACATCATCGCCGGCGTGCAGGGCAACGACCGCCTCGACGGCGGCGCCGGCGACGACACCATCACCGGCGACGCCAACGGCACCGGAGACCTCACCTCCTTCGACCGCATCTTCGGCGGCGCGGGCAACGACACGCTCAAGGGCGGCGACTCGGCCGACCGCATCTCCGGCGGCGCCGGCGACGACAGCTCCGCCGGCGAGAACGGCAACGACCGCATGTCCGGCGGCCGCGGCAACGACATCCAGGACGGCGGAGCCGGCAACGACACGATCTACGCCAACGCCGGCCAGGACAACTCTACCGGCGGTGACGGCAACGACGGCCTGTGGGCGCTCGCGCGCGCCGACGTGACGCCCGGCCCCGGCGGCACGACCGACACGCTCGGCGACGCGCTCGACGGCGGCAACGGCGACGACGTCTTCCGCACGCGCGACGGAGAGGTCGACCGCGTCACCTGCGGCCCCGGCACCGACCGCGCGCTGCTCGACGGCGTCGACGTCATCACCGACGCGACGGCCTCGAGCCCCGACGGCTCCTGCGAGCAGGTCCAGCGCAAGGCCCCGCGCAGCAGGGACGCAGAGGCTGACGACGGCCACGACTCGGCTCACGGGAAGGAGCACCGTTCCTGATCTCACGCGCGGTTCGGCGGCGCTGAACGGCTCCCACGCCGCCGCCCGCGCGTTGTTCAGGCCAAATGAACGCCGTTCCCTTCCAGCTCACGCCAAGGGGGAGACGACAGGCAGGGACAAGCCACCCGAAACACCCCCGAAGCTCCCTGACATCTCCGGAGCTTCGACGCAGACAGGAGAAAGGGCGCCTCTTCCCCGTGGCGCCCTTTCTTATGTCCGCGTCCGGCTCGCGCCTTCGTGTCAGCGTCCGGCTCGCGCCCCAATGGCCTATTCCGGTCGGGTCAGCGTGCGAGACCGACCGGGACAAGCCCTACGCAGCAGCGAACACGGCCAGCGGAGCGGTGACGTTCTTGAAGCGACGCGCCCCGCGGTCGGCGATCGACACGCAGGTGCGCGCCGCGAGGCGGTCGCGCGTCTCCAGGCTCATGAGGATCTCGCCGGCGCCGGCCGATTCGGCCAGCCGCGACGCGATGTTCACCGTCGAGCCGTACCAGTCGTGGTCACGCTGCGCTGCGGCCCCGGAATGCACGCCCATGCGCAGCGGCAGGCACCAGCCCTCGTCGGCCAGCTCGCGTGCGAGCCGCAGCGCGAGCGTCACGACGCGCGCCGCGTCGCGCCCGTAGATCATGACCCCGTCGCCGAGATCCTTGACGATCTCGCAGCCCAGCTCGTCAGCGGCGTGCGCGGCCGCGGACTTGAAGGCGACGGCGACGTCGGCGGCGGCTTCGTCCCCGACACGCTCGGTGAAGGCGGTGTACCCCGCGAGGTCGGCGAAGAGGAAGGTATGTTCGGGCGCGACGTCCATACCCCACAGGCGTGACGAACGCATGAACGGTGTGCATCGGCGCCAACCGGTCGCGTTCGGGACGACGGAACGTTTCCGTCAGCGCCCGCCGGCGTCCGCGACCCGCCAGCGGCGCGGGTGCCGCGAATCTGGCTCGTACGCGCAGAAGGCCCCGGTGCGCACCGCGGCCTCCAGCTCGGCGCCGAGCTGCGCGTCGTAGCCGGCGATGCGCTTGAGCGTCGTGCGGATCGCGCGCGTAACGTTCACTCGCGCGCGCTCTGCGTGCGACCCGAACTCGCGGTCGCGGTCGCCCATGCCGACGGCGCGCTCGAGCTCGCGAGCGACGAACTGCCGCTCGGCGCGCGCGCGGTCGGCGCGCTCCTCGTCGCCCAGCCTCAGGGCCTCGGCGATGTCTTCGCCGAGGGCGGCGATGCGGCTGCGGTAGGCCTCCTTGGCCGCCGCATCCAGCGTCGGCCCGGCCCCGCTCTGCAGCCCGAACCGGCCCGCCGTCTCCTGGCCGCCGGAGCGCGACGCGCCGGGCGGCACCGCCGGCGTGCCGTCGACGGCCGCGACGAGGTCGAGGCTGTGAATCTCCTCGCCGGGGCGCGTGAGCAGAAGCGCCAGCAGCCGCACGCCGCGCCCGTCGCTGATGTGCAGCGAGCGATGCCCGTCGTCGATCGTCCAGACGTCGCCGATCCGCCGCAGCGTCGTGACGGGCTCGCCGGGGGCCGCCTCCGCCACCGCGGCGGTCGCGGGTGCCGCCGCACCCAGGCGCACCTGCAGCGGTCCGATCCGCTCGAGCGTCGACACCAATCCGATCGCGTCACAGGCGACGGCGGCCTGCGCCAGGAGCTCGGCGGCGCGCCCCTGCGCGACCGGTCCGCCATCCTCGACCAGCACCGCGGCCTCCTCGACGGTGATCCGTGCGAGAACCGTGCGCGCGCCGTTGCGCGTCGCCGACCTGCGCGCAGCGGCGTGGTGCTCCAGCGCCTTGGCGTGGTGTCCCTCGACGCGCGCCAGGATCCCCAGCCACAGATCGACCGGTCCGTGGAACGCCACCGTCGGCACGACGATGTTGCGGCCTGCAAACGGCGTGAGCTTGGCGTAGACCGCCGCCGCGTCGCCGCGCAGCTCCAGCGACGCGACCGTCTCGCTCAAGAACGCCATCGCGGCGAGCCAGAGGTTGTCACGCGGGAGCGCCGCGAAATCGTCCGCCGCGAGGCGGTCGTACTCGAGCTGCGCCTCCGCCGCGCGACCCGTGGCGGCCAGCGACGCCGCGAGAGCAGCGCGCCACACCGGCATCGCGGGCACCCGGTCGGCGTACGCGCGCACCGTCTCGCCGATCGCGCGCGGGCCCTCCTGCAGCCACCTCAGCACGACGCGCTGCGAGACGACCGTGATCGGGAGCGTCGACGCCGAGAGCTCCTCGGTGATCGCCGCGACCTCCTCGACGTGCTGTTGCGCCTGCCCCAAGCGCCCCGCCAGCGCCGCGCGGCGCGCGCGATGCAGCGGAACGAAGGCCGCTGCGCGGCGGTCGCGCGACTCGTGCGCCAGCCGCTCGAGCGTCTCGATCGCGATGTCCGCCGCCGGCATGTCGTCGAGCTCGAGCAGCACGTCGATGTGGCGACTACGGGCAGCGAGCGTCATGACCGACTCGCCGGCCCGGTCGCTCAGCGCGAACAGCCGTCGCAGCCACTCCAGCGACTGCTCCGTCGTGTCGGGGCCTGAGGTCGCCAGCTGCGCCGAGGACAGCGCGAAGGCGAGCGTCAGGTCGTCGCCGATCCGCCGCGCCATGTCGAGCGCCTCGCGGGCGAGCTCGGCCCGCCGCGCCGCCGCGTCCGACCAGTACAGCGCCGTCGCCAGCGAGCCCAGCAGCCGGACCCGCAGCGGGCTGTCGGCCGGACCGATGCGCTCGAGCGCCTCGACGAGCAGAGCGATGTGCGCGTCGTCGACGAATCCCGGCGTCAGCGCGAACGGCGCGATCCCGAGCGCCCCGCGCGCAAGGACGTCGTCGGCGCCGATGGACCGCGCGGCCGCGACGGCGGCCTCGAACGTCGCGCGCGCCGCCAGCCGGCCGGCGCGACACTCGGCGGTGCCGAGCCCGAGCAGCAGCGCCGCCCGCCGCGGCACGTCGGGCTCGAGCATCTCCAGCGCCTCCAGCGCGCGCGCGAACAGCTCGGCCGCCTGCTCGTAGGCGAGATGGTCGAGCGCGCGCTGGGCGGCACGTTCGGCGTAGTCGACCGCCTTGGCAAGGTCGCCGCGCGGAGCCGCCGAGAGGAAGTGGTGCGCGAGCTCGGACAGATGCGAGTCGAGCGCGCCGCGATAGATGTGCTCGAGCGCGTCGCCAACGGCGCCGTGCGCAGCCATCCGCGCCGCGGCGGGCATTCCCGCCAGCAGCGTCTCCCTGATGAGCCCGTGGCCGAAGCGGTACTGGCCGAGCGTCCCGGGCTCGGCGACGACGATGCCCAGGCCGGCAGCCTCGTCGAGCGCCGCCAGCACGCTGTCGCGATCCAGCGAGGACGCTCGTTCGAGCTTGGAGAGATCGAACGTCCGGCCGATGATCGACGCGAGCCCGAGCGTCGCGCGCGCGTCCTCGCCAAGCGGCTCCAAGCGCCGGCGGATCGTCTCGCGCACGCCATCGGGCAGCGGCAACTCGTCGGGCGGATCGTCGACGCGCCCCTCGGCGAGCAGCAGCGCGATGATCTCGTGGGCAAAGAACGGGTTGCCCTCCGTCACCGCATAGACGGCATCCGCGAGGCTCACCGAGGCGGGGGCGCCGCTCGTCACCTCGACGAGCTCGCCGACGTCCTCGCGCGTCAACCCGCCCAGGACGAGCCGCCGGCCGGCGCGGACGATGTTCGCGAGCGCGTCCTGCGCGCCGAGCGCAGGCCGGGGCGTGCGCTCGTGCATCGTGAGGAGGAGCAGCACAGCCGCGTCGCGCAGCATCCGCGAGACGAAGTCCAGCGCCACGAGCGAGCCTTCGTCGACGGCCTGCAGGTCGTCGATGATGAGCACGACGGCCGGAGCCGCGGCGCTGCGGGCGCGCAGGAGAGCGACGAGCGCGTCAAAGGCCGAGAAGCGCGCGATCTCGCAGTTCTCCGCGCCCGCCGCGGGCTCGGCGGGTCGCTGCGGCGGCGGCAGCCGCGCGGCAAGCTCGGGCGCCAGTCGCAGCAGCTCGTCGGCGCGGGAGCCGAGCTCGCGACGCAGCACGGCCCCGTCGACTCCCCGGCACAGACCGCGCACGATCTCGACCCAAGGCCAGTAGGCCGGGGCGGCCGGCCCCCAGCCACGGGTCCAGACGACCGTCGCACCGGCACTGCGGGCGTGCTCTGCCAGCGCCCACGCAAGGCGCGTCTTGCCAACGCCCGGATCGCCGAGCACGAGGTGCACGCCACCATGCCCGCGACACGCATCGGCGAACGAATCCCGCAGCTCCTGCAGCTCACGTACACGGCCGACGAGCGGGCCACAGCCCGCCACGCGCCCTGCGGTCGGCTTCTCTGTCGGCAGCACGTCACTCCAGGCTGGGGATCTGACCCTAACCGCTCGCGCTGGCGCCGTACAGATCGGCTTGGCTCATGCTCGGACCTCCCATTCCAGCGGTACCCCCGGATCCGGTTCATAGGCGCACGACGAGCCCGTGCGGATCGCGCTCTGCAGGAGGTGCCCCAGCTCGGGCTCGTGCTCGGCGATCCGCCGGACGCAAGCGCGGATCGCACGCGTCACGTTGAGCCGCGCCCGCTCGCCGGCGCGCCCCGTCGCCGCGACGGACACCGACAGCTCGGACGCGAGCGCCGCGAGCGCGTCGCTCGCGCGCTCGACGCGCTCGGGATCGTTGAACGCCCTGGCCTCGGCGAGCTCCAGCTGCAGCTCGGTGACGCGCACGCGATCCGCGCCGAGGTCGCCGGCGACGCCCTCCCGGTGGTTTGCGAGCCGCAGGGCCGCGATCGGCGTTCCGGGGTTGGCGAGCAGCGCGGCGAGATGGTGCAGCCCCTTGGTATCCGGTAGGCAGAGGCTGCGCCCCTCGTAGTCCAGCAGCCAGACATCCTGCTCGTGGCGCAGCGCCGCGTGTGGCGTCCCCGCCGTCCGGTCGCGGCCGTTGGACGGGCCGACCGCTCCGTCCAAACGCGCGCGCAGCTGCTCCGCACGGGCAACCGCACCGTCCATCTGCTGGCGCACCGCGTCCTGCTCGACGCCTTCCACGAGCCCACGGGCGCGGCTGGCGTCGCCGGGTGCGTTGCGCCGCGCGAGCACCTCGGCGGCGTCGAGGGCGGTCAGCACGACCGTCGGACGCGCGCCCATCCGCTCGGCCGCCGAGCGGGCCGTCTCGAGGTGGCCGAGTGCGCGCTCGGCCTCGCCGATCGTCATCGCCAGCAGCCCGAGGTAGCGCGCCACCGGCCCGAGATACGCCGCGCCCATCGAGACGACGTTGCGCCCCTCGTAGGGTATGAGCAGCTCGTACAGGCGCCGCGCGCGCGGGCGATCCCCCAACAGCGCGCACAGCTCCGCCAGCAGCGACATCGCGACGAGCCACAGCGCGTCGCGTGGAATGTCGTCGAAGTCGGCCGCGGCGAGGTGCTCGAGCTCTCGGCGCGCCTCGTCGTGGCGGCCGAGCTCGGCGAGCACGAGCGCCAGCTCGCAGCGCCAGCGGCGCATCGCCGGCAGGCGGTCGGCGTTCTTGCGCACGAGCGGCGCGAGGGCGAGATGGCGTCCCTGCGTGCGGCGCACGAGCAACGTCTGCGTGTCAGCGATGATCGGCGCCATCGAACCCGCGACGTGGCGTGCCTGCGCGACGGCGTCGGCGGTGAAGCGCTCGGCGGCCTCGAACTCCCCGCGTAGGTTCGCGGCCATCGCCCAGTGCAGCCGGTCGAAGACCAGCATGCGCGGCTGGCCGAGCCGCCGGGCGGTGCTGCGAAACGCCTCGATCTCCTCATGTGCGCGCGCGGGATCGTCGAGCTCGAGCAGGAGGCTGATGCGCCAGAGGTGCACCTGCATCGCAAGCTCGGCGTCGTTCGTGCGCTCGCACAGCTCCAGCGCCTCCAGCGAGATCGACAGCCCGCGGGTGACCGTGTCCGGTCCCCACACCGCGACGAAGCCCTGAGCGAGCGCGAACGCGAGCGTGCGGTCCGCGAACACTCGCTGCGCCTGCGAGCCCTGCGCCGCGGGGCCGGTGAAGATCGCGCGGGCCAGCGCCAGCGCCTCGTCGACGAGGCGCTCGCGGCGCGCGCGCTGGGGCGACCAGTACAGCGCGAGGGCGAGCTGCACCCGCAGGCGGCAGCGCAGGCCGTCAACCGCCGCCCGCCGCTCCGTGTCGTCGTAGGAGGGCGCCTCGTCCAGGCGCTCCAGCGCCTCCTCGAGCGTCGCGACGAGCTCGGGCTCCACGAGGCCGGCCGAGAACGAACCCGGCGTGCTGGCCAGCGCGGTCCGGGCGAGGCGCTCGGGATCGTCCAGGTGCCGGGCGTGCTCGGCCGCCGCGCGCAGCGCGCGCTGGGCGCCCTCGACCTCGCCGGCACGCATGAGCGCCTCGCCGAGCCCCTGCTGCAGCTCCCATGCGCGGCCGTCGTCCGCCGGCAGCGACGCCGCGACGTCGATCGCGCGCTCGTACAGGCGCACCGCCTCCTCGTAGGCGAGCTGGCCGACCGCCCGCTTGGCGGCCCGGGCCGCGTAGTCGACGGCCTGCTCGGCCCCGCCCTCGGCGGCGGCGTGGAGGAAGTGGTGGGCGATCTCGGCCAGGCGCGGCTCGGGATCGTCGCGGTAGAGCTCCTCGAGCGTGTCGGCCGTGACGCGGTGCAGCTGGGCGCGGCGGGTGACGCCGAGGCTCTCCAGCAGCGTGTCGCGGACGAGCGCGTGCTGGAAGAAAAAGCTGCCGGGCTCCGCCGCGGCGACGACGATGCCGGCGCGCAGCGGCGCCTCGAGGCGCTCGAGGATCTCCGTCGAGGACAGCTCGAGCACGCTGGCGAGCGTCACATGCTGGAACCGGCCACCGATCACGGCTGCGGCGATCAGCGTCTGCGTCGCCTCCGGCTTCAGCGGCGCGAGCCGGCGACGGATCGCGTCGCGCACGCCGTCGGGCAGCGGCAACGGACGGTCGAGCGAGCGGGTGTCGTGTAGCCGTCCCTGACGGGCCAGCAGCTGCAAGAGCTCGTCGACGTAGAACGGGTTGCCGGCGCTCGCCTCGTGCACGGCGGTCACGAGCCGCGGCGGGATGTCCTCGGGCTCGCCGCTGCCGAGGCCGTGCGCGCGCGCGGCGGCGAGGCGGCCCACGTCGTCGCGGTCCAGACCCTCGAGCGGCAGCCGCGTCGCCGAGCGCGCGAGGCCGGCGAGCGCGGAGGCAAGCTCGTCGCGGGCGTGCGCCTCGACGTGCCGGTACGCCGCGATCGCCAGTACCGGCATGTCCGGCAGCGCCCGCGCGACGAACTCCAGTGCGAAGAGCGACGACGCGTCAGCCCAATGCAGGTCGTCGAGGACGATCACGAGCGGCTGGCGCTCGGCGACGGCCGCAAGAAGGCTCGCGAGCGCGTCGAAGAGCCGGAAGCGCGCCTGGTCGAAGTCCAGCGCGGACTCCTGCGCGGGGGCGCCGAGCGTCTCGGACAGCTCGGAGAGCAGGCCCGCGAGCCAGGGCGCTCCGTCACCGAGCAGCTCGCGCAGGGTGTCGACGCCCTCGCTGCGCGCGAGCGCGCGGAGGACCTGCACCCACGGCCAGTAGGCGGGGGCGCCGCCCCCGTCCCAGCACGTACCCCAGGCCGACGACGCGCCGCGCGCGGTCGCGCGCTCGACGAACGTGCGCGCCAGCGCCGTCTTGCCGATCCCCGGCTCGCCGGTCAGCACGACCAGCCCACCGCGCCCGGCGAGCGCGTCGCTCAGCGCAGCGTCGAGCTGCGCCAGCTCGCGCTCACGACCGACCAGCCCCGGACCGTTTTCGTGGCTCATCCCGCTCTCACGCCCTGCCTGTTCCTCCGCGATCGGCGACGTGCGGGTGCTCCAAACGTACGACGCGGAGCGGGCGGCGTGCGCCGGTCACGCATCAGCGCACCGTGGGCGTCCCCTCCAGGCGAGCGTTCGTATGGCCGGAAACCGTGCAGTAGTACTCGTACCTGCCCGGCTCGAGATCGTTCCTCATGAGAATCGACGTCGCCCGCCTTGGCCGGACCGGCTCCGTCGGCACCCTGCGATTGCGCTTCACGTTGGCCTCCCCCCTGGACGAGCGTGTACGTGCACGGTGTACATGCACTGAATGTACCCGCTCTGTGGCAGGTCGTGCGAGTCGAACAGTCGGGTTTCGTGCCGGGGCTGGCACACTCATGGATTCGCTTCCATATCCGCACCATTCCGGAGAATCGATTGCCCACCAACAGCTTCGACGCTCGCGGCACGCTCACAGTCGGTGACCGCACGGTCGAGATCTACCGTCTCGACGCGCTGGAGGCCGCCTTCGGCGTCGCGCGGCTGCCGTTCTCGCTGAAGGTCCTGCTCGAGAACCTCCTGCGCACCGAGGGCAACGGTTCGGTCACCGCAGCCGACATCGAGGCGCTGGCCGCCTGGGATCCGGCCGCCGAGCCGTCGCAGGAGATCGCCTTCTCCCCGGCCCGCGTCGTCATGCAGGACTTCACCGGGGTGCCCGCCGTCGTCGACCTCGCGGCGATGCGCGACGCGATGGCCGACATGGGTGGCGACCCGGCGATGATCAACCCACTGGTCCCCGCCGAGCTCGTCATCGACCACTCAGTCCAGGTCGACGCGTTCGGAACGCGCGACGCCTTCACCCGCAACGCCGAACGCGAGTTCGAGCGCAACCAGGAGCGCTACGCCTTCCTGCGCTGGGGCCAGGACGCGTTCGACAACTTCGCCGTCGTCCCGCCCGACACCGGCATCGTCCACCAGGTCAACCTCGAGTACCTCTCACGCGTCGTCTTCGTCGACGGCGACGGCCTCGCGTACCCCGACACGCTCGTCGGGACGGATTCGCACACGACGATGATCAACGGCCTCGGCGTGCTCGGGTGGGGCGTCGGCGGCATCGAGGCCGAGGCGGCGATGCTCGGCCAGCCGATGTCGATGCTCATCCCGCAGGTGCTCGGCTTCAAGCTCCGCGGAGAGCTGCCCGAGGGCGCGACGGCGACCGACCTCGTCCTCACGGTCACGGAGATGCTGCGCGAGCGCGGCGTCGTCGGCAAGTTCGTCGAGTTCTACGGGCAGGGCCTGGCGCACCTTCCACTCGCCGACCGGGCGACGATCGGGAACATGAGCCCCGAGTTCGGCTCGACGTGCGCGATCTTCCCGATCGACGCCGAGACCGTGCGCTACCTCGAGTTCTCCGGCCGCCCGCCCGAGGTCCTCGCGCTCGTCGAGGCCTACGCGCGCGAGCAGGGCCTGTGGCACGACGAGAGCTCGCTCGAGCCCGTCTACTCGGACACGATCGAGCTCGACCTCGGCGACATCGTGCCGTCGCTCGCCGGACCGCGTCGTCCGCAGGACCGCGTCGCGCTCAGCGAGGCGCAGGCCGCGTTCCGTATCGCGCTGGACGACTTCCTGCCGCAGGTCGACGGCGCAAGCCACGAGGGCGGCGACACGATCGAGTTCGACGCGCTCTCGTTTCCGGCCTCTGATCCGCCGGCGTACACCGACCGCAAGGGGCGCCGCCCGCCCGAGCATGCGACCGATGCCGCACACGCCGACGAGATCGCGGCCGCGCGGCTCGCCGAGCGGCCGGACAGCCGCGTATCGGTGACGCTCGCCGATGGCACGCAGACCGACATCGACCACGGGCGGGTCGTCATCGCCGCCATCACGAGCTGCACGAACACGTCCAACCCGTCGGTCATGCTCGCCGCCGGGCTGCTGGCCCGCAACGCCGTGGCGCGGGGACTGCGGTCCAAGCCGTGGGTGAAGACCTCGCTGGCGCCGGGGTCGAAGGTCGTCACGGAGTACCTCGCCCGCGCCGGCCTGACAGACGACCTCGAGGCGCTCGGCTTCCACCTCGTCGGCTACGGCTGCACGACCTGCATCGGCAACTCCGGCCCGCTGCCGCGGGCGATCTCCGAGGCGGTCGGCAAGCACGACCTCGCCGTCGTCTCGGTCCTGTCGGGCAACCGCAACTTCGAGGGCCGCATCAACCCGGACGTGAAGATGAACTACCTCGCCTCGCCGCCGCTCGTCGTCGCCTATGCGCTGGCGGGCTCGATGGACGCCGACATCGTCAGCGACCCGATCGGGCAGGACCCCGAGGGCAACGACGTCTACCTGCGCGACCTGTGGCCGTCCGGACGCGAGGTCGGTGAGACGATCGAGCAGGCCGTGCGCTCGGAGATGTTCCGCTCGTCGTATGCCGGGGTCTTCACCGGCGACGAGCGCTGGAACTCGCTCGAGGTGCCGACCGGCAACCGCTTCGCCTGGGACGAGGACTCGACCTACGTCCACCTCCCGCCGTACTTCGACGGCATGCCCGAGCACCCGACGCCGCTGACCGACATCGAGCGGGCGCGCGTGCTGGCGCTGCTCGGCGACTCGGTCACGACCGACCACATCTCGCCCGCGGGCGCGATCGAGCGCGACGGGCCGGCGGGCCTCTACCTCCAGGAGCACGGCGTCGCGCCGCGCGACTTCAACTCCTACGGCGCGCGGCGCGGCAACCACGAGGTCATGGTGCGCGGGACGTTCGCGAACATCCGGCTGCGCAACCAGCTTGCGCCCGGGACCGAGGGCGGCGTGACGCGCAAGCTCCCCGAGGACGTCCAGATGCCGATCTACGACGCGGCGATGGCCTACATCGCGGAGGGCACGCCGCTGGTCGTGCTCGCCGGCACGGAGTACGGCTCGGGCTCCTCGCGCGACTGGGCGGCGAAGGGCACGCGGCTGCTGGGAGTGCGCGCGGTGCTGGCCGAGTCCTACGAGCGCATCCATCGCTCGAACCTCATCGGGATGGGCGTCCTGCCGGTGCAGCTGCCGGCCTCCGCCGCCGACCTCGGGCTCACCGGCGAGGAGGTCTTCTCGATCACCGGGCTGGCCGAGCCGATGAACGCCGGCTCGCTGCCGGCGGAGGTCACCGTCCGCGCCGACGACCGCGAGTTCAAGGCGCGCGTGCGGATCGACACCCCGAAGGAGGCGGAGTACTTCCGCCACGGCGGCATCCTCCAGTACGTGCTGCGCCAGTTGCGCGATCGCGCCTGAGCTTCGCGGGCGTTTCGCGCGGTTCGGGTGGTGCGAGCGCTCGCGAACGGCATCGATGAAGAAGGAGGTCGGCTTGTGGGTGCGCGAGGGCGCGCCGGCGAGCCGCATCACCCAGGGGGTGTGTCGAATTTCACCCCCTGCGGGTCGGGTTTTCGACACACCCCGTCCGCGGCTCGCAGATTGGCGAGTTTCCACCGTCCACGCCGAAGAACTCGCCAAACGCCGCGCAACCCGCCACCGCCGCGCGGCCCGACTCCCTCAATGCCCGCCGTTCGCCCCTGCGGCCTCCCCGGAGGAGGCGGCGGCCGTCGTCGCCGCGCTTGAGCAGGCCGCCTAGCGGCAGGCCGCGCAGCGGCCATGCACGACCGCCTCGATGCGCTCGCGGGCGAAGCCGCGATCGTCAGCCGCGCGCTCCAGCGCCGACGTGTCGAGCTCGGAGTCGAGGTCCTCGATCGATCCGCAGCGCGTGCAGACGAGATGGTGGTGGGGATCGGTCCGCGGGTCGAACAGGGTCGTGCCCGCGCGCTGCACGCGGCGCACCATGCCGAGCTCCTCGAGGAGCTCGAGCGTCGCGTAGATCGTCGGCAGCGAGACGCTCGGCAGGCGCTCGCCGACGGCGTCGAGCAGCTCGTCGGCGGTGACGTGGCGATCGAGCTCGCGCAGCGCGCGAGCCAAGAGCACTCGCTGCGGCGTAACCCGCATCCCACGCTCTCGCAGGGCGGTCGTCAGTTCGTCGCTCATCCCATCATCTTAGGGCGTCCTTATTGCAAGTCAAGTGTTATAGTTCCCAAGCATGAACGCCTCCGCCGCCACGTTCATCGTCCGGTGGCGGGCCGCCGACGAGCGCCAGCGGCTGCTGCAGGTCGTCCAGCCGGCACTCATCGGGCTCATCGATGGCACGATCTCGACGCTCGCCCCCATCTTCGCGTCGGCCTACATCGCCGGCTCGCACGCCGCGCTGCTCGTCGGACTCGCCGCCGCACTGGGCGCGGCGATCAGCATGGGGATGTCCGAGGGGCTGTCCGACGACGGGCAGATCACCGGCCGCGGCGCGGCCCTCACGCGCGGTCTCATCACCGGCGCCGCAACCTTCGTCGGCGGCACCGCGCATGCGCTGCCGTTCCTCATCTCCGACATCCACACGGCGCTGACCGTCGCCTACGTCGTCGTGTCCATCGAGCTCGTCGTCATCGCGTGGGTGCGCAAGCGCTTCCTCGGCGTGGCATTGCGCACCTCGCTCATCCAGGTCACGCTCGGCGGCGTCATCGTCGCCGCCGTCGGCGTCGCCGTCGGTCACGCGTAGCCGCGCGGCGCGGCGCGGCGCGGTAGTGTCGGGACAGGCGTGCCGGGAAGACTGGTCGGCGTGGTTGCGTCCTGGTCGACTCGAGGGAGGGCCCGCTTTCAGTGCACCGCCGTCGCTCCGCCTACCGCCGCGTCGGCGACAGCGCGGAGTCGTTCGCCGGGTTCCTCCGCGAGGAGACCAACGGCGGCAAGCTCCTGCTCGTGGCGACCGCCGCCGCCTTGCTGTGGGCGAACGTCGCGCACGACGCCTACGTCGCGTTCTGGCACCCCACGCCGACGTCGGACCGGAGTGGCTGCACCTCGACCTCACGGTGGGCGACTGGGTCGCCGACGGCCTGCTGACGGTCTTCTTCTTCATCGCGGAAATGGAGGTCAAGCGCGAGCTGATCATCGGGCAGCTCGCCGGCCGCCGCGCGGCGACGCTGCCGTTCTTCGCCGCCGGCGGCGGCATGATCGTGCCGGCGCTCGTCGCGCTCGCGGTCGCCGGCGGCGCCGCCGGCGAAGGCGGCGCGTGGGCGATCCCGGTCGCGACCGACATCGCCTTCGCGCTCGGCGTGCGCGCGCTCGTCGGCTCCTCACTGCCGCCCGAGGTCCGCGTCCTGCTGCTCTCACTGGCGGTCATCGACGACCTCTCGGCGATCGCGCTGATCGCCGTGCTGTTCACGAGCGACCTCGCGCCGCTCTGGCTCGCGGGCGGCGCGGCCGCGGGCGTCCTGTACTGGCTGGCGCTGCGCACGCGCGTCGACCCGGCGTGGCTGCTGTGGGCGCTGGCGCTCTGCGCGTGGGTGTGCATCCACTCCAGCGGCGTCCACGCGACGGTGACCGGGGATCATGCTCGGGCTGCTGACCCCGGTGCGCGCTCGCACCGGCGAGCAGGAGCCACCCAGCGCGCGCTTCGAGCGCCGGCTGCACCCGGTCTCGGCCGGCTTCGTCGTCCCGGCGTTCGCGCTGGCGGCAGCCGGCATCCCGCTGGCCGCGGCAGGCGACGCGGTCACCGACGCGGTCGCGCTCGGCGTCTTCGCGGGTCTGCTCGCCGGCAAGTTCGTCGGCGTCCTCGGCGGCGCCTGGATCGCCGTCCGCGCGGGACTCGGCACGCTGCCGGGACAGCTGGGCTGGGGCGACGTCGTGCCGGTCGCCGTGCTTGCCGGGATCGGCTACACGGTCAGCCTGCTCATCGTCCGGCTGTCGCTGACGGAGGACGAGGCCGAGCAGCGGGCGGCGCTCGCGGTGCTCGCCGCGTCGGTGCTCGCGTCGCTCGTGGCGCTCGTGCTGCTGCGGGTGCGCGCGCGGGCGCACCGGGTGGACGTCGGCGCCTGACGGACCCGGGTACCCTTCGCCGCCATGCCACTGCCCGGCGTCCTGCGCCAGCTCCTCACCGCCGCCGGCCCGTCGGGCTACGAGACCGCGCCCGCCGCCGTCTTCGCCAAGGCCGGCCGCGGCTTCACCGACGACGTCGAGATCGACGTCATGGGCTCGGCCGTCGCGCGCGTCGCCGGCACGTCCGACCCCGCCCACCCCGCCCCCTTCCTCGCCGTCGTCGGCCACATCGACGAGATCGGCCTCATCGTCACCCACATCGACGACGACGGCTTCCTGCGCTTCATCGGCGTCGGCGGCTGGGACCCGCAGATCCTCGTCGGCCAGCGCGTCGAGCTCACCACGCGCGAGGGGACGGTGGGCGGCGTCGTCGGGCGCAAGCCGATCCACCTCCTGCGCGAAGAGGACCGCAAGAAGGTCGCCGAGCTGCGTGACCTGCACATCGACATCGCCGCGCGCGACGGCGACGAGGCGCGCGGGCTCGTGCGGATCGGCGACGTCGCGGTCATCGCGGGCGAGCCGCTGGAGCTGCGCAACGAGCGCGTCGTCTCGCGCGCCATGGACAACCGCCTCGGCGCGTTCATCGCGCTCGAGGCCGCCCGCCTCGTCGCCGAGGCCGGCGGCGCGCCCGGCGACGTCGCCGCCCTCGGCGTCGTGCAGGAGGAGATCACGTTCGGCGGCGCGCGCACGTCGGCCTTCCGGCTGCAACCCGACGTCGCGATCGTCGTCGACGTCACGCACGAGACGAGCGCCCCGGGCATCGAGGTCAACGAGATCGGCAAGCACGAGTTCGGCTCGGGTCCGGTCATCGAGCGAGGCTCGGTCCTCAATCCGGCCGTCTACGAGCTCCTCCAGGAGGCGGCCGAGCGCGAGGGGATCCCCTTCACCGTCCAGGCGTCGGCGCGCTCGACCGGCACCGACGCCGACGCGATCCACCTCTCGCGCGCGGGTGTGCCCACCGGCGGCGTGTCGGTGGCGCTGCGCTACATGCACTCGCCGGTCGAGATGGTCCAGCTCGACGACGTCGACGCCTGCGCACGGCTCATCGCGGCATTCGCGCAGTCGCTGAGCGCCGAGACGTCGTTCGCGCGGTAGCGCTTGGCGCCGCGCGTGCTGCTGCTCTTCGACATCGACGGCACGCTGCTGCAGCGCGCGGCCGCCGAGCATCGCGACGCGATCCACGAGGCGCTGCGCGCGGTGCACGGCGTGACGAAGCCCGTCCACCGCGCCAGCCTCGAGGTCGCCGGCTGCACCGACGCCGAGATCGTACGCGCGATGCTGACGGCCGCCGGCGTCTCCACGCGGCGCATCGACGAGCGCGCGGACGACGTGCGCATCGCCGCCTGCGCGGCCTACGCCCGGCGGTGCCCTGACGATCTGTCCGCGCATGTCACGCCCGGCATCGAGGAACTGCTCGCGGCGCTCGCCGCGAGCGAGGACGTCCGGCTCGCCGTCGTGACCGGCAACTACGAGCCGATCGCACGCCTGAAGCTGCGCCGCGCCGGCATCGGCCGGTTCTTCCCGAGCCGCCAGGGCGGCTTCGGCTCCGACCACGAGCAGCGCGCCGAGCTGCCGCGGATCGCGCGGCGCCGGGCGGGCGACCGCGAGCCCTGGCCGCGCGCGCGCACGGTCGTCATCGGCGATACCCCGCGCGACATCGCCTGCGCGCGCGCCGACGGCGTGCGCGTCGTCGCACTGGCGACCGGGCCCTTCGGCGCCGAGCAGCTCCGCGAGGCCGACGCCGTCGCCCACGACGCGCGCGAGCTCGGCGTGCTGCTCAAGCGGTTGGCGTGACGCCCACGGCGACTACCCTGCGCGCATGACCACCGCGCAGCGCCTCATCGTGCTCGTCGGCGCCCTGCTCGTGCTCGGCGTCGGCTTCGTCCTGGTGTCACCGGGTGGCGACGACGGCGACGAGGGCCCCGGCACGACCGCGACCCCGCCGGCGATGACGAGCGACGCGCCCGCGGCGACGACCACGACCACGACCGCGGCGCCGGCGCCGGCCGTCCCGACGATCCGGGTCCGGAACGGCAAGCCGGTCGGCGGCGTCAGGACGATCAAGGCCCGCAAGGGCGACCGCGTGCGCATCGTCGTCAGCTCGCCCGATACGACCGACGAGGTCCATCTCCACGGCTATGACATCGTCAGGGATCTGAAGGCCGGCGGGCGCGTGCGCTTCTCGTTCACCGCCGACGCCGAGGGGATCTTCGAGATCGAGCTGGAGGGCTCCCACACCCAGATCGCGCAGCTCGAGGTGCGGCCCGGCTAGTACACCCGGCCGGAAGTTCTGCCGACGGGTGTACTGGTCAGGCGGCCCGCGACCAGAAGCCGTCGGCGCCGACGTGCTCCTCGTCAGCCACGCGTCCGAGCTCCTCCCGCGCCTTGGCGTGGTCGATGTCGCAGACCACCGCGACCTCCCGCGTGGCCAGCGGCTCGCCGGCCCAGTCGAGCACCTCGAGAACCGAGTCCGGCGCCTGGCGACGATCGGTGCCGGGAACGAGGTTGGCCAGGACGACGTCATAGGCGGCGAAGGGCTGGAAGCCGGGCACGGCGATGCGCACCCCGTCCGACCCGCGGACGATCTCGTAGGACGGGCACGTGTAGCGCCTGCCTCCCGACCAGTTGGCCAGCTTGTCGTCGAGCACGCGCGCGGCGGGGATCGGCTCGCGCGCGGCCGCCATGTCCTCGCGCATCGCCTGCTCGACCGCTTCCTCGGCGCTCCAGCGCTCCACCTCGTCGGGGTCGAGGCCCGCGTCGGCCGCCGCGTTGCGCACGGTGGAGGACTCGTCGAGCAGCTCGCCGCTCATGGCGCGGACGCGGAAGGCGCGCAGGATCGCCTCCTCGGCCGCGGGGGCGCGCAGCCGGGTGGCGACGACGGCGCGGCAGGCGGGCGCCGTGGCGGCCACGCGCGGGCGCAGCGCCGTGTCGATCGGCATGCCGTGGTCGCGAGCGATCGTCGCGTACGCGCTCGACAGGCGCTCGGGCGTGAAACCCTTGTCGAGGTACTCCTGCGGGTCCTCGGCAAGGACGACCATGCGATAGCGCCACTCCAGCGCGTCGCCGTACAACCAGCGCAGCCGGCGGCGGAACGGCTCGGCGGAGTACGCCCACGGACACCCTGGGTCGGTGAACTCCGTGATGACGACGTCGGCGCCGCTCATCGCGAGAATCTGCGTTCGAGGTCGGCGCCGGCGACGGTCGAGCAATGGCGCGCTGTCATCGCGAGCGCCTGCCTTCCGGCTCGACGCCGGCGACGGTCGAGCAATGGCGCGCTGTCATCGCGAGCGCCTGCCTTCCGGCTCGACGCCGG
>JBPCJA010000276.1:0-7215 GCA_051005755.1 Solirubrobacteraceae bacterium
GCGCTGACGTCGCGGACACCGCACGCGCGGGACGTCCCGGGCAGTGCGCCCTCACCCGCGCGGCGCACGCAGCCACCCGCGCCGGCGCCGGCGACACGACCCGCGCCCGCGCCGGCCCCGCCGTCGGCGGCAGCACCGGAGTTCGAGACGGAGTTTGGCTAGTGCCGAACGGCAATCTCTAAGGGGCTGGGGTCCGGGCCGCCGTGGCGGGCCGCCTCGCTCGCTGGCCGCGCGGAGGGTGTCCTAAACGTTCTCGATACGTGGCGAAACTTCCCGCACAGAGGGACGTTGTCCACAAGACCCCGGAGCGGGGTGGGGTTGGGCCTGACACGGACGCATGTGGTCCGAAACCGGCCCGACCCGCTCCCGCGGCGCCACGCACGTCACGACCCACCCCCTTCAGTGATTGCCGTCCGCAAGCGTCGGCACCCAACCGCGCCAGCCGAGCTGAACGCCGCCCGGCACCCAACCGCGCCAGCCGAGCTGAACGCCGCCCGCACCCAGCGCCGCCCAGGCTGAAGCTACCCCCCGCCCGCCATCGCCGCCGCCTTGGCGCGGATGTCGGCGAGCTGGTCGTCGATCCAGTCGCCCGGGTCGCGGACGGTCACCGCCTCCTTGAGTCCGCGCGAGCGGCGCTCGCGTTCCTCCGGGCTCATCGTCAGCGCCGTGAAGATCGAGTCGGCCGTCTCCTTGATGTCGAACGGGTTGACGCTGAGCGCGAACTCGCCGAGCTCCTCGTGCGCGCCGGTGTTCTCCGACAGGATCGAGACGCCGTGGCGCTCGTTGACGAGCGGCCCCTCCTTGGCGACGAGGTTCATGCCGTCGAACATCGCGTTGACGATCATGACGTCGTAGTGCTTGTAGGCGGCCACAGCCTCCTCGAGGTCGTCGCGCAGCTTCAGCTGGATCGGCATCCAGTCGGGCGTCCCGTGACGGTGGTTGACGATCGCGACGAGCGCCTCGATGCGCTCGAGGTACTCCTGATACTCGGGCACGTCCATCCGCGACGGCATGAGCTGGGCGATGAACGTCACGCGCTCGTGGAACTCGGGGTGCTCCCCGAGGAACTGGTCGAAGGCGGTGAAGCCGCGCAGGACGTTCTTCGACAGGTCGGCGCGGTCGACGCGCAGGATGATGTGGTCGCGGCGGCGGCGCTCGATCTCGGCCTCGAACTCCTGCGTCCGCGCGCTGCGCGCGACCTTGCGCGTCGCCTCGTAGTCGATCGGGAGCGGGTAGGCGCGGACCCAGGTCTCGCGGCCGTCGTCGTGGTGGACGACGCCGCGCTCGAAGTCGACCTCGAGGTCGAGCAGGTCGCGGCAGCACTGCAGGAAGTTCCAGCGGTACGAGCGTGTGTGGAAGCCGACGATGTCGTTGGCCAGGACACCCTCGTAGATCTCGTTGCGCATGCGCTTGGGCAGCACGCGCCAGGCGTCGGGCTGCGTCCACGGGATGTGGATGAAGTGGTGCAGGAAGACGTCCGGCCGCGCCTCGCGGATGACGGCCGGCAGCGTGTAGAGGTGGTAGTCGTGGACCATGACGATCGGCTCGTCCTCGCCCTCGATCTGCTCGATGACCGCCGCGGCGAGGTCCGCGTTGACGACCTTGTAGCCCTCGTCGTAGGCCTGCACCTCGTTCGCGCGGATGTCGGGCGCGTTGGAGAGGTCCCAGAGGTAGTGCTGGATGAACCACAGCATCGGGTTGGCCACGACGTTGTAGAAGCGGTCGTAGGCCTCCGGGTCGGAGACGACGAGGCGCACCTGGTACTCGCCGCCGTCGGGCGTGTGCACCTCGAACGCCCGTCCCTTGCTGTCCTCGGCCTTTGCGACGTCGCCGTCCGTCATCGCCGAGGCGATCCAGACGGCGTCGCGGTGCGAGGCCAGGCCCGTCAGCGCCGTCACGAGCCCGCCCGTGCCCCGCGTGAACGACCCGTCCACGTCGAACGTCACCGGCCCGCGGTTGGAGACCAGCACGAGCGGCGCCGAACTCGCGGACGAGCCGGTGGACGTCCCCTTGGATGCTTCCATCAGCTGTCGTTCCGGTCGCGGAATGTGGTTGCGATACCCGCCGGAGTCTACGGACGCACGGGAGCGTCGGTCTGCCGCGGGCGCTCGCCCAGCGTCACACGCACGTTGCGCGGCTTGCCGTCGCGGTAGACGCGCAGCGTGACCCGCTCGCCCGGCCGCCGGCTCAGCAGCCTCACCCCGAGCGCGGCCTCGTCCTCGAGCGCGCGGCCGTCGATCGCCGTGATGATGTCGCCCCCGACGGTGACCGAGCGGGCCTGGAAGCGCTGTGTGTCGGTGCCGGCCTTCAGTCCGGCGTCGTCGGCCGGTCCGCTCGGGACGACCTCCTGCACCCAGGCCCCCGTGGAGACCGGCAGGCCGAAGCGGCGCGCGAGCTGGGGATAGATCCGCGCGGTCGCGACGCCGAGGTAGGCGTAGTGGACGGTGCCGCCGCGGCGCAGCGCGGCGAGCGTGCGCCGGACGACGTCGGCCGGGACCGCGTAGCCGACGCCGTCGCCGCCACCCGACGCCGACTGGATCTGCGAGTTGATGCCGAGCACCTCGCCCTTGGCGTTGACGAGCGGACCGCCGGAGTTGCCGCGGTTGATCGCGGCGTCGGTCTGGATCGCGCCGGCGATCTTGAACCCGGTGAGCGACGTGATCGAGCGGTCGGTCGCCGATACGACGCCGACCGACAGCGACTGCGGCTCGCCGAACGGCGAGCCGATCGCGGCCACCGGCGAGCCGACGCGCAGGTCTGCGGCGGTGCCGAGCGGCAGCGGGCGCAGCGTCAGGTCGGCGGGATCGATGCGCAGGAGCGCGACGTCGGCGTTGGGGTCGAAGCCGACGATCCGAGCCGACACCTCGTTGCCGTCGGCGAAGGCGACGTAGACCTCGCGTGCCTTGCGAATCGCGCGGCCCTCCCCCTCGGTGACGACGTGGGCGTTCGTCGCGATCTCCCCGCGCTCGTTGAGGACGAACCCCGAGCCCAGGCCCTGGCCGCCCTCGCCCCCGGGCCCGTCCGGCTCGCCGGGCAGCACGCTGAAGACCGTCACGACGCCGGGCGCCTCGCGCTCGTAGATCGCGGCGGGGTCGAAGCGGTCGTCGCCGCGCGCGCGTCGCACGACCTCGACCGTCGTCATGCGATTCACCGTCGTCACCCGCACCGCGTCCCGCCCGCCCGGGTCGTCGCCACCGTCGCCCGATCCGCCGCAGCCGGCGAGCGCCAACGCCAGAAGGACGGCCGCGGCGACCGCGCTGCGCCGCACGGCTACGCCGGGAGTTCCAGCGAGAACGTCGTACGACCCGGCCTCGCGTCGACGTCGAGCGAGCCGTTCATCCGCTCGACCAGCTCACGCGCGATCGCGAGCCCCAGCCCCGAGCCCTGGGCGTCGTCGGAGGTGAAGAACGGCTCGAAGACGCGCGCCGCGGCGTCGACTCCGATGCCCGGCCCGTCGTCGCGGACGGCGACCACGACGGCGCCGTTGTCGCGCTCGGCGCTGACGACGACGCCCGTGCCCGGCGGCGTATGGGTCACGGCGTTGTCGATGAGGATCCGCAGGACCTGAGCCACGCGCTCAGGATCGCAGACGGTCTCGATCGGCTCCCCGCCCAGGCGAAGCTCGAGCGTCGAGGCGTGCTTGTCCAGCGCAGGCCCGAACTCCGACGTGACGGCGCGCGTGAGCACGCCGAGATCGGTCGCCTCCGGGCGCAACTCCAGCGACCCGGCCTCCAGGCGCGAGAGGTCGAGCAGGTCGGTCGCGAGCTTGCCCAGCCGCGCGACCTGCTCGCGCACGACGCCGACGAACTCCCGCCGCGTGTCGTCGTCGAGCTCCTCGTCCTCGATGAGCTCGAGGAACCCGCCGAGCGAGAAGATCGGCGTGCGCAGCTCGTGCGAGGCCGTCGCGATGAAGCGCCGGCGAGCCGACTCGAGCGCGATGAGCTGGCGCTGCATGTCGTCGAGCGCCCGCGCGAGCTGGCCGAGCTCGTCGTCGCGGTCGGTGGGGAAGACCGCCGTGAAGTTGCCGGCCGCGACCTGCTCGGCGCCCTCCTCGAGCTCCCTGACCCGGCGCGCCATCGAGCGCGACACGACGAAGCCGCCGCCGAGCGCGAGCAGGAGGCCGAGCGCCCCGGCGACGAGGATCTGGCGGCGGATGAGCGCGACGTTGCCCTGGACCTCCGACAGCGGGGTCGAGAAGACGGCGACGCGGCTCACGGTCCCCTCGTCGCGGATCGGCTCGGCCACCTGCCCGAGCTCGGCCTCCTCGGAGGACTCGGTCCCGATCGCCGTGCGCCCAGTGCGGGCGGCGACGTCGGCGACCCTGAAGCGCAGGTCGGTGATCTGCACCTGCGAGGTCGAGTCCGAGAAGATCGCCAGTTGCAGTCCCTCGGTGCCGTCGCCGACCGACATGAGCGTCACGCGCGAGTTGGAGCGTTCGCTGGCCTGCGCCACGACGGCGTTGATCTCGTCGGCCGAGCCGTTGTTGCGCACGACGTGCGCGATGAGCGGGGTGAACGCGTGTGCCGTCGCGGCGAGCGACCTGAGCTTCTGGTCGCGCAGCGAGGACTCGAGCTGCGGCGTGACGTAGAAGAGGATCGCGCCCACCGCGACGAGCGTCACCGCGAAGGAGAGGATCGTCAGCCGCGTCCGCAGCGAGCGCACTCGCACGGCGTCAGGGCTCCGAGTCGCGGAAGCGGTAGCCGACGCCCCGCACCGTGAAGAGGTACTCGGGCTGCTTGGGGTCGAGCTCGAGCTTCTCGCGCAGGTGGCGGATGTGGACGTCGATCGTGCGCGGGTCGCGGTAGGCGGCGTCCCCCCAGATCCGCGTGAGCAGCATCTCGCGCGTGTAGACGCGGCCGGGGTGGCGGGCGAGCGCGGCGAGGATCTCGAACTCGACGAACGTCGTCTGCACGGGCTCGTCGCGGACGCGCACCGCGCGCTTGTCGAAGTCGATCCGCAGTCCCGCGACCTGGAGCGGGTCATCGCCCGCGGACGCGCTGTCGTGCGGCTGCATCTCGGCACGCCGCAGCGCCGCCTTCACGCGGCTGCGGAACTCGCGCATCGAGAAGGGCTTGGTGATGTAGTCGTCGGCGCCGAGCTCCAGCCCGACGACCTTGTCGATCTCCTCCGCTCGCGCCGTGAGCATGATGATCGGCACGGTGCTGCGGGCCCGGATCCGGCGGCAGACCTCGAGGCCGTCGAGGTGGGGGAGCATGAGGTCGAGGACGACGAGGTCGTAGCTGCCCTCGGCGAAGCGGGCGAGCGCTGCGCGGCCGTCGGTGGCCTGGACGACCTCGTAGCCGTCCTTGCGCAGTGGATAGGAGAGCAGCGTCTGGATCGCGTGCTCGTCGTCGACGAGCAGGATGCGGGGAGCGCGATCCACCATCACCACCAATAGTGTGACGACGAGATGGTCGACCCGCGCATCTACCGGGCGGCGTTGCTCCCGGTCCTCTTCGCGCTCGTGCTGCTCGCGTTCTCGCTCGAGAACCGGCCGCGCCCGCTCACGACGCCGATCGCTCCGGACGCCTTCGCGGGCGAGCGGGCGTTTCACCGCGCATACGCTCCCGACGAGGGTCTCGCCGACCGCTTCCCCGACCGCCGTCCGGGATCGGCGGGCGACGAGCGGCTTGCGGACACGATCGCCGCGCAGATGGCCGACGCCGGCTTCCGTGTGCGCAACGTCGTCCACGACGGCGAGACGATCGACGGCCGGCAGGCGCTGCGGACGGTCATCGCCGAGCGCACCGGCACCGTCGACGAGCGCATCGTCGTCGTCGCCCACCGCGACGCCGCCGGCCGGCGGGCGGAGGCGGAGCTGTCGGGGACGGCGGCGCTGCTGGAGCTCGCGCGGGTCTTCGGCGCCCCGCGCCAGACGCACCGCACCCTGACGCTCGTCTCGACGAGTGGCGGCAGCGGCGGCGCCGCCGGCGCGGCTGCGCTCGCCGACGAGCTGCGCGGGCCGGTCGGGGCCGTGCTCGTCCTCGGCGACCTCGCGTCGCGCGCCGTCCGCGCGCCGCTCGTGACGCCCTGGTCCAACGCGCTCGGGGCGGCGCCGCTGCGGCTGCGCGCGACCGTCCAAGAGGCGGTCCGGATCGAGACCGGCTCGGGCTCGGGGCAGCCGCGAGCGCTGAGCCAGTTCGCCCGGTTCGCGCTGCCGGCGACCTTCGGCGAGCAGGGGGCGCTGCTCGCACGGGGGCTGCCGGCGGCGCTGCTGTCGATCGGCGGGGACCGGCCGCCACCGGCCGGTGCGCCGATCTCGCGCACCCGCCTGGAGGCCTTCGGCCGCGCGGCGCTGCGCACGGTGACGGCCCTCGACGGCGCGCCGGAGGCACGTCCGCTGAGTCCGGAGGCGACGAGCAGCGACCTGCTGACGAGCCGCAAGGTCCTGCCGGGCTGGGCCGTGCGGTTCTTCACCGGCGCGCTGCTGCTCGCCGTCGCGGTCACGGCGATCGATGCCCTCGCGGCGCTCCTGCGCCGGCGCGAGCCCGTGCTCGGCTGGGTGCGCTGGACGCTCGCCGCCGCGCTGCCGTTCGTGCTCGTCGCGCTCTTCGCACTCGCGCTGGGCGCGACCGGGCTCGTCACCGCGCCGAGCGCGCCGGTGTCGCCGCGCGCCCTGCCCGTGCAGGCACCGGCGCTGCTGGCCACGGGGCTCGTCCTCCTGCTCGGCTGGGCGTGGCTGCGGCCGGCCGTCCTGCGCCTGACGCGGGCCGCGGCCGATCCCGCCGAGTCCGCGGTCGGCGTCGTCGTCGTGCTCGTCGCGCTGGCGGCCGCGATCGGCCTCTGGATCTCCAATCCCTACGCGGCGGCGCTCGTCCTCCCGGCGCTGCACATCTGGCTCTTCGCGCTCGCGCCGGAGTTCCGGCTGCGGCGGGGGCCCGCGCTCGGGCTCGTCGCGCTCGGCGCGCTGCCGCTGGCGCTCGTGGTGATCGGTCTCGCACGGTCGCTCGGGCTCGGGCTCGTCGACGCCGTCTGGGAGGGCCTGCTGCTCGCCGCCGGCGGACACATCTCGGCGCTGAGCGTGCTGCTGTGGAGCCTGCTCGCCGGCTGCGGCGCGTCGGCGCTGCTCATCGCCGCCCGCGGGCGCGACGACGCCGACGAGGGCGCCATCCCGATCACCGTCCGCGGCCCGGCGAGCTACGCCGGGCCGAGGTCGCTCGGCGGGACGAAGTCCGAGCTGGAAAGACGGGCCGCGTGCGTAGGCCGCTCCCGGCC
>JBPCJA010000277.1:0-11079 GCA_051005755.1 Solirubrobacteraceae bacterium
ACGCAACGATGCGTTCTCCGCCCTCAACTCGCCAAGCTCGTCCGGCCGCGCCACGCTCCATAACTACGCGCCCGACCCCGAAAAGCCTGCTCACACGTCCAGACCCCCTGAATACGTACGATGCCGAAGCCGTCGCTCAGTGTCAGCGAGTTGGCGATCGCCAGGTAGCCGTACCAAGCCTCCTCGGCGCCGCTGATCACCCGCACCTTCAGCCCTGTGCGTTCCAGGACCGCGTCGAGCAGCTCGTCCCGATTGGCGGCGTCGCGGATCGCACTGGTGGCCACGGCGTCCACCTGTTCCACGCCCGATGCTCGCAGGAACGACGCGAAGACGGCGGCGGTGCGCAGCGCGCGGTCCATCGGCTCCGCTTGCAGAACACCCTCGTCACCCATTCCCGCGCTGACGCGAGTGGCCTCCCGGATCTCGTCTGCAAGGCTCCACCAGCTACCCGGCTCGTACTGGAACACCACCAGACGGAAGGAGTTCGAGCCCATGTCGATCACGGCCACACGTTCCATCGTCATGGCGCATCATCGCGCAGCGGCGTGTGATGAAGACGATTTCCCGCCGGTGCTACCGAGACCCCGTGGTCGCGCTCGCACGGCCCGGATGTGCAGCGATCGGCGGGCGCGTGCGCTCGGTGGCTGGCGAGCACCGCGGCGTGCTGGTCAGCAAGCGGTGACAGTGATCGATCGTCTGGCGGATGATCCGTGAGATCTGCATCTGACTGACACCGAACAGATCACCGATCTGCTGCTGGGTCATGTCCTCTACAAACCGCAGCCGTAGGATCTCTCTCGCGCGCGCGGACAGCCCGACGCAGGCGCGATCAAGCAGGACGCGCGCCTCGGCGCGCGCGAGTTCGTCGTCGCTGGCGATCAGCTCTGCCAACGCCGGCCGCGTGCGATCGTCTGAGCGCGGCACGTCGAGCGACAGGGCGCCGCGACCGCGGTGGGCCTGCAGTGCTTGCAGAACCTGTTGCTCGTCGTTGCCCGTCGCGGCGGCGAGCTCGGCGACGGTTGGCGCGCCGTCAAGCTGCGTGCGGGCACGCTCGATGCGCAGCGCGAGCTCTTGCACAGCGCGCGGTGGGCGCACGGCCCACGTACGATCGCGAAAATACCGCTTTAGCTCGCCGACGATCGTCGGGACCGCGTAGGTCGAAAATGTGCAGCCGCGCGTGGGGTCGTAACGATCGATCGCCTTGAGCAGCCCGAGCGACGCGACCTGGATGAGATCGTCCAACGGCTCGCCCGCGCCGGAGTAGCGCCGCGCGAGCGACCGCGCGAGCGGCAAGAACCGTTCGGCCAGCGCGTCACGAGCGCGCGGCTCCCCCGCCCGAAAGCGCGCGAACAGCAGCCGGTCGATCCGTACCCGAGCATCAGGCCGAGCCGGCGCGCGGGACGCCACCTCGGCGACGGACGCGGTCATCGCAGTGTCCCGAGCGCGTTGATCCGGTCCAGGACGGCCTGGCATCGCGCGGGGTTTGCGATCACGCCGTCCGAGGCATCGCCGCTATGGGAAGCCAGTCGCGGCCACGCCCACAGCCACAACACGCACTGCTCCTCGCAGGCCAATGGGAACGCCTCGATCGTGCGCGCCCCACGACGTCCATGCCGGCGCGGCCATCAAGCAGGACCTCAACTCTGGCCCGGCAGGCCACGAACAACGCCGAACCGTCGGGCGCAGTCATCGTGGCGTTGTGATCGCGGCCGTCTTCGTGGCCGACGATGGAGTTTGAGATCGTTGCTGACAGCAGCGTCCCTCCTGGCCGGAAGCCGGTTGCGACGGGTGGTTCAAGGGTGTCGGGCATCACGCCCACTCCGCTCTCGCCCCCCGGGGACTGTGGCGCCACTCGTGAGCGAGAGGGGGACGAATGTGACCCGCCAGTCGACGACGCTGCGCCATCAAGCCTAGCCCTACCCCCAAACGCCCGGCCTTGGGCAGCACGGCGAACAACCGCGATGGGCGACCGGATGTGCCGAACCCGCCCGTGCTGCCGGCTCGCGTGGAAGCGTGGAAGGGGCCGTGTCTTCCCGACCTTCGGCACGAAATCTCCAATTCGCCGAAAATGGGCGTAGAGTCGATGGCAGACGGTCGCTAACTAGCCGACTTATCGCTGGTTGACCAGCCGACGATTGGCCTCCGCCTAAGCGGTCCTTGGCTTCCAAAGCCCGAATGTAGGCCCGCTTCCATGGCAGTCACGCCCAAGGACGTTGTCCCTGGGGGAATGACGCCCACGAGTCATAAGGAGGAGACATGGCAACCGCCACCAAGTCACCCGCTACCAACGGGCGGGCTCCCGCTGCCACCGGGCGGGCTCCCGCTGCCACCGGGCGAGCTGAAGGCTGGTATCCAGATCCAAAGACGCGGCCGGGGCAACGCTACTGGGACGGCAAGGACTGGACAGAGCACCTTGCACCACCCGGCCTGATGCTCAAGCTTTGCTGCGTCTTGGGGGCTATCGCGGCCGCTGGACTAGGCATCGCCGCGGTGATGGCGAAGATCGTCGACAGCGGGCCGGTCAGCATGGCTGGTGGGCTCGCGGCGGTCTCAGCCGGTCTCCTGTTCATAACGCTGACAGTCGGATTCGTGGTCAACTTCTATCGAAAGAGAATGCTCAAAGACCGATCCGAGCTCCAATCCGACGACGCAACCAGCAACTAGCCTCGATTCGTCGGTAGGCGTCTTTGGGTTACGGCGTGGGTGGTATACGAGGGCCCCGGAGGAAGGGCGGTGCGGCTGGCTCAAGGACAGGTACGGCCTGTCCTGGCAGGCCGTGCCGACCGGGATGGAGGAGCTGTTCGCCGATCCGGATCCGCAGCGCGGCGCATGATTGGCCGCGCATGATTGGCTTAAGGGTCTGTGATCAAGGTGCTTTCAGGCACCGATGGGCTGCGGCTCGGTCAGCGGCTCGCGGATGATGTCGGCCGCGCGCTCGGCGATCATGATCGTCGGCGCGTTTGATGTCCCCGCCCGGGATCACGGGCATGACGGATGCGTCGATGACGCGTAGGCGCTGGATGCCGCGCACGCGCAACTGGGGATCCACGACGGCGCCGTCGTCGCAGCCCATCCGGCACGTGCCGGATGGGTGGTAGAGGAGCTCCGCGCGCTGGCGCAGGTCGGCCTCGATCTCGGCTACGTGCGCGGGCGTCCGCTGGACTATGACCTGGCCCGGTCGCCGCTCAGCTTGATGCTCAACGCCTGGGTTCCGGTGATCACCTTCAGGTTCTTGCGCGACATCGCGGGACGCAGGTACGCGTCGGCCGCACCCCATAGTCGCGCGCCGGCCCACGGGCTCGCCGCAGGTCGTCAGTCGTGCCCTCGGGTGAAGCGGCGGCGGCAGTGGGAGGTCAGTCGAATCCGTGGCGGCATTTCCTCGCGCCGCCGGCCGTACAGGGCGTCCGCGTGGGGATCGCCGATCGGGACGGCGCCGCGGGGCGATCGAGAGTGCTGGAATGCGCGAGTTGAGGGTGCCCGATCCTCAAGCGTGCGACGCGAGTTAGCCGTCCGGTACACAGACCTACTGCTATAAGTCTGTGTATGGCTGCTGGTGAGCAGGGTTCTAGATTTCGGTGGTCTGAGGAGAAGTGGTCGCCTGATCTGTCGCATCCCGGACCGCGTCGGGGTAGACAAACGGCGACCATCCAGGCGTACGTTCCGGGACCGATTCGCGATCTGGATCTGCGGCTCTCACAGCAGACACTGGCGGCGGTGGCAGACGCTGAGGTGCGGGCGGCCGCGGCACAGGCGCACGCCGACCGGGTGGGGGTGTCAACGATCGCCGGACAGCTGATGCGCTCTGAAGCGATCGCGTCAAGTCAGATGGAGGGGATCGCGACCCCGGGGAACCGGGCACTCGCGCGGGCCTTGCTGAATGCGAACGCCGGCCGGGGGCGTCCGACGGGGCCGGCCGCCGCGACGATGGCGAACGTCGCCGCGGTCCGCAGCGCTTACGAGCGCGCGGCCGCCTCGAAGGGGCCATTGCTGCCCGAAGACGTCAAAGCTACGCACGCAGCCATTGCGCAGGCTGATCGTTGGCTGCTTCAGCACGCCGGCCAGGTCCGCGAATCGCAGAACTGGATTGGGTTTGACTCGGCTACACCGGTGGGGGCCGAGTTCGTGCCGCCACCGGCCCGGTTGGTCGATGAGCTGCTTGAGGATCTGTGTGCGTTCTGCTCACGCACGGACGTCTCGCCGATGCTGCAGGCCGCGGTCGCACACGCGCAGTTCGAGACGATCCATCCGTTCGCCGACGGCAACGGACGCGTGGGGCGCACGTTGATCGGCGAGATCCTGTGCCGCGGCGGGCTTGTCCGCGACGTGATTCCGCCGACGAGCCTGGTTCTGGCCGGACGCCGCGAAGCGTACGTGGCGGGCCTGACCTCATGGCGCTTTGACAAACACGGGCCGGACCGGTGGACCACGCTCATCGCCGAGGCCGTAGAACAGGCCGCCGCGGGATCGATCCAGCTCGCAGACCAGGTCGCTGACCTTCAGCGAACGTGGGAGCGGGCGTCAGCGCACCGTCGGACCGACGCGACCGCGCGAGCCCTCATCCCACTGCTTCCCGCGCACCCCATGATCACCGCCGAGACAGCCGCCCAGCTGCTCGGTCGTTCCTACGAAACCGGCCGCGTGGCCCTGCAGCAACTCGAGGTCGACGGCGTTCTGGCCCAGGTCACCATCGGTAAACGCAACCGCGCCTACGAGACCGTTGGCCTGTTCGCGCTCGTTGACAATCTCGAGCACCAGCTCTCTGCCGGCCGCATCCAGACGGCAGCGACCCGCTAGGCGCGGGCTGAACTCCTGCTTCGCGCAAACGACGGACGTGCGGATCTGCGTCGCCGGCGCTTGCGGTTTGCGCGACAAGCGGCCGCCGACGACACGCGCAGGCGCCCGACCCCGCCCCCTACCATCGCCCCATGGCCTCCGCCACCGAGGCGCTGAGCGACGCCGTCCTCGCGATCGCTGCCGAGCACGCCGTCGAGCCGGTCCTCCAGAAGCTCGTCGACGCCGCCCGCGAGCTCGCGGCCGCCCGCTACGCTGCGATCGGCGTGCCCGACGGCGACGGCGGCTTCGCACGCTTCATCACCTCGGGCATGAGTGACGGGCTCATCACGAGCCTCGGCGAGCTGCCGCGTACGCACGGCCTGCTCGGCGCGATGCTCGAGTCCGCCGAGCCCTACCGCACGCACGACATCCGCCAGGACGAGCGCTTTCGCGGCTGGTGGCCGGCCGCCCACCCCTCGATGGCGTCGTTCCTCGGGGTGCCGATCGTCTCGCGCGGCGCGATCGTCGGGGCGTTCTACCTCACCGACAAGGACGGCGCCGCGACGTTCTCCGACGCCGACCAGGCGCTCATCGAGACGTTCGCGGCACACGCCGCGCTCGCGCTCGAGAACGCCCGCCTGCACGAGCGCAGCCGCGAGCTGTCCATCGTCGAGGAGCGCAACCGGCTCGCCCGCGAGCTGCACGATGCCGTGACGCAGAAGCTCTTCGGGGTCGTCCTCGCAGCGGAGTCCGGCGCCGCGCTGCTCGAGCGCGACATCGACCAGGCGGGCGCCCAGCTCGCGCTCGTGCGCGAGCTCGCGCGCGAGGCGATGGAGGAGCTGCGCTCGGTCATCGTCCACCTGCGCCCCGCCGCGCTCGAGGCCGAGGGGCTCGCGGTCGCCCTCGCCAAGCACGTCGACGTGCTCCGCCGCGCCCACCGGCGCGAGATCGTCCTGGAGGTCGACGGCGAGGCGCCGGTCGCAGCGGCGATCGAGACCGACGTCTTTCGCATCGCCCAGGAGGCGCTGCACAACGCGCTGCGCCATGCGCAGGCCGCGCACATCGACGTGCGGCTGCGCTGCGAGCCCGGCCGCGTGCAGCTCAGCGTCAGCGACGACGGCGTCGGCTTCGATCGCGGCGCGGTGCGCTCGCGTCGCCTCGGCCTGACGACGATGGCCGAGCGGGCGCGCGCGGCCGGCGGCGCGCTGGCGATCGAGACCGCGCCCGGCGCCGGCACGACCGTGCGCCTCGAGGTTCCGGCGTGATCCGCGTCCTCATCGCTGACGATCACGCGGTCGTGCGCCAGGGCCTGCGGACCTTCCTCGAGCTGCAGGACGACATCGACGTCGTCGGTGAGGCCGAGGACGGCGAGCAGGCGCTGGAGGCCGTCGCGGCGCTGGAGCCCGACGTCGTGCTCATGGACCTCGTCATGCCGGGGCTCGGCGGCGTGGGCGCGATCGAGCGCCTGCGCGAGCGTGGCTCGCCCGCTCGCGTCATCGTGCTGACGAGCTTCCTCGACGAGGACAAGGTCCTGCCCGCGGTGCGCGCGGGCGCGGCCGGCTATCTGCTCAAGGACGCCGCGCCGGCGGAGCTCGTCCGGGCGATCCGGATCGTCGACGGCGGCGAGGCGCTCCTGCATCCCGCGGTCGCGGCGCGCGTTCTACGCGAGGTCGTCGAGGACGGCGATCGCGCGCAGCGCCACGAGCTGCTGACTCCGCGCGAGCGCGAGGTCCTCGCCCTCGTCGCCCGCGGCCGGGCGAACAAGGCGATCGCCTTCGAGCTCGGCGTCGCGGAGAAGACCGTCAAGACGCACGTGGGCAACATCCTCGGCAAGCTCGGGCTGTCGGATCGCACGCAGGCGGCGCTGTACGCCGTGCGCGAGGGGCTGGGGTGAGGCGCTCGCCGCACTGCGGCTGCGAGGCCCGGACTTGTCCTCGAATGTGGTGACTGCCTTGCTCGGTCGGAGGTTGAGCCAGCACCGCGCTTCCTCGGCCAAGACGTAGGACGGTGTCGCCTCCCGGCTCCCCAGGCCGTCCCAGGGTGTCGCAGGGGAGTCCGTCGTCGCGTGGTCTGGCGGCAGCAGGTCGCGCGCGGCGGCAAGGCTGCGTCCGCAGGCCTTCTTCGAGCAGCGTTACACCTGGGCGTGCGCGTACCGCGACCGAGGGCCGGATCGACTGCAGCGTTCCTCCCTCGCGCGCAGAGATCCGCCTATGACCGATTGGGCGACCAAGTCGCGTGCACAACTGACCGCTGCTCCGTGCGTCCTCGGCGAACCGTCACTTCTGCACGTATGTCATGCATAATCGACGTGTCGATCCCGACGCATGCTCGATCCGTCAGTTCTGCAGGTTCCCACGACCGCGCCGCGACCTGCCGCCGCTTGTGTCGGGTCAGACCGAGCCACTCCTCACGGCCGATGGTGAGGTGCACGCGGGCGCATCGCCTTCGAGCTCGGCGTCGCGGAGAAGGCCGTCAAGACGCACGTGGGCAACATCCTCGGCAAGCTCGGGCTGTCGGACGCACGCAGGCGGCGCTGTACGCCGTGCGCGAGGGGCTGGGGTGAGGCTCTCGCCGCGCCGCGGCTGCGCGGACCGGGCTTGCGGTCAGAGCGCGGCCGTGCCTCGCGGAAGTCCGTGGCCGCCGGCACGTCGTACGCGGCGAGCCGGTGATCGAGGCGCGAAACGATTGTTGCTTAGCGCCCGCCGGTCCCGGGCGCTGATCTCGCACGACACTCGGCGAGGTCGGGCCGTCGCCGCTCGTGTATCGCGGTGAGGGTGCCGATATAGCGCGGTGATGCTGCGCGTCTTCCCACTCGTGGTCGTGCTGCTGGCGGTGGCGCTCGCGGCGGGCTGCGGTCTGCGGTTCGGGCGGGTTCCCGACGAGCGCGGCGATCCCGCAAACGACGTGCTCAGCCCGCCCTCCACGCGCCCGATCGCGCGGCCCGACCTCGATCTGCGACGCGTGAGCGTGCGGACGGAGGATCAGCGGGTGGTCGCGCGGTTCGTCGCGTCCGCCCCTCCGGGGTCGGCGCTGTACCTCGTGGACTTCCGGTCCAAGATCGGTGCCGCGAAGAGGTTCTCTGCCCGCACCGGGCCGGGCGGCGCGATCGGCGTCGAGCTGCGCGACGTGCCGTCCGGCAGCTCGCCGCAGGGCGACCGCGTCTGGGGTCACGTCACCGCCAACACGGTGACGATCAGCATCCCGCGGATCGCCGTCGGCGAGTACACGGACTGGCTCGCCGAGGCGCAGTCGACCTCGCCAGAGCCGCGCGACCTCATCGACACCGTCCCCGACCGCAAGCGCCGGGTCGGCGGCGGCGGCTGGCCGGCTCCCTGACGTGCGCGAGGGGTCCTAGGACCAATTCCCGATGGCGGGCCGGGCAAGCCCCGCCGTAGCGTGGCCGCCATGGACACGCCTTCACCTACCGCTACCGCGCTCGTCACCGGCGCCTCGCGCGGGCTTGGCCTTGCCCTGGCGCGGGCGCTGGCCCGGCGCGGCTGGCGCCTGGTCATCGACGCGCGCACCGAGGCCGAGCTCGAGGCCGCCCGGGCCGAGCTGGCCGCGCTCACGGAGGTCGTCGCCGTCCCAGGCGACATCGCCGACTCGTGGCACCGCGGGCTGCTCGTCGAGGTCGCCGGCGACCGGCTGGAGCTCGTCGTCAACAACGCGAGCACGCTCGGCGCCTCGCCGTTGCCGGCGCTCGCCGAGTACCCCCTCGACGTGCTCGAGCACGTCTTCCGCGTCAACGCGATCGCGCCGCTCGCGCTCGTCCAGCTCGCGCTGCCGCTGCTGCCACCCGGGGCGCGGATCGTGAACATCACATCCGACGCGGCGGTCGAGGCCTACGAGGGCTGGGGCGGCTACGGCGCGTCGAAGGCGGCGCTCGAGCAGCTCTCCAGCGTGCTCGCGGCCGAACGGCCGGACCTGCGGGTCTACGCCGTCGATCCCGGCGACATGAACACGCGCATGCACCAGGAGGCCTTCCCCGGCGAGGACGTCTCCGACCGCCCGCCGCCGGAGCAGAGCGTGCCGGGGCTGCTCGCGCTCGTCGAGGGCGAGCTGCCGAGCGGGCGCTACCGCGCCGCCGAGCTCGCGGCGGGAGTGCCCGGGTGAGCGTCGCCGCGCACGCCTCGACGAGTGAGGGCGTGCGGTCGTGAGCGTCGCCGCGGCGCTGGCCGAGCGGCGCGAGGCGCATGAGCCGCCCGAGGCGCGCGGGCTCGCGCGCGACGAGGTGCGGATGCTCGTCGCCACGCGCGGGGGCCTCTCGCACGCCCGGGCGCGCGATCTCCCTGCGTACCTGCGCGCAGGCGACGTGCTCGTCGTCAACACCTCGGCGACGCTGCCCGCCGCCCTGCCCGCGCGCCGTGCGGACGGGACGGCGCTGGGGCTGCACCTCTCGACGCCCGACTCCCCGCGGCGCTGGGTCGTCGAGCTGCGCCGCGACGGCGAGCGCTTCGGCGGCGGGCGCGCCGGCGAGACGCTCTCGCTGCCCGGCTCGGCGACGGCGATGCTGCTTGCGCCCTACCTCGCGGGCGCGCGCCTGTGGCTCGCCGAGCTCGACACCCGCGGCGTCCCGCTGCTGGACTACCTCGCTCGCCACGGAGCGCCCATCCGCTACGGCTACGTGGCGCGCGCGTGGCCGCTGGCCGACTACCAGACGGTCTTCGCGCTGCATCCCGGCAGCGCCGAGATGCCGAGCGCCGGGCGTCCTTTCACGCCCGAGCTCGTCACGGCCCTCGTCGCGCGCGGGATCGCCGTCGCGCCGCTGCTCCTGCACACCGGCGTCTCCTCCCTGGAGGCCGGCGAGCCGCCCTATCCCGAGCGCTACGAGGTCCCCGCGGCGGCTGCCCGCATCGTCAACGCGGCGCGCGCCGCGGGGGGCCGTGCCGTCGCCGTCGGCACGACCGCCGTGCGCGCGCTGGAGACCGTCGCGCGCGACGACGGCGAGATCGAGCCCGGCGCGGGCTGGACGCACCACGTCGTCACGCCCGAGCGGGGGGTGCGCGCCGTCGACGGCCTGCTCACCGGCTGGCACGACCCCGACGCCTCGCACCTGCTCATGCTCGAAGCCGTCGGTGGCCGCGCGCTCGTCGCGGACTCCTACCGCGCCGCGCTGCGCTGCGGCTACCGCTGGCACGAGTTCGGCGACGTCCACCTCATCCTGCCGTGATGCGCGCCGTCGTCCTGCGCGAGTTCGGCCCGCCCGCGGGCCTCGTCGTCGACCGGCTGCCGGACCCCGTGCCGGGGCCGGGTCAGGCTCTCGTCGAGGTCGAGCTCGCGAGCGTGACGTTCGTCGAGACGCAGGTGCGAGCCGGCCGGCCGCCGCATCCTGCGATGTCGCCCGCGTTGCCGGTCGTGCCCGGCAACGGTGTCGGCGGTCGCGTGACGGCGGTCGGCGACGGCGTCGACGCCGCGCTCGTCGGACGCCGGGTCGTGACGACGACCGGCGGGTCGGGCGGCTACGCCGAGCGCGTCGCCGTCACGGCGAAGGCGCTCATCGAGGTGCCCCGCCGGCTCGCGATGGCAGATGCGGTCGCGCTGCTGGCCGACGGGCGCACGGCGCTCGCACTCGTCGATGCGGTTGCGCCGCGGGCCGGCGAGACCGTGCTCGTGCTCGCCGCCGGCGGCGGCGTGGGCAGCCTGCTCGTGCAGCTCGCGCGTGACGCGGGCGCCACCGTCGTCGCGGCCGCCTCCGGTCCGCGCAAGCGCGAGCTTGCCGGTCGCCTCGGCGCCGAGCGTGCGATCGACTACACACAGGCCGGCTGGGCGCCGCGCGCCGGCGCTGTCGACGTCGTGTTCGACGGTGTGGGCGGCGCGCTCGCCGCTGCCGCCTTCGACCTCGTCTCACCAGGTGGGCGCTTCTGCAGCTACGGGATGGCCAGCGGCGCGTTCTCGCCGATCTCCGACGCGGTTGCGGCCGACTTCGGCGTGACGCTCGTGGCTGCGCTCGCGCTGACGCCAGCGCGCGCCCGCGCACTCAGCGAGCGGGCGCTCGCGCTGGCTGCCGCCGGTCGGTTGCGGCCCGTCGTCGGCCAGACGTTCGCCCTCGACCGTGCGGGCGACGCGCATGCCGCGATCGAGTCGCGCGCGACGGTCGGCAAGACGCTGCTCGTCGTGTAGCTGCCCGCCGCGTGCCCCCACGGATCGTGGGCGCCTTGACAGGTTCAAGAGGATGGACCAAAATGGCTTTCCATCTCGGTGCAGTAGATCAGGGTTCATCGGGCAGATCACGCGGTCAGCGGCGCCAGGGACGGTCGAGCGGCGGGCCGGTGAGGCTGTCGGGACGCACGCGCTTGCCGGGCGGCG
>JBPCJA010000278.1:0-7485 GCA_051005755.1 Solirubrobacteraceae bacterium
CTCGGCGATCCAGGCCCACGGCGGCATCGGGTTCACCTGGGAGGCCGACGTCCACTGGCTCTACAAGCGCGCGCAGCTCGACGCCGCCCTGCTGGGCAGCGCGTCAGCTCACCGCGCGCGCCTCGCACGCCTGGTCGCCGCGCAGCGCGCGACCGCCGCCACGCCTGCCTAACCGGGAACGGGGCACCGCACTACGCTCCGGCGCATGTCATCGCACTGCATGCTGATCCTCGGCCTGACGCTCGCCCTCGCGCTCCCGGCCGCCGCACAGGCCAAGCCCAAGCCGACGCGTTACCTGGTCTCGCTCGGCGACTCCTACGCCACCGGCTACCAGGCGACGGCCGCAGGCCAGGGCCAGAACACCCGCAACGGCTTCGCCAACCAGGTGCCCAAGCTCGCGCGGGCGCGCGGCCACCGCTTCAAGCTCGTCAACCTCGGCTGCGCCGGCGAGTCCACCACGTCGCTGCTGGAGCGCACGACGGCATGCGGGGCGGAGACGCTCGACGGGCCGGACTACACCGGCCGCACGCAGATCGCCGCCGCCGAGCGCTTCCTGCGCCGCAACCGCCGCAAGGTCGGCCTCGTCACCGTCTCCGTCGGCGGCAACGACGTCACCCGCTGCGCGCTCGAGGCCGACCCGATCGCGTGCGTCGGCACGGCGGTCCAGCAGATCCACGACAACGTCGGCGAGATCGCCGAGCGGCTGCGCGAGGCGGCCGGCAAGCGGGTGCGGATCGCCGGTATCACGTACCCGGACGTGATCCTGGGCAAGTGGATCGGCGCTGACGCCGACCAGGACCTGGCGCGGCTCTCGGTGGTCGCGTTCAAGAGCCTGATCAACCCGGCGCTCGAGCAGGCGTACACCGCGGTGAAGGCCAGGTTCGTCGACGTGACCGCGGCGAGCGGCGCCTACGGCTCGCTCGAGGAGCTCACGCCGCTGCCGCCCGACCAGTTCGTGCCGGTGCCGGTGGCCAGGGTGTGCGAGCTCACCTACTACTGCGAGTTTCGCGACATCCATGCGCGCACGAACGGCTACCGGCTGATCGCGAAGCTGATCGTCAAGACGCTGCCCAAGCGCTCCGCGCGCCGATGACCGACGTCTACGAGCTCCCGGACGAGCACAAGGACTTCCGCGCCACGATCCGGCAGCTCGCGCAGGACAAGATCGCGCCGCGCGCGGCGGAGATCGATGCGACCGACGAGTACCCGTGGGACGTCCGCCGCCTGCTCGCCGAGCAGGACGTGCTCGCGCTGCCGTTCGAGCCGGAGCAGGGCGGCATGGGGACCGGCACGCTGATGCTGCAGGTCGCGGTCGAGGAGCTGGCCAGGGCATCGGCCGCCTGCGCGCTGATCCTCATGGTGCAGGAGCTGGGCACGCTGCCGATCCAGCGCTTCGGCTCACCCGAGCTCAAGGAGCGCTTCCTGCCGCGCTGCGCCAGCGGCGAGTGGTCGCCCGCGTTCTGCCTGTCGGAGCCCGACGCCGGCTCGGACCCCGCGGCGATGCGCACCAGCGCGGCGCTCGACGGCGACGAGTGGGTGATCAACGGGACCAAGAACTGGATCACGAACGCCGGCGTGGCGGACTTCTACGTCGTCTTCGCCAAGACCGACCGCGAGCACAACCGTAGCTCGGCCTTCATCGTCGAGGCCGACCGCGCCGGCTTCGATCCGGGCAAGCTCGAGCACAAGCTCGGGATCAAGGGCTCGCCGACCGGATCGCCGTCGTTCGTCGACGTGCGCGTCCCGGCCGAGAACCTCATCGGCGTCGAGGGCAAGGGCCTGTCGGTCGCTCTGGCGACGCTCGAGCGCACGCGCCTGGGCGCCGCCGCCCAAGCGGTCGGGATCGCGCAGGGCGCGACCGACTACGCGGCCGGCTACGCGCGCGAGCGGATCGCGTTCGGCAAGCCGATCAACGAGCTGCAGGCGATCCAGTTCAAGCTCGCCGACATGGAGACGCGCACGGCAGCCGCACGCGAGCTCCTCTACAAGGCCTGTGCGAAGGCGGACCGCGGCGAGCCCGACCTCGGCAAGTACTCCTCGATGGCCAAGCTCTTCGCCTCCGACACCGCGATGTCCGTCACGGTCGAGGCGATCCAGGTCCTCGGCGGCTACGGCTACGTCAACGAGTACCCCGTGGAGCGGATGCTGCGCGACGCGAAGATCACGCAGATCTACGAGGGCACGAACGAGATCCAGCGGGTCATCATCGCCCGCTCGATGAGGTAGGTCACGCATGCGCGCGCCCTCGGTGCGACGGGTCCTGCTGGCGGCGCTGCTGGCGCTTGCTCTGGGGCTCGGGGTCGTCGCGCTGATCGAGGGACCGAGCTTCTCGACGCCGGTGCGCCTGCTGCAGGGCGGTGCGCTCGTCGTGCTCCTGGTCGCGGTCGTCGGCGGGATCCTCATGTCCCTCGGGCTGAAGATGGCCGGCTGGAGCGAGCCCGAGTCCGAGGCCGAGTTCGAGCGCCTCGTCGAGGAGACCGAGCGCCTCGCGCGCGACGGCGTGGCGCCCGATCCCGAGGAGGTCGAGTTCATGGATCTCGATCCATACGACGACGAGGACTTCGCCGAGCTCGTGCGCGACGCGATGGACGAGCTGCCCGACCTCCTGCAGCGCGCGCTGGAGCACAACGTCGCGGTGGTCATCTCCGACGGCGGGCGGCGCGCGCGGGCCTACGGCCTCTACCACGGCGACGGCGTCGCGCGCGACGACGTGCCCGACCGGATCGTCATCTACCGCGACACGCTGCGCCGCGACTTCGGCCACGACCCCGAGCGCCTGCGCGAGGAGGTCACGCGCACCGTGCGCCACGAGCTCGCACACCACCTCGGGGCCGACGAGCTCGGCGTCCGCGACCTGGGGCTGTAGAGCTGCTCGGGTCGATCGGGACCCGTCAGTGACTGACTAGCGGCTGTTCATCATGTGTGACGCGGTCGCCTCGAAGTAGTCCCACAGCTTCTGGCGGTGGGGCTCGGCGATGTCCGCATCGTCGAGGGCGATCCACATCGCCCGCAGCCACGCGGCACGTTCGCGCGGCCCGATGCGGAAGGGCGCATGGCGCATGCGCAGCCGCGGGTGTCCGCGCTGGCGCATGTATGTCTGCGGGCCGCCCCAGTACTGCATGAGAAACAGGCGGAGCCGCTCCTCCGCCGGGCCGAGATTCTCCTCCGGATACAGCGGCCGCAGCACCTCGTCGTCGCGGGCCACCTCGGCGTAGAACCGCGCAACGAGCCTGCGGAACGCCGGCTCGCCCCCGATCGCGTCGTAGAGGCTCTCGGGCTGCGAGGAGGTTTCGGGCTGCACGTGAGCCAGTGTAGGCGTGGGTTCTCGACACCGGCAGTGGCCGTGGTCGTCATCTCACACCTGAGCGTTCCGGCTGATCTCCCGATCAGGCTGTCGTACGATCCCCGGCGCCGATGATGATCGTCATGCACCCCGGAGCGGCCGAGGCCGAGGTCGAGGCCGTTCGCGAGCGGCTCGCGGAGACGGGCGTCCACGTCGTCGTCATGCCCGGTGCGCTCACGACGGCGATCGGCGCGATCGGCGATCCCGAGGGGGTCGCGGAGCTCGGGCTGGAGGGGATGGCCGGCGTCGACCGTGTCGTACCGATCTCGCGCCCCTACAAGCTCGCCTCCTCGGAGCTCAGCCACCACGAGCCGTCGAGCTTCGAGATCGCCGGGCGCACGGTGGGCGGCGGCGAGACGTTCTGCCTCATCGCCGGTCCCTGCACGGTCGAGTCGCGCGAGCAGACGCTGGCGGTGGCCGAGGCCGTCCGCGACGGCGGCGCGTCGATGCTGCGCGGCGGCGCGTTCAAGCCGCGAACCTCGCCGTTCGCCTTCAAGGGCATGGGCGCGCAGGCGCTCGAGATCCTCGTGCAGGCGCGCGAGGCGACGGGACTGCCGATCGTCACCGAGCTGCTCGACGCCCAGCACGCCGACGCGATCGCCGCCATCGCCGACGTCGTGCAGATCGGCGCACGCAACATGCAGAACTACGCGCTGCTGGAGGTCGCCGGGCGCCTCGGCAAGCCGGTCCTGCTCAAGCGCGGGTTGTCCTCGTCGCTCGACGAGCTGCTCATGGCCGCCGACTACATCCTCAAGGAGGGCACCGATGAGGTCATCCTCTGCGAGCGCGGGATCCGGACGTTCGAAACCGCGACGCGCTTCACGCTCGACCTCGGCGCCGTGCCGTGGCTGAAGATGCACACGCACCTCCCGGTCGTCGTGGATCCCAGCCACGCCGCCGGCGACCGGCGCCTCGTCCAGCCGATGTCGCGCGCGGCCGCCGCGATCGGCGCCGACGGGATCCTCGTCGAGGTCCACCAGGATCCCGAGCACGCCCGCTGCGACGGGCCGCAGTCCCTGCACGCGAGCGATTTCGCGACGTTCGCCGCCGATGTCGCCGCTCACGCGCGGCTCGTCGGCGAGCGGCTTGCGTAGGACGGCTGGCGCACTCGCAAAATGGCGAGTTTCCAGCGCCTCGCCCGAAGAACTCGCCAAACGCCGCATGCTCGCTAGGCCCGGCCGCTACCCGGTGGTCGCGCGGCGCGCGGTCTTCCAGCGGTTGACGAGCTTCTCGCAGTTGCGCGTCTTCGGCTTGCGGTGGCCGGTGTAGACGACGTCGTAGCCGGGGCCGCAGTCGATGACGCCGCGCATGCCGACGGCCTGGACGATGTCGTTGCCGTTGCCGCCGCGGACGGTGTTGCGGCCCTTGCCGCGGATGCGGATCTCGTCGTCACCGTCGCCGCCGTAGATCGTGTTGCGGTGCGCGCCGCCCTGGAGGCGGTCGTCGCCGGGGCCGCCGTCGATCTTGTTGAAGCCGCGGCCCCCGTAGATCGTGTCGCGCCCCGGCCCGCCGGCCAGGACGTCGGTGGCGCCGAAGCCGGCGTCGCGCTGGTGGCGGTCACCCCACATGACGTCGTCGCCGTCGAGGCCGTCGAGGTGGTCCGAGCCGCGGCCGCCGAGGAGGTTGTCGTCGCGCTCGGACCCGTGGCGGTTGCCGCCGCCGTCGCCGAGGATGACCTTGACGCCGACGCTGACGTCCTCGACCGGCTCGGCGTCCACGACGCGCTCGCAGTTTCGGATCGCGCCGTCGCGCAGCGCGTGCGCGTTGGAGATGCCGCCCTTCATGTCATAGGGGTTGATGACGATCGTGTCCCGGCCGGGGCCGCAGTCGACGCTGCCGACTGCGGTGCCGTTGTTGACGTAGACGGTGTCGTCGCCGTCGCCCGCGGCGATGCGGTCGCGGCCCGAGTCGGCGTAGATGACGTCGTTGCCGGCCCCTGCGTCGACCTTGTCGGTCGCGCCGCCGGCGTGGATGAGGTCGTCGCCGTCGCCGCCGCTGAGGTCGTCGGGTGCCGGGCCGCCGGCGAGCACGTCGTTGCCGGGACCGCCGTCGAGCAGGTCGTGGCCGACGCCGCCGAAGAGGTGGTCGCCGCCGGTGTCGCCGTAGAGACGATCGCCGCCGGACTCGCCCTCGAGCAGGTCGTCGCCGCCGTTGCCGAAGACCGTGTCCGGGCCGGTGCCGCCGTAGAGGCGGTCGGGGCCGGGCCCGCCGACGAGGCGGTCCGGGCCCTCGTAGCCGCGCAGGGCCTCGCCCGAGGCGATCGTGACGCGCATGCGGTCGGGGCCGGGGATGCCGAGGAGGGCCCGCAGCCGGCCGGTCGGCAGGGTCGTGAGCTGCGGGGCGTTCGGGAGGCCGGGGATCTGGACGATCGCGGAGACCGGCGGCAGACCGGGCAGCAGCGGGGCGCTGAGGATGCCCGCGGCGTGGGCGGGGGCGGCCGCCGCGAGCGAGATGACCGAGAGGGCCGCGGCGCGAAGGAGGACGCGGGATGTCGATGGCAGCATGAGCCGTCCATCGACCGTCCGCCGCGCAGAATGGCACGCGGCCGGTCGGGCTGGCCGGATGACCCACGCCCCGGCGCCGGCGCAGTGGACCGTCGCCGGTCAGGCCAGGACCGCGCGAGTGAGTCCTGTGAAACAATGGATGCAGGCTCCGGCGAGTGCGACGCCGGTGTGAAAGAAGCCTCCGTGGAGTGCGACCGCCGGAGGCACAACCGACCCGAAGGAGCACCCCATGCCAGAAGCAGTGATCGTGGACGCCGTCCGCACCCCCATCGGCCGCGCGTTCAAGGGCTCGCTCGTGGGCGTCAGGGCCGACGAGCTGGCCGCAACTCCCCTGCGCGCGCTCGTCGAGCGCAACCCCGAGGTCGACTTCTCCGAGACCGTCGACGTCATGATGGGCTCGGCATCGGGGATCGGCGAGCAGGGCTACAACGTCGGCCGCAACGCGACGTTGCTGGCGGGCTACGGCCACCACATCCCCGCCTGCACCGTCAACCGCTTCTGCGCCTCGTCCCTGCAGACGCTGCGGATGGCCTTCCACGCCATCAAGGCCGGCGAGGGCGACCAGTACGTCGCCGCGGGCGTCGAGGCGGTCTCGCGCGCGGGGCTCGGCGCCGCAATCCCCGAAGAGGCCAAGCACCCGCAGCTCGACGGCTCGGAGGGCTCGCTCTACGACGTGTACATCCCGATGGGCCTGACGGCAGAGAAGGTCGCCGCGCGCTGCAGCGTCAGCCGCGAGGCCCAGGACGAGTGGGCGCTCGTCTCCCAGACGCGCGCCGTCGACGCGCAGGCCTCCGGCCACTACGACCGCGAGATCGTTGCGGTGACGCTGCCCGACGGCGGCGCATACACGCGCGACGACGGCCCGCGCCCGAACACGACGATGGAGAAGCTCGCGGCGCTCAAGCCGGTCTTCGATCCCGACCACGGCACGGTCACGGCGGGCAACGCCTGCCCGCTGAACGACGGCGCCGCGGCGGTGCTCGTCATGTCCGAGGAGAAGGCCGCCGCGCTTGGCCTGAAGCCGCGAGCGCGGATCATCGCCTCGACGGTCGCGGCGATCCGTCCCGAGATCATGGGCCTCGGTCCGATCCCTGCGATCCAGGCGCTGCTGAAGCAGACGGGGATGACGATGGACGACATCGACATCGTCGAGATCAACGAGGCCTTCGCGGCGCAGATCGTGCCCTGCATGGAGGAGCTCGGCATCGACGAGGACAAGCTCAACCCGTTCGGCGGCGCGATCGCGCTCGGCCACCCGTTCGGGATGACCGGCGCGCGGATCATGACCATGCTGCTCAACAACCTCTACGCGACCGACGGCACGATCGGCCTGGAGACGATGTGCGTGGCCGGCGGGATGGGCCAGGCGATGATCGTGGAGCGCCTGGGCTAGGCACGGGCGGCGCTCAGCGCCGCCCCAGTCAGGAACCTCACCTTTACTCGCGCACGCTGGCCAAGTAGAGATGGAAGTACGCGCGCGCAGTAGACATGCCATACATCCACGTCGCCGGGAGAAGAGATGAAAAGAGCATCTGCGTTTTTCCTTGGCCTGCTCGTGACGGCTGTTCTCGCGTTCGCGCCGGCCACCTATGGGGCCTCGCCCGCTCAGGAGTGCGCGGCCGCGGGCGGCACCTACAC
>JBPCJA010000279.1:0-12271 GCA_051005755.1 Solirubrobacteraceae bacterium
CCGCCGACCCTGGGAGATGGGACGGCCGCGATCCGGCGGGCGCCGGGGGGGGCCGTGCCGGCCCGGCTGGCGGCTGGGGTGCACACCCTGGCGGTGCACAGCTGCGCAGCGAAGCGCGTCGCGGCGAAGCGCGCCGCGTCCAGACGTCCCCTGCCGCGGAAGATGCCGCGGTCGTAGGCCAGCGCGCTCAGCACGCCGCCGAGCTCGAAGTCGTAGCCCGCCGAACGGCCGGAGCGCCGCTCGTCGAAGCCGCTCTCGTCGCCGACGACGGCGCCGCCGATGCGCACGATGCCGGCCGCGCGCACGGCGTGCGCGAGGCGCCCGGCGGAGACGTCGCCGAAGAACGGATCGCCCGCGCCGACGAGGACGAGATCGCCGTGCAGGACGCCGAAGGCGTCGACGTGACCCCCGGCGTCCGTCACGGCCTTCGTGTCGAGCGTCGCCGAAGCCCCGAAGCGCAGCAGGGCGCTCGCGGTCGTGTAGAGCTTCTCCACGGACGCCGGGATGCGGGCGACGTTCTCACGCAGGGTGAAGAGCTCCTGACCGCTGTCGAGGTCGCGGACGTGGGCGCCCGAGGCCGGGCCAGCAAGCCGCATCTCGTGCGTGAGCTTGGCCTGCAGGTCGGCCTCGCCGAACGCGAAGGCAGGCGCCGCGCCCGCAAGCGGGGTGGCCACGGTGAGCAGCGTCGCGAGGAGTCGTCGCATCGTGCGTAGACAACAACGCGCGCGCGTCGAAGGAGCGGCGTGGCATGGGCGCGCCGCGCCGCGGGCCGTAGACTCAACCGTCATGGGCAAGGTCGTCAAGCTCGACCCCGAGGCCAAGGAGGGACCTCGTACCAAGAGCGCGCGCCGGCCGCCGCGCTCGAAGACCGCGCTCGTGCTGGGGGGCGGCGGCTTCACCGGCGGCGTGTACGAGATCGGCGCCCTGCGCGCGCTCGACCTCCTGACGGTCAACCGGACCGTCAACGACTTCGACGTCTACGTCGGCACGAGCGCGGGCGCGTTCGTCGCGGCCATGACCGCCAACGGCGTCACGCCCGAGGAGATGATGCGGGTCGTCAACCACCAGCGGCCGACGCCGTTCCCGGAGGCCGACCTCGGCAGCCTCCTGCGGCCCAACATCGGCGGCTTCGCCCGCAGCGCCATCACGCTTCCGCTGCGCACGGCGCAGCTGCTGCGCGGCATGGTCGGGCAGATCGGCCAGGTCTCCGCGATGGACGTCGTCCTCGCGCTCGCCGCAGGCCTGCCGTCCGGTGCCTACACCGGGTCGGGGATCGAGCACTACCTGCAGACGGTCTTCGCCGATCCCGAGCGCAGCGACGACTTCCGCACGCTCGCGACCGAGCTCTATCTCACGGCGACCGACCTCGACACCTGCGAGCGGATCGTCTTCGGTGCCGAGGGCTGGGAGGACGTGCCGATCTCGACGGCGGTCCGCGCATCGACCGCGTTGCCGATGGTCTATGCGCCGGTGAAGGTCCGCGAACGCGAGCTCGTCGACGGCGGGATCATCTCCACGACGAACCTCGACATCGCCGTCAACGCGGGCGCGAAGTTCATCGTCGTCGTCAACCCGCTCGTCCCGTACGTCAACGACTTCAAGACGAAGATCCGGACGCTGTCGGGCACGCGCACGCGCCACGTCAGCGACATGGGCTTCCCCCAGATCGGCTACCAGGCGTTCAAGATGGTGGCCTACCAGCGGTTGCACGAGATGGCCCGCCAGTGGGAGCAGCGCTATCCGGGCGTCGACATCATCCTCATCGAGCCCGAGCCCGACGACGAGCTCATGTTCCAGACCTCGATCATGAACTTCACGTCGCGGGTGGAGATCGCCCGGCACGGCTTCCAGTCGGTCACGACGCAGCTTGCGTTCGGCTACCCCCGTTTCCGCGAGATCTGCAAGCGCCACGGCATCCAGATCTCGGCGACGCGCGTGCGCAACGTCATGAAGCACTTCGAGGCGGAGCAGGGACGGACCCGGGCGTGGCGGAAGATCCTCGAGCAGACGACGGGGGCGCTGCTGCGTCAGTCCGCCGACGAGGCGCGGCGCTGAGACCGCGCACCCGCGCGCCCGCGTGGCCGCGGGCGCGGGTGGCACGACGGCGGAGCCCGGCTAGACCTTGACGGGCTCGGCGCGCTGCTCGGCGTTGAGGCTCGTGATGAAGAGCGTCTTGTCGATCCTGCCCTGGAATATCGGCACCCCCAGCTCCATGCACTTGGAGATCACATCGCGGCGCTCGAGTCCGGCTTCGCGCGCCAGTTCCGTGGGGGTGAGGTGATTTGGCATCAGCAGGAACCCTCCTGTGTGGTTAGAGCACCCATGTCTTGTACCACCCCGGGTGGATGGGCTCAATGGGAATCCCTAGATGGGATTAGGAACGTCGACGAAAAGCTGATCGATACCGAAGCGTTCGGCCAGCAACTCCCCCAGGCGCCGTACGCCGAACGTCTCGGTCGCGTAGTGGCCGGCGGCGATGAAATGGATCGCCTCCTCGCGCGCCTGGGTCATGACCCGCTCGGCCGGCTCGCCGGTGAGGAAGGCATCGTGGCCGGCCGCGACCGCGTCGCCGAGATAGTCGGCGCCGCCGCCGGAGACGATGCCGATCGTGCGCACCCGCTCGGGGCCGTCGAGGAAGGCGAGCGGTTCGCGTCCGGTCAGCTCGTGCGCGCGCGCGACGAGCTCGGCGGCGCCGATGCCGTCGCCCTCAAAGCGCCCGCTGACCCCGATCGGCATGCCCTTGTGCAGGGCAAACGGCTCGCGCGCCGTGCAGCCCAGCCCCTCGGCGAGCAGCGCGTTGTTGCCGACCTCGGGGTGGCCGTCGAGCGGTAGGTGGTAGGCGGCGAGCGCCATGTCGTGCTCGAAGAGGAGCTGCAGGCGGCGCTTGGCCGACGGGCTGAGGGCCAGCGGCGCACCCGCCCAGAAGAGCCCGTGATGGACGACGACCAGGTCGGCGCCGTGTGCGGCCGCGCGCTCGAAGAGCTCGGCGCTCGCCGAGACGCCGGTGACGACCGTGCGCACCTCCTCGGGCCCGGGGACCTGGAGGCCGTTGGGCCCGTAGTCGCTGAACGCCGCGGGGTCCAGCAGCTCGTCGAGGTAGTCGAGCAGGTTGGCAAGCACGGCTCTGAACGCTACAGTTCAGCGGTCGCCGCAGCAGTTCCGGCCCGCATGATGCGCTCCGGGCGGCGACGTTATTAGCCACCGGATGGATAGGGGAGTCATGTCGGCCTTGGCAGTCGTCACCAGGCCCACGGATCATGATGGGGATGATCTGGATCTCGTCGCCGGCGTGCGCGCCGGTGACGATCGCGCGTTCGAGGCGCTGTACTGGCGCTATCAGCCGCGGATCACCGCCTACGTACGCGGCATGGTCCACGACCATGGCCGCGCCGAGGACATCACGCAAGAGGTCTTCATGTCGGCGCTGCGCCGCATGCGCCAGACCACCAACGAGATCGCGTTCAAGCCGTGGATCTACGAGATCGCCAAGAACGCGTGCATCGACGCCTGGCGCCGGTCGCGCAACACGAACGAGGTCTCCTTCGACGCCCACGATGCTCTCGGCGCCGACGACCACGGGCGGCTGGCCGAGCCCGGGATGACGCCGGACGCGGCGGTCGACGCCAAGGACGCGATCGACAACCTCTGCGGGGCCTTCGGCGGCCTGTCGCAGACCCATCACGACATCCTCGTCATGCGCGAGTTCGAGGGGCTCTCGTACCGCGAGATCGGCGAGCGCCTCGGCATGAGCCGGCCGGGCGTCGAGAGCACGCTCTTCCGCGCGCGGCGGCGCCTCAGCGAGGAGTACGAGGAGCTCGTCAGCGGCGAGCGCTGCCTGCGCGTGCAGCGGATCATCGACACCTCCGGCGGTCGCGCTGTCGGGCTGCGCGATCAGCGGCGCATGGCGCGCCACATCTCCCACTGCCAGCCCTGCCGGCGCCATGCCCGCTTGGCGGGCGTCGATCTCGACGCGCCGGCGCGGCCAGCCACCGCGGCGGCCGCCGCTGCCGCGGGCGCGGCAGCCGCGAGGATCGCCGCGCTGGCGCCGCTGCCCCTGCGCCGCCGCTGTGGCGGAGAGGAGGCCCTGCTCGCGCAGTCCAATCCCGGGCCGGCGGCGCAGTGGTCGGCCACCATCGCTGGCACGCTCGATCCGGCGACGGTGTCGGGGTGGTCGAAGGCGATCGCGACCGCCGCCACGGTCGCGGTAGCGGGTGCCGGCGCGGGCGCCGCGATCTGCGAGCGCGGCGCGACCGAGAGCCTGCACGGGCCGGCGCCCGCGACGGCGGGCCACGCGACGACGCACCCGTCGAGTGGTGCGGCAGAGCGCCCGCGTGCGCGCGCGGTGCTGCGTGCGACGACGCCGCCCGCACGGGCGAGCGGCCACGCGGCGGCCGCGTTGCTTGTACAGCGCGAGGTATCTCCCTCTGGCGGCGACGTCCCGGCGCCTGATGTCGTGGCAGCCGCGGCGAAGCCCGAGGAGGCGGGCCACCAGCCGGGGGCAAAGGCGCCCGTCGCGGAAGCGGGCCTCCCCGCGCCCGCGGGTGGCCGGGCGAAGCAGGAGCAGACGCTGGCGCGCGTGCTCGACAAGCTGGGCGCGGGTGTCGACACGACCACCGCTGACGACGCGGACGGGTCGTCGCCTCCGTCGGGCCACGGCGTCGTGAGGCGGACCGTCCATGTCCTCGCCGATGCCCTGGCCGCGTCGGCGCCCGCGCCCCCTGCGCCCTCGACGACTCACGGCAGGCGCGCCGCCCCGACCGAGCTGCTCGCTAGGGTTTCCACGACGGTGACCGACACGCTCGACACCACGATCGCGGCCCGCATCGCGCCTTGACCGACGCCGGTTCGGAGGGCGAGCTCGAGCCGTTCACGGACACCGCCCTCTACGCGCTCGGCGCGTACTTCGCCGACCGTCACCCCGAGCTCATGGACGACGTCGTCCGCCAGGCCCAGCTCGTGGAGGACATCGGCGCCGAGCGCTACGCCCACAAAGAGGGCGTGACGCTCGAATCGGCCCTCCAGACGCTCATCACCGGCCTCGCCGTCCGCTACTACAGGGCGGTCGCAGGATCGTCGTGAGATAATCCACGGCATCGGGGCGTGGCGCAGCCTGGTAGCGCGCACCGTTCGGGTCGGTGAGGTCCCCGGTTCAAATCCGGGCGCCCCGATTTGTAGGGCAATGCAGAAGCAGTGAGAAATACCGAGAAGCCCTCGGCGAAGTGCCTGCAAACGCTTTCTCGGCGTTGCGCGGCGCTTCGCAGGGTTTCCTCGGCGTTTGTCGCCTCGATCGTGAGAGGGTCGCGAGGTTCGCTCTCACGAGTCGCACGAGTCGTGAGAGCGACTTTGCCAATACCCCAAGCGGCGTCTACGGTGCCCGGCCGCATGGCAGTCGGCTCCCCGCGACCTCCGGACACGCACCGCGACGGCGACCGCGCCACGACGGTTCACGGGCTCGTCGAGATCCTCGTCGGCACCGCCGCCCCGACAGCGTTGCGCTGCCTCCCGCGCTGGGAGGACATCGTGAGCGCCGCCGCACGACCCGGCACCGGCGGACGACGCAAGCGCGTCGACGTCGGCTTCGAGATCGAAGCCACCCGCGAACTGCGTGAGCGCTACGGCGACCCCGAGGAGATCGCTCACCGCGGCTCCCTGCTGCTGATCTGGCAGATGGACCCCGACGGCGACGGCATCCTCGCCGCACGCCTCTCAGGCCAGGACGTCCAGAAGGGCGAGACCGCGATGGGGCAGATCCACGGCGGCGTCGCGCTCGCCGCAACGCACGGCCTCAAGCCCGCATGCGCCGTCGTCGCGATGCGCACCAGCGGCGGCGCCGAATACGAGCGCCGACTGGACTTCACGTTCATCCGCGATCGCATCGCCGCCGGCGGACTGCAATGGGTCTGCTACCGCGGACCCGACCGCGTCGCCCGCGACCAGCTCTCCGCCTACTCCTTCTACAACTTCCTCGAAGCCACCGACACCGACCTCTACCTCTGCAGCCTCGCGCGCAGCGTCGACTGGAGCAGCCAGAACGACAAGCTCATGATCGGCACCCTCGGCGTCATCGGCCAGTTCGAACGCGGCATCATCAGAGAGCGCACGCACACCGCGATCAAGGCGCGCTTCGTCGACACCGGCCGCGGATACCCCGGCTTCACGCCGATCGGCACCCGCCGCAACGCCCAGATGTACCTCGAGCAGGATCCCGAGCAATGGCCTTACATCGTCCAGGCCAGCGAGATGTACGCCCGGCTCAGGCCCGACGGCGGCACCAGCGTCCGCCAGCTCGCCGCGTTCCTCACCGAAAAGCTCGGCTTCCCGGTCAGCCGTGACCGCATCCGCCTGATCCTCAAAGACCCCTTCTACGTGACCGGCGAGGCGCACGTCACCTACCAGGGAGTCGTCTACCCGGTCCGTCCGATCGAGCTCGTCAACCCCGTCCCAGCCGAGATCTTCGAACGCAACCAGCAGCTCATGGCCGCCGTCAAGGGCCGCCAACGCCAGAACCCGCTCGGGCACTTCCTGCTCAACCGCATCGAGTTTCTCCACGACGCCTGCCAGCACCACGTCACCGACGACGGCCTCCAAGTGCGACTACGCGGCAGGGACAAGATCTACACCCACGACAAGCGCTGCCCGTTGCCCGAATGCAAACGGTTCACCCTCCCGCACAAGGAGGTCGACGCGGCGATCGTCGCCGAGCTGCTGCGCCTGTGCGAAGACCCCGAGTTGCAACGCCGCTACCAGCAGCGCGCCCGCGCCGACACCACCAACCCGCCCGCCGGTGTGCTCACACCATCACAGCAACGCAGCCACGAGGCCCGCATCACCGATCTCGGCCGCCAGCGCGAGCAGATCCAGCGTGACTGGCTGCAGGGCGCCAACAGCCAAGACCTCAACCCCCGCTACCTACAGGAATCCCTCGAGCTCATCGACGCCGAGATCACCCGCCTCGAACGCCAGCTCGACCTCTCCAAGCGCCTGCGCGCAGCCCAGCACAACCCACGACCCGACGACCGCGCCCAGCTGCTCGACCGCGCCCGGGAGATCCTCACACCCGAACCGCCCGATGACCCCGAACTGCGCCAGCGCCGCCTGATCTTCGTGCAACAGGCGCTCAGCAAGGTCGTTGCCAGACGCACGACCACGGGCTTCGAACTCGAGCTGTACGGTCCCCTGATCCCCGCCGACGCCGCCCCACTGCACTTCGACCCCCTCGAACACGGCCGACCGTGCCTGCAAGCGCGAACTGACTTGGAAGGGCACGCTAGGAAGTCAGTTCCCCGGTGGCGTGGTGCGTGCGGCCCGGCGTGGCGATCCGAGGCAATCGGCATCCGGTGGTCGCGACGCGCGGGTCCGGCCTCACGCGCCCGCTTGGGTTCCGCGTCACGCGAGGATGTGCGCGCGGCGATCCGCGTGGCCTCGGACGCGGGCGGGCCGGGGCCGATCAGGGCGGTGCTGGAGCGCCATCTGACTGGCCGTGAGGAGCTCCCGTCCGCGCGGCGGATCGTGCGGTACCTGGCTTCGGAGGGAGTCTCGCTGGACGAGGAGACGAGGGCGGTGATCGGGGTCGAGCGGGCGCTTCGGTTGCGGCGGGTGCTGCCGGCGTCGGTCGCCGACTGGGAGCTGCTGATCGGCATGGCGATCGATGAGGGCCTGTCGTTCGAGCGGGGATGGTCGGCGCGATGGGATCAGCTGCATGCGCGCGTGGGGTGGCTGGGCTCCCATCACCGGATGACGGACGCGCAGCGACGCCTCGGGTTCTCGCTGGTGGCGATCGCGGCGGCTGAGCTCGAGCGGCGGGGCCTGCCGGCGCGGCAGATCACCCACCAGCCCGGTCGTGGGCGTGATACGTCGCTTGAGGCGTGCCTTGACGGGCTTCGGGAGGCGGCGCGGCACGCGTCGCCGGGCCGGCTGAGCCGGCCGAAGATCCAGTCGGTTCTGGACGGCCAGGACGTGTTGCCGACGCAAGACCAGATCAGCTCGGTGCTGTCGCAGCGCGGGATCGCGAAGGAAACGGCGGTGCGTATGGCCCTCGGACAGCGGGAGGCGTTGGTGAGCGGGCGTGTCGTCCCGCGGACGCGCGCGGAGTTGGAGCGAGTGGTCGATCCTCAGCGGCGACGACTGGCGAGACCTTGTCGACGCAGAACTCATCCGGCTTGGCCACCCGCGCCGCGCCGAGCTGAAGGACGGAGACGAGTTTGCCTGGCAGCTCGCGGACGCGCGCGCGGCACACCACGCGGCGCAGGGCAAGACCGCTGCGGTCGCGGCGAGCATCGTCCGCACCTCCGGCTGGCCCGGCGACCGGGCGCTCGTCACCTCACTCGCAGAACGCGCGGTCGACCTCGCCATGCCGCGTATCGGTGACGTCGACCCAGACACCGACAACGACGAGATCATCGACGAGATCAAGGCCGAGCTGACGCCGTCGGACGAGGTACTGCCCCAATGGCTGGGCGACCCGTCGTTCGGGACGCTCAGCGACGGCTGCTCAGCCACCGGCGAGGAGGCCCTTCGGGACGCCGCGGACTGGCTGATCTGGCGCGTCTGCAACGACGCCGTCGAGTTCGTCTGCGCGATCGGCCGGCCGAGAACCGCAACTGCCTGACTCTGAAAAGCCGATCCTTCGCGACGTGGTCGTGCGGACGCGGTCGGCACTCCACGGCTCGATCGGCCGCGACGGCGTGCCACCAGCTGCTCGCGCAGTGTCGCGGCGCGCGGAGCGCCGCTGCGGCGTAGTTGTCAGGCTGCGCGATCACGACGTTCTCGGCCGTCGCAGCCTCGGCCAGGCCGGTCAGCGGGGCGCAATGTCCGGGAAGATGACGTGCAGCTCGCCGAGCGTCTCGGCGGTGTCGCGCAGCAGTCGATCAAGACTCTCGATGTCAGCCGTCGGGTCCAGGGCGACGTTCGGGAGGAGCGCGTGGCCGTCGAGGATCGCCCACGCCAGAAATCGCCACTCGTCGTCTCGGTAGCGACCGCGCGGACCGAGCCAGTGCTCGCGAAGCCCGTCGATGACGTAGGCATCGCCGTGCACGTGAATGCGCTCGAAAGCCTCCTCGTCGTCGATGGCATACGGGCCCGCGTACCTGGCCGCGGGAGCCTTGGACGCCCACGGTTCGTTCCCGCACTCGACGCGGTAGCGAGCCCAGCTTCCGAAAGCATCGTTGAGCGTGCTCGCCGGAGGCCATCGCGGCGCCGCCGCCGGGGGACGTCGTAGGCGTCCGAGGGCGTCTCCGCCGAGGCGTTGCGCGCGGCTGACAGTCCAGTCCGAGGCCCTCGGAAGGCGGTTGTGTCGCCGCTGCCACTCGCGACCGACCTCGACGAGCAGTTCGATGGTCCAGACGACTCGACGGCCGGCCGGCAATCGCTCGTCAGCGCGCACCACGCGACGCTCCTGAGCAGAGGTCGCGACCTTCGAGGGCCATGTTTCGAGAATATCGTGAAACTTCCGGCACGGGCGCGTGGCATACCTGTGGGCATGGCACCTCCTGGGACCCGATCCGCAAGAACGTCGGTCTCAACGGCATGGACGTCTACGAGCTGCGGCACTACTGCGCGACGATCCTCCTCGACAACGGCGCCATGCCAGAGGACATCGCCCTGCAATTCGGCCACAGCGACTTCGGAGACCTCATCCGAAAGCTCTACGGACACCCCAACGACGAACTGCAGCTCGAGCGCCTCGAGCACGTCATGCGCAACCGCACGATCCCGATCACGGTCCGCGTGACCCCGGAACCGCCAACAGACCTCGACGACGAACAGCTCGCAGCCTGACGGCACGGGTCGCCGAGGCGCGCGCCGACGGAGGTAGAACTGCTCAAGGCCCCCGTGCAATCGTGTTCGGCTCAACGGTCGAGTGACTCGACGGCAGCTGCGGCTACGATGGGCGATCGTGTCTGAGATGACCGCAATCGACCTGTTCTCGGGCGCGGGCGGGACTACGCAGGGGCTGCGTGACGCCGGCTACGATGTCGTCGCCGCGATTGAGAACGACGAGTCAGCGGGCCGCTCGTTTGTGCTGAATCATCCGGGCACCAAGCTGCTCGTTCGTGACATCAGGCAGGTGCAGGCGCCCGCGCTCGCGCGAAGGTTCGCCGCCCAGGGCCGCCGGATCACGCTGCTGACGGCTTGTCCTCCGTGTCAGCCGTTCTCGACGCTCGGCAGCGGCGACGCCGCCGATCCTCGCAACAGGCTGCCAGCGCGAGGTTCACCGAGCTCGGCGCCCAAACCGCGCTCGAGCTTCAGATGACGCTTGAAGTCACGGCCGGCGAAGTCAAGGTCGCGGCGGCCGCGGGGCTTGAGTTGTCGGCGCATGTGCTGCGCAATACGTGCATCACCAAACTCGTGCACGGCGGCAGCGACGTTGACCTCGTCGCTATGCGTCACCGCGCACAACAGATCCGCGCCGCGTGCGCCCAACTCGCGCAGGAACTGCGGCGACGCCCCGTTGCCGGCGACGACAAGCGCGTCCAGCTCGTCCTGCATCGCCTCCACCCGCGCACCGTCGGCGTCGACAACCGTCACGTCGTGACGCTCCGCGCTCAGCGTACGGGCGATGTGCTGGCCAACCTCGCCGCAACCGATGACGATGACTCGCATCGGTGCATTGTGGCCACCCGTAGCGCCCTCGTTTGCGCGTCGGGCGAGACGCGGGTCCGCCGTCAGTGTCCATAGGCTGGCGTGGTGACGCTGTTCTGGAGGGTGGTGGTGCTCAACGCGGCGCTCATCGCGGCCGCGGAGGTTGCGCTGGCCGCCTCGCCGGCGACGGTCAGCTCGCCGCTGCTGCCCACAGAGGCGCTGGTGCTATGCGCCGGCGTGGCGTTGATCGTGGTCGCGGACTGGTTGCTGTTGCGGCGCGCGTTCGTGCCGCTCGAGGATTTGAAAAGCCTGATGGCGCGAGTCGATCCGCTCAAGCCGGGGGAGCGTGTGCGGGCGGCGGGCGGCGATCGGGAGTTCGGGGAGCTCGCACGGTCGTCTAATCAGATGATGGAGCGCTTGGAGACCGAGCGTCGCGACAGTGCGCGGCGCGCAACCGCCGTGGAGGAGGGCGAGCGCCAGCGGCTCTCGCGCGAGCTTCACGACGAGATCGCCGTCATCAACGCCCCGGCGTGCGCCGGCATGCTCGGCGACTTCCGATTGCTGGGAATGCGCCCGAGCGTCGACGACCAACGCACGGTCGTGCTCGCTGAGCGGCGCCCGTGACGCTCGCCGTCGTCATCTTCGCCGGGGCGCTGGCCGTGATCGCCTCCGAGCGGGTCGACAGGACGAAGGTCGCGCTCGTCGGTGCGCTGCTGGTCGTGCTGACGCAGACGATCGATCAGGAGCATGCGATCGAGGCGGTCGACTGGGAGACGATCGGCCTGCTCGCGGGGATGATGCTGATCGTCCGCGTGACCGAGCCGACCGGGGTCTACACGTTCCTGGCGATCCGCGCCGGGCAGTTCGCGCGCGGTCGCCCGCTGGCCGTCGTGATGTCGCTGGCGTTCTCGACCGCGGTGCTGTCGGCGTTCTTGGACAACCTGACGACGGTGCTGCTGATGGTGCCGATCACGTTCCTGCTCGCCGACGCGCTCGACGTCGATCCGATCCCGCTGGTGATCATCGAGATCCTCGTATCCAACATCGGCGGCACGGCGACGTTGATCGGAGACCCGCCGAACATCCTGATTGCCGGCGCCACCGACTTGTCGTTCGTGGACTTCATCGTCAACCTCGCGCCGGTCGCGGCGCTCACCTTCGCCGTGGTCACGGCCGGGCTGTACGCGGTCTATCGCTCCCGTCTGCAGATCTCGGACGAGGCGCGCGCGAGGGTGATGGAGCTCGACGCCGCGGATTCGATCGAGGACATGGCCGAGCTCAAGCGCACCGTGCCGATCCTGGTGGCCACGGTGCTGCTCTTCTTCGCTCACCAGGCGCTGCACCTCGAGCCGGCGACCGTCGCGCTCACGGGCGCGGCGGTGATGCTGCTCGTCATGCGCCAGAAGGTCGAGGACGTGCTCGCGGGCATCGAGTGGCCGACGCTGTTCTTCTTCGTCGGGCTGTTCGTGATGGTCGGCGCGCTCGAGGAGACCGGCGCGATCAAGGAGGTCGCCGCCGGCATCGCGTCGGGCACGGCGGGTGATCGGACCGCCGAGCTGCTGGGCATCACCTGGGTGGCGGCCATCGGTTCAGGGGTCGTGGACAACATCCCATTCACGGCCACGATGATCCCAGTGGTCGAGCAGCTCCAGGAGGGCAACTCAGGCGACAACGCCTACTGGTGGTCGCT
>JBPCJA010000280.1:0-11466 GCA_051005755.1 Solirubrobacteraceae bacterium
ACGACGCCGCGGCGGCGCAGGAGGCGGCGCGCAACGCCGCGCGCAGGAAGGCGCGGACCGCCGTCGCCCAGGCGGCCAAGCGCGCGGAGCGCGCCGGGCATGCTCTGCGCGCCGCCGAGGAGCGCCGCGACCGTGCGGAGGGAGCGCTCGCGGAGGCCACGGCCGCGGTCGATGCTGCCCGCGCCACCGCTGCGGCTGCCGCCGAGGAGCACCGGCGGGCCACGGACGAGCTCGAGGCGTCTTGACGCGTGCGCCGACTGCCGCACGCGGTGAGGTGAGCAACCTCCGCCTGCTGGGTGTCCAACGGCATCGCTGAGGGAGGTGGGTTCGGCGGGCGCCCGGCGGGATGCGCGCCCGCCGCGCGCATTACGCCGGTGGCGTATGGCGCGCGACGATGGCCGCGCAATCGACGCCGGCGGGAAGTGTCCCGTACTGCAGGCCCGCGTCGCCGGCCAGGCGCGAGGCGCAGAACGCGTCGGCGACGGCCGCGGGCGCGTGACGCACGAGCAGCGAGCCCTGCAGCGCGAGCGCCATCCGCTCCACGACGCGGCGGGCCCGGAGCTCGAGCGCATCGGGGTCTGCGAGCTCCTCGCGCAGCGCCGCTACGAACGCGTCCAGGCGCGCGTCGGCGCCGGCCGCTTCGTCGAGCTCGTCGAGGTACGCCTCGAGCGCTTCGGGCTCGCGACCCAGCGCGCGCAGGACGTCGAGCGCCATGACGTTGCCCGACCCCTCCCAGATCGACGCCAGCGGCATCTCGCGGTACAGCCGCGGCATGCCGGACTCCTCGACATAGCCGTTGCCGCCGAGGCATTCGAGCGCCTCGAACGCATGGCCCGGGCCGCGCTTGCAGACCCAGTACTTGCCGATCGCCGTGCCGAGGCGCTTGAGCCGGCGGGCGCGCTCGTCGCCCTCGGCCTCGTCGTACGCGCGCGCGAGGCGCATCGCGAGCGCCGTCGCCGCCTCGGACTCGACGCAGAGGTCGGCGAGCACGTTGCGCATGAGCGGCTGGTCGGCGAGGCGCCTGCCGAAGGTCGAGCGGTGGGCGGCGTGCCAGGTCGCGTTGGCGACGCCCCAGCGCATCCCCGCCGCCGTGCCGATGATGCAGTCCAGGCGCGTGTGGCCGACCATCTCGATGATCGTCGGCACGCCGCGCCCGGGCTCGCCGACGATCTGCGCCCATGCGCCGTGCAGCTCGATCTCGCTCGACGCGTTGGAGCGGTTGCCGAGCTTGTCCTTCAGGCGCTGGACCGCAAAGGCGTTGCGCGTGCCGTCGGGCAGGATCCGCGGCAGCGCGAAGCACGTGACCCCCGCGGCGGTCTGCGCGAGGACGAGGAACAGGTCGCACATCGGCGCCGAGCAGAACCACTTGTGGCCGGTGAGCTCGTATTCGCCGGCGCTGCCGAGCTCGCGGGCGACGGTCGTGTTCGCGCGCACGTCCGAGCCCCCCTGCTTCTCGGTCATCGCCATGCCGCAGAGGGCGCTGAGCCTGTCGGCCGCGGGACGCAGCACCGGGTCGTAGCTCGTCGCGGTCAAGAGCGGCTCCCACAGCGCCGCGAGCTCGGGCTGCGCGCGCAGCGCCGGGACGGCGGCGAACGTCATCGTGACCGGGCACGCGAAGCCGCCTTCGGCCTGCGTGGCGGTGAGGTACAGCGCCGTGCGCGCGACGTGCGATCCGGGCTCCGGCGACGTCCACGGGAGGCTGTGCAGCTCGTGCGAGACGGCGAGGCCCATGAGGTCGTGCCAGGCGCGATGGAACTCCACCTCGTCGATGCGGTGCCCGTAACGGTCGAACGTGCGCAGCTTCGGCGGGTGCTCGTTGGCCTCGAAGCCCCAGCGGATCGGGTCACCGCCCCACGCGGCGCCGACCTCGCGGGCACGCGCGTGCGCCCAGCCGCCGCCCTCGCGCTCGAGCGCCTCGGCGAGCGCGACGTGGTCGTCGAAGAGGTTGCGTCCCTCCAGCGGGGGCACCTGGTTTGCGACGACGTGGGTGACGAAGGGCGCGTCAGACCGCACGAGCGGCCTCCTCGCTCGCGGGTGCGCCGACCGAGCGCAGGCAGAAGGCGACGAGCGCGTCGACGAGCGCGCCGGCATCGCCCGTCCGGCCGGCGGTCGGCGCGGTCGGACCGACGAGCGCCTCGCCGATCGCGCCGACGAGCGCGCTGGCGCTGAGCTCGCAGTCCTGCGGCGGCAGCTCGCCGGCGGCCACGCCGTCGCGCAGGACGGCGGCGAAGACGTCGCGGTAGGCGGCGCGGAAGTGCAGGCGCTCGGCCTCGACCGCCGGGTCGACGGGCTCGGCGAGCAGCGCCCACGCCAGGCGGCGTCCGCGCAGAGCCCGGCGGGCGAAGGTGTCCACCGCCGCCGCGATTTGCGCGGACGCGCCGGCGGGCCCGGCCGCCGCCGCGGCGACCGCCTCGACCTCGCGCTGCGAGGCGGTGCGGAAGACCTCCGCGAAGAGCTCGGCCTTCGACGGGAAGTGGCGGTAGACGCTGCCGGTCGCGACGGCGGCGCGGGCCGCGACGGCGGCGACCGGCGCTTCGCGGTAGTCGCCGCGCGCGATGAGCTCGTGCGCGGCGCGGACGATCCGCGCGCGTGCCTGTGCGCGTCGTGCCTCGGTGCGCTCGGTCGGCCGGTAGGGCATCTCCCAAGAAGTGAACCAGCGTTCATCCCTTGGCGCAAGCCCTGGCCGTCGCGGGTTTCACCGGTAGCATCGCCGCTCGCTGTCATCTGACCCAGAGGACACCATGGCGTACGACGTGACCTTCATCCCCGGAGACGGCACCGGCCCCGAGCTCGCGGAGGCCACCCGCCGCGTGCTCGAGGCGACCGGCGTCGAATTCAACTGGGACCGCCGCGAGGCGGGCATCGACGAGTACGAGAAGCACGGCAACCCGTTCCCGGACGAGACGCTCGCGTCGCTCAGGCGCACGGGCGTCGGCATCAAGGGCCCGACGACGACGCCGGTCGGCTCCGGCTTTCGCTCGGTCAACGTGCTCCTGCGCAAGGAGCTGGACCTCTACGCCTGCATCCGCCCGTGCAAGGCCTACGACGGCGTGCGCACGCGCTTTCCGGAGACCGACATCGTCATCGTCCGCGAGAACACCGAGGACCTCTACGTCGGCATCGAGTTCGAGCGCGGCACAGAGGGCAACGCGGCGCTGCGCGCGAAGCTCGCCGAGCTCGGCGCGACCGTTCGCGACGACGCCGGCATCTCGATCAAGCCGATCAGCGATTTCGGGTCCGAGCGCATCGTGCGCGCCGCTTTCGACTACGCGATCGCGCAGGGGCGCCGCAGGGTCACCGCGGCGCACAAGGCGAACATCATGAAGTTCACCGACGGCCTGTTCCTCGAGGTCGCGCGCCGCGTCGCCGGGGACTATCCGCAGATCGAGTTCGAGGACCGGATCATCGACAACCTCTGCAACCAGCTCGTGACGCGCCCGGAGGAGTACGACGTCATCGTCATGCCGAACCTCTACGGCGACATCGTCAGCGACCTCGGGGCGGGCATGATCGGCGGCCTGGGCCTCGCCGGCGGCGCGAACATCGGCACCGAGGCGGCGGTCTTCGAGGCCACGCACGGTTCGGCGCCGAAGCATGCTGGCAAGAACCGCATGAACCCGACGGCGCTCATGCTGTCGGGCGTCTACCTGCTCGACCACCTCGAGGAGCGCGAGGCCGCGCGCCGAATGGAGAACGCCCTCGCGTCGGTGATCCGCCGTGGGGAGAAGGTCACATACGATCTCAAGCCGACACGTGACGACCCCAGCGCGGTCGGCACGAGCCAGTTCGCCGATGCAGTGATCGAGGAGATGAACGCATGATCAACGGTTCCCCGGTGAAGGTCGCCGTCACCGGCGCGGCGGGCCAGATCGGTTACGCACTGTTGTTTCGGATCGCATCCGGGCAGCTGTTGGGTGCCGACACTCCCGTCGCGCTCAAGCTGCTCGAGATCCCGCAGGCCGTCAAGGCGGCCGAGGGCACGACGCTCGAGCTCACCGACTGCGCCTTTCCACTGCTGGCATCGGTCGACATCTACGACGATCCGGTGCAGGCGTTCGACGGGGTGAACATCGCGCTGCTCGTCGGCGCCCGGCCGCGCTCCAAGGGAATGGAGCGCGCCGACCTGCTCGAGGCCAACGGCGCGATCTTCAAGCCGCAGGGCGAGGCGCTCAACGCCGGCGCCGACGACGACGTCAAGGTGCTCGTCGTCGGCAATCCCGCCAACACGAACGCCCTCATCCTCGCCAGCAACGCGCCCGACATCCCAGCCGAGCAGATCACCGCGATGACGCGCCTGGACCAGAACCGGGCCGTCGCGCTGCTGGCGCAGAAGCTCGGCGTCGGCGTCGACGACGTCTCGGACCTCGTCGTCTGGGGCAATCACTCCCCGTCGATGTTCCCCGACCTGTTCAACGCGAAGGTCAACGGTGAGCGCGCCGTCGACCTCGTCGACATGGATTGGTACGACAAGGAGTACATCCCGCGCGTCGGCAAGCGTGGCGCGGAGGTCATCGAGGCGCGTGGCGCGTCGTCGGCGGCGTCCGCTGCCAATGCGGCGATCGACCACGTGCGCGACTGGGTCAGCGGCGCCGACGGCCTGCGCTCGATGGCGGTCGCGTCAGACGGCTCCTACGGCATCGCGGAGGGGATCATCTCGAGCTTCCCCGTCCGCTGCGCGGGCGGCTCCTACGAGATCGTGCAGGATGTCGAGATCGGCGACTTCGCCCAGGCGAAGATCGACGCGACGGTGAAGGAGCTGACCGACGAGCGCGCCGCCGTCAGCGAGCTGGGCCTCATCTGAGCCCGGATCCACCGAATCTCGCGGCGTCTCGCCTCCGTGAGCGCTTCGCCAGCGCGGACCGGCCGCTCTCCGAAGGGATCCACCCTGAGGATTCGCGGCCGATCCACGCTGGCTCGACTCACGAAGGCGAGCCATCCACGATCTTCGGTGGATCCGGGCTGACGCAGACACCGCGGGGTCAGGCCGCCACCCACAGCCTGACCCCGGGAGCGTCAGGCTGCGTCCTTGGGGTGCCAGCCACGCCCCTCTTTCGCGACGAGCCCGTCTTCCGCCAGGCCCGGGAGCACGCGATAGAGGTAGTTCTGCTTGATGCCCATCTTCTCGGCGATTTCGGGAATGGTGATCCCCGGGCTGGCCTTGACGAGGGCGAGCGCCTCGGCACCACGCGTGCCGCTGCCCTTCGGGCGCCCACGCCGACCGGTGCCGGTGCCCGTGCCAGCGGCGGCGCTGCGCCGCTTGGTCGCTGCCTTCACACGCGCTGGCGCACGTCGCGTGCCGGTGCTGTTGGCGTCCGCCGCCCGCGTCGGCACGCCATCCAGCGCGGCTGCCGCCGCCTCCAGCCTGTGGTACTCGTCTATGAGCGGCTTAAGCTCTTTGAGCCGAGCACCGATCTCATTTCGTTTCTCGTCTAAGAAGTCTGCCATGTACGTCTCCCCGTTCAGGCAAGTGACATTAACAGCGAGAGCGTAGCCGATCGCGCGGTCGCATAGCGCAACGAACGGACCAGCGGCTCATTGGCGGACTTCCAGAATCTCCTTGAGCCGCCGCAGCGAGGCGTTGGCCTCCTTGTCGGGAATACCTCCGACGATCACCTTCGACGCTGCCGCGCCCAGCGGGCCGAACGGCGTGCGGAACTCGTTGTGGTAGTCAAATCGTGTGTGACCGTTGCGGGCGCTGAGCCGATCCTCGGTGACGGCGGTCGACCGCGCCGGCCCGGTGCCCTCCCACCGCGCGTATGTCGGGGCGTGCACCTGCGCGAGCGTCCAGCGGACCTTGAAGCGCACCCCGCGCAGGTGCAGCGTCTGGTCCATCCGGAAGCCGGGGCGGATCGGACCCGGATCGACGTAGTCGATGCTGTCGACGATCGTCACCCACTCGCGGATGCACGCCGGGTCCATGATCGAGTCCCATACGTCTTGGATCGGGGCGGCGATGTCGATGCTCGCGATGACGACGGACACGGGCCGAAACCTAGTGGTTCGGGGGGCGGGATCACCTCGTACACCACCCGTCCGCAGGTTCTCCGGGTTTTCCGGGCGTTCCCGGAGAACCTCCCAGAACACGCGCGCCGGGTCACCGTCGACCGCCAGATCACGGCCGGGCATCCGGCAAACCTCGCCGAACTTCCGGCCACGCCCACTAGCGTGCGCGCAGTTGCTCGCACGACTCCCATTCGCGCAGCGCGCGCTCGACCGCTCGCCCGAAGCTGTGCAGGCGCACCCCCAGCAGCGCCGGCGCGCGCTCGTCGCGCGGGAGGAGATCGCTGGAGAGGCTCTCCATGAGCGGGCCGATGAAGCCGGGATCCTCACCGGCGACGGCGGCCGCGATCGGCGCGACGATCGGCGTCGCGTTGCGCCGGACTCGCAGTGCCGGCCGGCGTACGAGCATGAGGTCGGCGATCCGCTGGATCATCTCCTCGTAGGTCAGGACGTCGGGCCCGGCGATATCGAGCGAGAGGCCGCCAGCGGCGTGCGGCGTCGTCGCGGCGGCCAGCAGGAAGGCGCGGACGTCGCGCACGTCGATCGGCTGCGTGCGGTGCTCGCGCCAGGCCGGCAGCGCGAGCACCGACATCCGCTCGACGAGACGTACGAGGAAGCGAAACGAGCGTGAGCTCGCACCGATGACGATCGAGGCCCGCAGCGCGACCGTCTCCGGCAGCCCCTCGCGCAGGATCCGCTCGACCTCCAGGCGGCTGCGCAGGTGGCGAGAGAGCGGTCGCTGCTCGGGGACGATGCCGCCGAGATAGACGGCGCGCCGCACGCCCGCGCGCTCGGCGGCCGCGACGAAGTTGCGCGCGGTCGCACGCTCGCGCGCCTCGAAGCGGCCGCCCGAGCCCTCCATCGAGTGCATGAGGAAGTACGCGACGTCGATGCCCTCGAGCGCCTCGTCGAGGCCGGCGCCGGTGACGGCATCGCCGCGCACGACCGGGATGTCGACCGCGACGCGCGCCGGATCGCGCGCGAAGCCGCGCACCTCGTGGCCGGCGCGCGCCAGCGCCGGGGCCAGCGCCGCGCCGATCGAGCCGCTTGCGCCGGTGAGGAGGATGCGCATGGACGTACCATCGTCGCCCATGGAGCTGCTGCGCAAACTTCAAGCCGAGGCGCGGGAGCTGCTGCCCGAGGCGTACTTCGACTACTACGCCGGGGGCGCGGGGGACGAGCAGACGCTCGCCGAGAACGAGAGCGCGTGGCGCAAGCTGTGGATCCGCCCGCGCCTCATGGTCGACGTCAGCGGCGTCGATCCGTCGTGCACGCTGCTCGGCGAACGGCTCGCGGTCCCCATCCTGCTCGCGCCGATGGCCGGTCAGCGCCTGCTGCACGCCGAAGGGGAGTGCGCGGCCGCGCGCGCGGCCGGTGACGCGGGCACGGTCTACTGCCTGTCGACGCGCGCGACGACCGACCTCGCCGAGGTCGCCGCGTGCGCGCGCGGCCCCGTCTGGTTTCAGCTCTACGTCGGGGGCGACCGCGAGCGTTGCGGCCGGGTGCTGGCGCGGGTCGCCGAGCACGGCTTCCGGGCGGTCGTGCTGACGATCGACCTGCCGGTCGCGGGGCGGCGCGAGCGCGAGCTGCGCCACGGCGACTATCCGCTGCCCGACGGCGTCGCCCTGGCGTCGCACCTCGGCCACGATCTCGCCGGCGACACGAAGCCGCTCGGCGGCTGGGACACGACGCTGACGTGGCCCGACGTCGCCTGGGTGCGCGAGGCATGCGGGCTGCCGGTGCTCGTCAAGGGCGTGCTGACCGCGGAGGACGCCGGCGCCGCGCTGCACGCCGGCGCGGACGGGATCGTCGTCTCCAACCACGGCGCGCGCCAGCTCGACGGCTGCGTGCCGTCGGCGGTCGCGCTGCCCGAGGTCACCGCGGCCGTCCAGGGACGCGTGCCCGTGCTGGTCGACGGCGGTATCCGCGACGGCGGCGACGTCCTGCGCGCGCTCGCCCTCGGCGCCGACGCAGTGCTCGTCGGGCGGCCCTACGGCTGGGGGCTTGCGACCGGCGGCGAGGCCGGGGTGCGCGCGGTCGTCGAGGCCTTCGCCGACGACCTGCGCCGTGTCATGGCCCTCGCCGGCTGCCCGACTCTCGACCAGATCGGGCCCGACCGCGTGCGGCGCGCCGGCTGGTGAGATTTCGCGCCCAAAGAGCGGGAACGGCCGCCGCGCGGGGGAGCGAGATGTGCATGCCCGCCACCTCATCCGGGCAGCGCCAGAATTTCGTTCGCCAATTGCGGACTGCCTGATCGCAAAAACCCGTCACGAGCGCAAATCGCCGTTCGCGACCCTTGAGCGGACCGCCGCAGCATGGTGGGATGCCCCCCGGGTCTGACCAATCGACGAAGGGCGGACGGGGAGCATGGCGAAGGGTCGGTCGACGACAAAGGCGGCGTGCGAGAACTGCTTCTTCCGCTGCAACCTGCTCTGCGCGCTCGAGCTCGACGAGCCCTGTGCGACGTTCCGACCCGACAGCCCGGAGGGGCTGCGCCCGCCGCAGCAGCTGCGCTTCAGCTTCCGCCAGGAGCGGCGCACGCAGGCGGCGTGGGCGTTCCCCAGTGCGCAGGAGCAGGCGGCGCTGCACGCATCCTGACCACGCAGGTGGCGCGCCCGGGCATAGAGTCCGGGGAGTGCGCATCACCGTGCTGGGCAAGTCGCCGTCGTGGCCCGACACCGGGGGCGCGTGCAGCGGGTATCTCGTCGAGGACGAGGACACCTGCCTGCTGCTGGACTGCGGCAGCGGCGTGCTCGCCCAGCTGCGGCAGGTGCGCGACTACGCCGACGTCGACGGCGTCGTCGTCTCGCATATGCACGCCGATCATTTCCTCGACCTCATCCCCTACGCCTGCGCGCTGACGTACGCGCCGCGCCAGCAGCCGGTACCGGTCGATTGCTGGCCGGGGGCCGAGCACGACCACCCGGCGCGCCCGCAGCTGCTGCTGCCGCCCGGCGGCTGCGACGTCCTGCGCGCGATCGCCGACGCCGGCGGTCAGGCGAACCTCGTCGAGCGCGCGTTCCGGGCGCGCGAGTACGACGTCGCCGAGGCCGAGCGCGTCGGCAGCCTGCGGCTGCGCTTCCAGCCGGTGCCGCACTTCGTCCCGACCAACGCCGTCGAGGTCACCTCGGACGGCGGCGGCGGGCGCTTCACGTTCGGCGCCGACCACCGGCCGACCGACGCGCTCTGCGGCTTCGCCGACAACACCGATCTGCTCATGCTCGAGGCGACGCTGCCGCGTCCGGAGTGCGAAGGGCCGCGCGGGCACCTCACCCCGGCGGAGGCCGGCGAGCACGCGGCCCGCTGCGACGCGGCGCGGCTCGTGTTGACGCACATCTCCGACGAGCTCGACGCCGCCTGGGCCCTGACCGAGGCGCAGCGGGCCTTCGCGGGACCCGTCGAGGTCGCCCAGGCTGGAGTCGTATACACGGTGTGACCGCGTGCGCCGAGGGGGTACATTGGCCCGCATGGCCCGCGAGCGTGACCTCTTCGCGAACTTCGAGCGCATGCGACGCGAGATGGACGAGCTCTTCGGCGACGTCTTCGGCAGCGTCGGCCTGACGTCTCCGCGCACCGGCTTCTCGCCGGCCGTCGACGTCTTCTACGCCGACGACCCCCCGCGCGCGATCGTCCACGCCGAGCTCGCCGGCATCGACGCCGGTGACCTCGGCCTCGAGATCCAGGGCCGCGAGCTGACGCTCACCGGCCATCGGCGCGAGGCCGACGCCGAGGGCCGCGTCTACCAGCAGCTCGAGATCGAGCACGGGCCGTTCCGGCGCACGATCGCGCTCGGCGCGGAGGTCGTGGCCGAGCAGGCCAGGGCGACATACCAGGACGGCATCCTGCGGGTGGAGCTGCCGCTCGCCGACCCCGACCCGCACACGCGCAGCGTGCCGATCGAGCGCGGCGGGGACGGCGGCATTCCGCGCGGCGGCGGCGAGCCATGATCGACGTCATCAGCGACGGGACGGGTGCCCGCGAGGTCGAGGTCGGCATGCGCCAGCAGCTGCCGTCGGCCCTGCCGGTGCTGCCGCTGCGCGAGACGGTCCCGTTCCCGGACACGCTGACGCCGCTGGCGATCGGCCAGGAGCGCTCGGTCGCGCTCGTCAACGACGTGCTCGCCGGCAACCGCATGCTCGTCATGCTCGCCAGCCGCCAGCCCGATCTCGACGAACCCGGTCCGGAGGAGCTCTACGAGGTCGGCGTCGTCGGCGTCATCGCGCGGATGCTCAAGGTGCCCGACGGCACGTTGCGCCTGCTCGTGCAGGGCGCGCAGCGCGTGCACATCGACCGCTGGACGGCCGAGACGCCGTACCTCGTCGCCCAGATCTCCGAGATGCCCGACGTCCTCGAGGAGAGCCCCGAGCTCACGGCGCTCATGCGCAACGTCCAGCAGACGTTCTCGCAGATCGTCGAGGCCGTGCCCTACCTGCCCGAGGAGCTGCAGATCGCCGTCGCGAACGTCGAGGATCCCGGAGGCCTGAGCCACCTCATCAGCGGCTCGCTGCGGCTGCCGACCGACGAGAAGCAGGTGCTGCTGGAGGAGTGCAACGTCGGCCGCCGCCTGCGCCGGCTCACCGAGGTGCTCGCCCGCGAGCTCGAGGTCATCTCGATCGGCACGGAGATCCAGAGCCAGGTGCAGTCCGACATGGACCGCACGCAGCGCGAGTTCATCCTGCGCCAGCAGCTCAAGGCGATCCAGGAGGAGCTCGGCGAGTTCGACGAGTCCGCCGCCGAGGCCAACGAGCTGCGTGAGCAGCTCGCCGCGGTCGACCTCCCGGAGGACGTGCGCAAGCAGGTCGACCGCGAGCTCGGCCGGCTCGAGAACCTGCCGCCCGCGGCCGCTGAGCACGGCGTCATCCGCACGTACCTCGAGTGGATCGCGTCGCTGCCGTGGGACCGCAGCACGGCGGACAACCTCGACCTCGAGCACGCGCGCACCGTCCTCGACGAGGACCACTACGGCCTCGAGCAGGTCAAGGAGCGGATCATCGAGTTCCTCGCTGTGCGCCGCCTGAAGCCTGATGCGCGCGGCTCGATCCTGAGCTTCGTCGGGCCGCCCGGCGTCGGCAAGACCTCGCTGGGCAAGTCGATCGCACGGGCGCTCGGGCGGGAGTTCGAGCGCATCAGCGCCGGCGGCGTGCGCGACGAGGCCGAGATCCGCGGCCACCGCCGGACGTACATCGGCGCGATGCCCGGCACGATCCTCCGCGCGCTGCGCGACGCGGGCTCCAACAACCCGCTGTTCATGATCGACGAGATCGACAAGATGGGCTCGGACTTCCGTGGCGACCCCGCCAGCGCGATGCTCGAGGTGCTCGACCCCGAGCAGAACCAGCACTTCCGCGACCACTACCTCGACCTGCCCTTCGACCTCTCGAAGGTCATGTTCATCACGACGGCGAACACGCTCGACACGGTCCCCGGGCCGCTGCGCGACCGGATGGAGACGATCGAGATCGCCGG
>JBPCJA010000281.1:0-9529 GCA_051005755.1 Solirubrobacteraceae bacterium
CCGAGGGGGCCCCCGGGGGTGCTGTTGGGCCCAGGATACGGCGCGTGCTCGGCGCCGAGGTCGCCTTCGCCCACCGCGCCGCAGACACGGCAGACGAGATGGTGGTGGTTGTCGCCGACGCGCGCCTCGAAGCGCGCCGGGCTCCCCGCCGGCTCGATGCGCCGCATCAGGCCCGCCCCGGCGAGCGCGCGCAGGACGTCGTAGACGGCCTGGATCGAGACCGATCCGGCGCGCGCCCGAGCGCCGGCGGCGATCGCCTCGACGGTTGCGTGCGGCTGCTCGCGGACGACGGCGAGCACCGCGAGGCGTGGTGCCGTGACGCGCAGCCCGGCATCGCGCAGACGGCGCGCGTCGTCGGTGTCCGTCGGCGTCGAGCTCGCCTTCATCAGCGCGGGACGCTAGCACTCTTCTAGAGTCAGTCCAAGAAGCGACCTGCACCGGGATGAGCCGCGCAAAAGGCGGCCGCGCTCAGCTCAGGCCGCTCTGGCGACCGAGATGCGCAGCTCGCGCCCCTCGATGCTCGCGATGTCGTCGTGCCCGTTGGGGTCGTAGCGGACCTGCACGGCGAGCACCTCGCCGCTGAGGTAGCCCTCGTGCGCCTGCGCGGCGGCGAGCAGCTCGTCGTCGCCGTCGAGCGTCAGGACGATCCGGTCGGAGATCTCCAGGCCCGCCTGACGGCGGGCGTTCTGGACGGCGTGGACGACCTCGCGCGCCAGGCCCTCGCGGCGCAGATCGTCGTCGAGGGTGAGCTCGAGGGCGACCGCATGTGAGCCCTCGCGCTCGAGCTGGTAGCCCTCCAGCGGCGCCATCGCGAGCTGGAGGTCGTCCGGTCCGAGCTCGTGATCGTGCCCGTCGACGAAGAGACCGACCGGCTGTCCCGCGCGCAACGCCTCTGCGACGTGCGCCGGATCGAGCGCGGCGACCGCGGCGGCGGCCTGCGGCATGGTCCTGCCGAAGCGCGGCCCCAGCGTGCGGTAGTTCGGCTTCAGCGCGTACGAGCCGAGCTCGCCCGCCTCGGACACGAAGCGCAGCACCTTGACGTTGAGCTCCTCGCGCACGACGTCCGCGAGGCGCTCGATCGCGCCGCGCTCGCGGCCGGCGGCGACGACGACCGCCTCGTGCAGCGGCTGGCGCACCTTGAGCTTCGCGGCGGCGCGGGCCGCGAGCCCGAGGCGCACGGTCTCGCGCGCGATCGCCATCGCGGCCTCGAGCTCCTCGTCGCGCGACTCCGCGGCAGGCCAGTCGCAGAGGTGCACGCTGGGCTCGCTGCCGTCGAGGTTGTCGTAGATCTCGTCGGCGACGAACGGGACGAACGGCGCCAGCAGCTTGGCGACCGTCACGAGGCAGTGGCGCAGCGTCGCGTGCGCGGCCGGATCGCCGTCCCAGAAGCGCCGCCGCGAGCGCCGCACATACCAGTTGGAGAGGTCGTCGACGAACTCGGTGACCGCGCGGCCGCCGCTCGTCGCGTCGTAGGCGTCCAGGCGCTCGGTGACGGTCGCGATCGTCGCGCTCAGGCGCGAGCTGATCCAGCGGTCGAGGTCGCTCGGCGGTTCCGCGGGCCGCGATTCGTCGGGCGGATAGAGCGTCGCGAACGCGTACGTGTTCCAGAGCTGGCGCAGGAACAGCCGCACGCCCTCGCCGATCGCGTCGGGCGAGAAGAGGTAGCCGTCCCACGGCTGCTTGGAGGTGAAGAAGTACCAGCGCAGCGCGTCGGCGCCGAAGCGGTCGATGATCTCCTGCGGCCCGACGACGTTGCCCTTGGACTTCGACATCTTCTGACCGTCGGCGTCGAGGATGAGGCCGTGGCAGACGACGTTGCGGTATGGCACCTCGGGTCCGCGCAGGAGCGTCGAGATCGCCAGCAGCGAGTAGAACCAGCCGCGCGTCTGGTCGAGCCCCTCGCAGATGAAGTCAGCCGGGTAGAGCTCCTCCAGGCAGGCCTCGGCGTGACCGGACTGCAACGGCTCGTGGCGCTGGGCGAACGGCATCGCGCCGGAGTCGAACCACACGTCGATGACCTCCGGCACGCGCGTGGCCGTCTCGCCGCACTCGTCGCAGGCGAACGTGACCTCGTCGGCGAACGGCCGGTGCGGATCCTCGAGACGCACCCCCGAGCGCCGTTCGAGCTCGTCGTAGCCGCCCACGACCGTCACGTGACCCTGCTCGCAGCGCCAGACCGGCAGCGGCGTGCCCCAGTAGCGCTCGCGCGAGAGCGCCCAGTCGACGTTGCTCTCCAGCCACTTGCCGAAGCGGCCGTGCTTGATGTGCTCGGGATGCCAGGTGACCTGCTCGTTGGCCGCGAGCAGCTCGTCGCGGAGCTTCGACGTCGCGATGTACCACGAGGGCTTGGCGTAGTACAGCAGCGGCGTCCCGCAGCGCCAGCAGTGGGGGTAGCTGTGCCGGAGGGTCCCGGCGCGCAGGAGGCGCCCGCGTGCGCGCAGGTCCTCGACGAGATCGGGGTCGGCGTCCTTGACGAAGCGCCCGGCATAGCGGCCGATGCGCTCGTCGTACGTGCCGTCGAGGCGCACCGGGTTGACGACCTTCAACCCGTACTGGGCGCCGAGGCGGTAGTCGTCCTCGCCGAAGGCGATCGCGGTGTGGACGAGACCGGTGCCGTCCTCGGCGGTGACGAAGTCGGCGAGCAGCACCGTGTGTCCGCGCTCGCCGTACTCGTCGGCGCCGAGGAATCCGAACGGCGGCTCGTAGCGCACGCCGTCGATCGCCGCGCCGGGGAACCGCGCGAGGATCCGCACGCCGGCGGGGTCGCCGAGCACGCGTTCGACGAGCGCCTCGGCGAGCACGACCGGGGCCTCGAGCGCACCGGTCTTCGCGCGCACGTAGACGAGCTCGGGATCGACGGCGACGGCGGCGTTGGAGACGAGCGTCCACGGCGTCGTCGTCCAGACGAGCAGCTCGTCCCCCGCCTGCAGCGGCCCGCCATCCTGCGCGACGGGGAGGCGCACGTAGATGGACGGGTCCTCGACGTCCTCGTAGCCGGACGCGACCTCGTGGCTGGAGAGGGCGGTCCCGCAGCGCGGACAGTAGGGAACGACCTTGTGGCCCTCGTAGAGCAGCCCGTCGTCGGCGATGCGCTTCAGCGCCCACCAGACCGACTCGATGTAATCGGGGTCCAGCGTGCGGTAGGCGTCCTCGAGGTCCAGCCAGAAGCCGATCCGCTCCGTCAGGGCGTTCCAGTCCTCCAGGAACGCGAAGACGGACTCGCGACAGCGGCGATTGAACTCCGCGATGCCGTACTCCTCGATCTGCTCCTTCGACGTGATCCCCAGCTGGCGCTCGACGGCGATCTCGACCGGCAGGCCGTGGCAGTCCCAGCCGCCGCGCCGCTCGACGTAGAAGCCGCGCATCGTGCGAAAGCGCGGGAAGATGTCCTTGAACGCGCGGCTGAGCACGTGGTGCACGCCGGGCGGACCGTTCGCCGTCGGCGGTCCCTCCCAGAACACCCAGGGCGGCGCGCCCTCGCGGCGGCGCAGCGACTCGCGGAAGACGTCGCGCTCGCGCCAGCGCTCGAGCACCTGCTCCTCGAGCACGGGAAAGGACTGCTGTGGATCGACCGGGCGCGGCGCCATCGCGATGCAGTCTAGGTCGAAGCACGGAAAGGATCGCGACACCCGCCGGGACCGCCGGCGGGCGGCATCAGGCGCGAAGGCGTAGGACCGCGACGCTCCTGACGAGGCGATCGTCGTGGCTGACGCCGCACGCGGGAAGGGGACAGTGCGCCAGCACGGACCCCGATCGCGGGTGGCGTCAGGCGCGACGATCGCCCGTCAGGCGGCGAGCTTGCGGCAGATCTGGGCCAGCGACCGCTTCTCGGCCTCGTCGAGCACGGCGAACGCCTGCGCCACGCGCTCGGTGTGCTCCGGGAAGAGCCGGTCGACGATCTCCGCGCCGGGCGGCGTGATCGCGACGGCCGCCGCGCGGCGGTCGCTGCGCAGGCGGCGCCGATGGACGAGGCCGCGCCCCTCGAGCGTCGTGACGACCTCGGTCGCGTTCGCCTTCGACGTGCGCAGCCGCGCCCGCAGGACGCGGAGCTCGAGCTCGCCGCCCGCGGTCGTGAGGATGACGAGCACGGAGAAGCCGGTCGCCGACAGCCCCTCGCGCTCGAGGTCTGCGCTGAGCCGGCGACGGACGGACGCCTCGGCCCGCAGCAGCGACTCGAGGGCGCGATGGGCCAGCGGGTCGCCGGGAACGAGCGTCATCTCGGATCGGCACCGTAGCGCCCGGTCCGGACGTCGGACGCTGGATGGTTGGTTCAGGAGATCTGGGCGAGCGCGGGACGCCGCGAGGCGGCGTCGTGCGCATTGAGGCGCGCGAGCACGAGATCGCGCGCACCGACGGCGCTCGTCCCGAGCCGCGGCACGGCCGCGGCGTCGGTCTCCGGGAGCGCGCCGCGGAAGTCGAGGACCTCGACGTGCACCGGGGAGCGGCGCGTCTGATAGGCGATGCGCCCGAGCGCGTCGAGCCAGGCGCGGCGGCCGGTCAGCACGACGAGCCGCGGGCTCAGCGCCTGCAGGACGTGCGTGAGGCGGCCCGCGTCCAGTTCGGCCGTGAGCATGAGCGTGCGGATTCCCGCCCGGCGCAGGCACAGCTCGAGCGCCTGGGCGTGCAGGGCGTTGATGTCGCACGGCACGCTCGCGTCGAAGATGAGGATGCTCTCGGGCCGCGTGGCGGGCGGCGCCACGCGCTTGGCGGCGGCGAGCCAGCCCGTTGCCCAGCGCCACGCGAAGCCGAGCTCGGCCGTCGGCATCTCGCCGGTGGGCACCCCGAGGCCGTCGACGGCCGGCAGCAGGACCTCCTCGACCGTGCGCTCGACGGAGCGGACGGCGAGGCTCTCCTCGAGGATGCGATCGGCCTCCAGCTCCTCGAAGCGGCGCAGAGCCGAGCGCAGCCGGGTCGGCGACGACGGTCCGCTGCCGCGCTCACGCGCGATCGAGATCGCCGACGAGACATTGTGGGTCTCCTCGAAGGCCTGGCGCAGCGCCTCGACCTCGGCGAGATCGAACTGCCGGTGCCCGCCGGACGTCCGGCGCGGCGTCGGATAGCCGAAACGGCGCTCCCACGACCGCAACGTATTTGGGCTGACGCCCAACATCGCCGCGGCTGCGTGAGTGCGTAGAACGCTCATCGGTTGGATATCGACGCTCACCCACCGCACATGCAAACGCAATCCCCGTCTGCAGCGGGCGGCCGATCGTCACAGGTTAGGGAATCTGTCCCGGAAATTCAGCTCGTCAGCACGAGCAAGGCCGCATGCGGCGGTCCGCAGGGGCCGATCCGGGCCCGGAAGCGCACGCCGAACTCCTGGCGCGGGCGCACGATCGCGGTGCGCGGCGCGCCTGATCCCGACGCCGCCTCGACGAGCAGCACGAGGAGGTTATCGGCGCACGGGGCGTTGGCGTCCGCCGGCAGGAGGAAGTCCGCAACGTGCTGATTGACCGCCTCCGTCTCGTCCACGCCGAGCAGCTCCTCCGCCTGCGCGGACACCGCGCAGACCGACAGCGTCGAGTCGATGACGAGGAACGGCTCGTCGCCGCGCGGCGCCACGTCGGCGGGAGCCTGCAGCACGAGCCCGAGGCCGCAGTGGCCGCAGACGCGCGATTGCTGCACCGCGTCCTGCGCCGGGGCAACGCCGCAGTGGCCGCAGAACGAGACGAGCTCGAGGCCGCGCTCATCGACCTCGACCGGGCGTACTGCACGCAGCCTTCTCATGCCTGGGCCTCACGGACCTCGACATCGCCGACGCGCGTGACCGCGGGAGCGACCTCGCCGAAGCGGTCGCCGCGGCGGTCGTCGACGATCGCGAGGAGCTGACGGTGGGCGCCGAAGGGCGTGTCGGCAAGGACCCGCGTGCCGGTCGTCCGCACCATCGCGCCGTGATGGTGCGCACGCCGGAAGAGGGCCATCGGAAGCGGCCCGGCGGCGGTGCGGACGCGGTAGGCCCAGAGGGCGACGTCGTCGTCGGGGACATGGCTGCCGGCGATGACGACCGCGTCGGGCGACAGCGACTCGACGACGTCCGACAGGCCGGCCACGCCGGCGACCGGCAACGCCATCACCCGCGCGCCCGAACGCCCGCAGAAGAGCTCGAAGGCGCGGACTGCGAGCGCGTCGGGATCGGGCTCGTTGCGCGTTGCGTCGCCGACGAGGATCGCGAGCGGACGCACCGGCGGGGGCGCCAGGCGCTGCGCGCGGCGCAGCCAGCTGTCGGCCCAGCGCGCGGCGAAGGCCCAGGGCGCGCTGTCGATGCCGTGGCGCTGGCCGAGCTCGTCCAGCGACGGCAGCAGGACCTCCTCGACCGACCGCTCCACCGAGCGCAGGGCGAGCGCGGCCTCCATCGCGCTGTCGGCGCGGTCGAGCTCGAAGCTGGCGAGGGCGCCGACGAGCGTGTGCGTGTCCGTGCTCAGCGCCTCACGAGCGCGGCTCACCGCAGACGAGATCGACAGGCCCTGCTGGAGGGCGTCGCGCAGAGCGGCGACCTCACCGTGCGTGTAGAGCCGGTGCCGGCCGGCAGATCGCTGTGGTTTCGGATAGCCGAAGCGCCGCTCCCACGCGCGCAAGGTGTTCGGGCTGACGTTGAGCAGCGCCGCCGCCTCGCTCGTCTTGAGAGTTCGCATGGAGAACATGATCTTGAGAATCGCGCGCCGATGCAAACGGCGTCAACCGCAAACTGCACGACTTGGCCCCTCGAAGCTGAGCATTGGGCGTCATCGCAGGTCGAGTCGGCGCTCGCGACCGGACCGAGCGCCCCGATTTCACTCCGTTTCCTGCTGCCCCCTGCACTCTCGAGTACGAACATCCTGACATCGCCGCCGGCGCCGATCAAACGCGCGTCCGTGCATCGACCCGCCGATGTTGTGTTGAATGTCGCCAGCGTTCGTGAGCACACGCGGCAATCTGCGTCAAGGGTTTCCTCTAGTGACGCGCTTATGTTAGAGCTTTAACACGAGAAAGCTGCGCAATCCGCGCAGGTTCTTTGTTGCAAACATCTACGTTTGTCGCATGCGCACTTCCGTTTGGTGCGTTTTTTGTGCGACGGTGGGGCTGCCCTGTTCACCACCCGGAGGTTCACGATGACCAGCCTCAAGCACCGCACCTTCCCGCTCCTCATCGCCGCTATCACCGTGTTTGCCGCGACGGGCGGGGCGTGGCGCATCCACTGACAGCGGGGTGGCATTTGGCGGGTCCAGGCCGCTACGGTTAGGCCGTGACGGACATCCCGCATGAGGCGCATCCCCGGGTCGCCGTGGCGGCGGCGCTCGTCCTCCTCGCCGCGTGCGTCCCGATCCTCGTCATGTCGTCGGGCTCCGACCTCGACGATCCACTGCTCTACGTCCTGGCCGGCTGCGGCATCGCGAGCGTTCTCGCTGCGTCGAACTGGGAGGGCGCGGTCGACATCTCGGCCTCGTTCGTGTGCTACATGCTTGCCGTGGCCTTCCTCGCGCCGACGGGGGCGTTCACGGTTGCCGTCGTGGCGGAGGCAGGAGCGTGGATGATCCAGCGGTACCGGCTGTCGGCGCTGACGATCAACCTTGCCGCCAGCGCTGTCCCGACGCTGCTCGCCGCACTCGCGTTCCACGCGTTGGACTCCGGGTGGGACGACGGTAGAGCCCGCGGCATCGTGGTGCTGGCAGTCGTCGCGGTTGGCTTCCTCGCGCTGAACTTCGGGCTCGTGCGTGTGCTTGCGGTGCTACTCGACGGCGGGCGCCTGCGAGAGGCGCTGCACCATCCGCGTGAGATCCTGCCCTCGTTGGCGCTGACGATCGCGCTGATGCTCGCGATCGCGGGGGTCTATGCGCGCTTCGGCATCGCCGCCGGGTTCTTCCTGTTCCTCAGCATCGTCGCCTTCAGCTACATGTCGCGCCTCGTCGTCATCGCGCGCGAGCGGACCGGCCAGTACGCGTCGCTGTCCTGGGGCGTGCTGTCGGCGCTCGTGCGCTCGCTGGACCGCCGCGACAGCCGGACGGCGCGCCACAGCGCGGCCGTGGCCGGCTTCGCGCGCGACATCGCGCTCGAGTGCGGGATGGGCAAGCGCGACGCCGAGCTCGCCCATACCGCCGGGCTGCTGCACGACATCGGGCGCTTCGCCCTCCCCGATCGCGTCATGGAGCGCCACGGCACGCTGACCGAGGACGACTGGGAGGCGATCCGGCTGCACCCCGAGCTCGGCGCCGACCTCTTGGGCGACCTCGGTGTCTACGGCCCCGTCGCGCAGATCGTGCGCGCTCACCACGAACGCATCGACGGGCGCGGCTACCCGGACCGGCTCCGGGGCGACGACATCCCCGCGATCGCGCGCATCGTCGCGGTGGCCGAGGTCTACGACACGCTGACAGCCGAGGACACCTATCGCGACCGCATGACCTCCTTTCAGGCGATGACGGAGCTGCGGCGGGTCGCCGGGCGCCAGCTCGACGAGCGCTACGTCGAGGCGCTGGCCGCGCTGCTGGCCGGCCGCGGGATGGATTACCGCCACGCCGACACGGCCGACTTCGACTCCGAGCTGGCGATCCAGAGCCGCATCGCCGACGCGATCTCGACGGACTCCGCCGCCGGGTCCGGCGTCAGCGCGCTGGCGGGCAAGCCACAGTCCTGAGCCTCATGGAGACGGCGATCACGCGGGGGACGCGCGCCCGCGCGATCGAGCCACCCCCGCCCCAGTGACCGCCCAGCGTCCGTCGGCAAAGCGCCGGCCGAGCGTGAGGAGGCGAACGCCCATGAACGCAAGCAGCCCGGACCAGACGCCGGTGACCCCCCACCCGAGCGTGAGCGCGAGCAGCGCGATCGGCACGTAGACCCCGACGCCGCCGAGGAGCATCGAGCCGGCGAGGTAGCGGGTGTCGCCGGCGCCGATGAGCACGCCGTCGAGCGCGAACACGATCGCCGCCATCGGCTGCATGAGCGCGAGCATCGTCCAGATCGCCCGCGCCCGATCGAGGACCGCGGGATCGGACGTGAATGCGCGCGGCAGCGTGCCGGCGAGCGCCAGCAGCAGCGCCGCGAAGAGGCAGCCCGCGGCGAGCGACCAGCCCATCGTGCGCAGTGCAACGGCGCGCGCGCCGGGCGCGTCGCCGGAGCCGAGCGCGCGGCCGACCAGCACCTGCGCCGCGATGGCGATCGCGTCGAGGACGAGCGCGGTGAAGACGAAGAGGCCCATCGCGATCTGGTGGGCGCCGAGCGACGTCTCGCCGATCCGCGCGATGACGGCGCTCGCCGTCGCGAACGCGAGGAGCAGGGCGGCGGAGCGCACGAAGAGCTCACCGGAGATCCGCAGCAGCGGAGCCAGCAGCGCCCGCCGCGGACGGCGGCTGCTCGTCGGCGAACGCAGCAGCAGCCAGGCGAAGGTCGCGCCCATCGCGGCCTGCGCGATGACCGTCCCGGCGGCGGAGCCGTCCAGGCCCCAGCCCAGCCCGTAGACGAACCACACCTCGAGCACGGCGTTGGGGGAATGCGGGGCCCCGACGACGAGAAACGGTGGGTGGCGGTTACCGCGCCCCACGCAGTCGCCACCGGG
>JBPCJA010000282.1:0-13606 GCA_051005755.1 Solirubrobacteraceae bacterium
GAACCTCACGCCGATCCAGAAGTCGGTGATCGCACGCTGGACGCTGCGGCCGCGCCTCATGGGCGTGCCGGGCGTCGCGAACGTCGCGGTCTGGGGCATGCGCGACCAGCAGATCCAGGTGCAGGTCAGCCCCGAGAAGCTGCGTCAGAAGGGCGTGACGCTGAGCCAGGTCATCAGCACCGCCGGCAACGCCCAGATCGCCTCTCCGGTCAGCTACCTCGAGGCCTCGGTACCGGGCACCGGGGGTTTCATCGAGACGCCGCAGCAGCGCCTGCAGGTTCGCAACGTCTTCGACAAGATCGCCGATCCCAAGGAGCTCGCCAAGGTCCCGGTCGAGGACTCCGGCGGCCGGCTGCGCCTGACGGACGTCGCCAACGTGGTCGAGGATCACCAGCCGCTGATCGGTGACGCCGTCGTCAACGACAAGGACGGTCTGCTGCTCGTCGTCGAGAAGTTCCCGGGCGCCAACGCCAAGGAGGTCACGAAGGGCGTCGAGGCAGCGCTCGAAAAGCTGAAGCCCGGCCTGGCCGGGCTCCAGACCGACACGTCCGTCTTCCGGCCTGCGAGCTTCATCGACGAGGCGATCAACAACCTCACCACCGCGATCCTCATCGCCTCCCTGCTGCTGGCATTGGCGCTGGTCGCCGTCCTCATGCAGTGGCGGACCGTGCTGATCGTCCTCGTGACGGTTCCGACCTCGCTCGTGGCGGCGGCGCTCGCGCTCGACCTCCTGGGCGAGACGTTCAACGCGATCACGTTCGCCGGCCTGGCGCTCGCCCTGGCGGTGGTCGTCGACGATGCGGTGACAGGCGCCGAGAACGTCGCCCGGCGGCTGGCACAGCGGCGCGCGGCGGGCAGCGACACGTCGGTCTCCACGATCGTGCTGGACGCCACCCACGAGATCCGCTCCCCGCTCGGCTACGCCACGCTGATCGCGCTGCTGGTCATCGTGCCGCTGGCGATCATGGAGGGCCGCCCGGGCGCATTCCTGACGCCGCTGGCGGTCGGCTACGTCGTGGCGGTCCTGATGGCGATGGTCATGGCGATGACGCTGACGCCGGCCCTCAGCGTCCTGCTGGCGCCCAGGCAGTCGCGCTCGCCGCTGGTCGAGCGGCTCGGCGGCATCTACGCAGGCGTGCTGTCGAAGGTGATCGCCAAGCCCAGCGCAGCTCTGGCAACCGTCGCCGTGCTCGGGGTCGCCGTCATCGTCGCCCTGCCGCTCATGGAAACGTCGCTGATCCCTACGGTCAAGGACCGAGACGTTCTGGTTCGACTCGACGCCGAGCCCGGAACATCGAACCCGCGGATGACCGAGATCGCGACCGATCTGAGCCGCGGCCTGCGCCAGATCTCCGGCGTCCAGAACGTCGGCGCTCAGGTCGGCCGGGCGGTGAGCGGCGACCGGATCGTCGACGTCAACTCCGCCGAGGTCGTGGTCAGCATGAAGTCGAGCGGAGACTACGACGCGACGCGCGCAGCGATCCAGAAGGCGGTCGACGGCGTCGAGGGCGCGAAGGCGCAGGTCACCACGTACTCCGCGCAGAAGATCCGCGACGTCGGGGCGTTGAAGAACGGTGAGAACGCCGCCACGGGCGACGGACTCGACGTCCTCACGGGTTCCGGCAAGCCGCTCGTCGTGCGGGTCTACGGCCAGGATCTCGCCACGCTTCGCCGTGAGGCGGCGAAGCTGCGGCAGGTCATGTCCCAGGTCGACGGTGTCGTAGCGCCGAAGATCGAGGCACCGTCGGAGCAGCCGACGCTCGAGATCGAGGTCGACCTCGCCAAGGCCCGGCGCTACGGCGTCAAGCCCGGCGACGTGCGCCGCGCAGAGGCGATCCTCCTGCAGGGCATTCTCGTCGGCAGCACCTTCAAGGAGCAGAAGGTGTTCGACGTGATCGTCCAGGGCGACCCGAAGCTCGCCACGAGCGAGGCGGCGGTTCGCAACCTGCTCATCGACAGGCCGGACGGCGGGCACGTGCGCCTCAGCCAGGTCGCGGACGTGCGCATCGGCAGGACGCCGACCGTCATCAAGCGAGATGCGGTGTCACGCAAGCTCGACATCGAGGCCGGCATCAGCGGGCGCAGCCTCGCCGCGGTGACGGCCGACGTGGAGGACCGTCTGGCCGACGTGAAGCTGCCGCTCGAGTACCACGCGCAGGTGCTCGACCAGACGGTCTCCGACGAGATCAACGCCGGCCAGATGGTGGCCTTCGCGCTGGCGGCCGCGATCGCGATCTTCCTGCTGATGCAGGCCGCGTTCCGTAGTTGGCGCGTGGCGGCGTTCGCGTTCGGAAGCCTCCCCGTCGCACTCGCCGGCGGCGTGCTCGGCGCGCTGCTGCTCGGGGGCGGGATCACGCTCGGTGTGCTGATCGGGCTCATGGCCGTGTTCGGGCTGGCCGCTCGCAACGGCGTCGTGTTGATCCGCCACTTCCAGCACCTCGAGCTCAAGGAGGGCGAGGAGTTCGGGCACGACCTCGTCGCGCGCGGCGCGCAGGAGCGCCTCGCGCCGGTGCTGGCCAGCGCAGCGGCGATCGGCGCCGCGATGCTGCCGTTCCTCGTCATGGGGGCCACCGCAGGGCTGGAGATCGTGCAGCCGATGGCCGTGGTCATCCTGTGCGGTCTCGCGACCTCGTCGGCGCTCATCCTGTTCGTGCTGCCGACCCTGTATCTGCGCTTCGCCGTGAGCCAGCCGCCCTCCGAGCAGGAGGCGGACGAGCCCGGCGAGAAGAGGCCGAGGTCCGATCTGCCGCTCGAGTACAGCGGCCAGCCGCCGATCGGGAGCACGGCGCGATGAGCTGGCGTCCGCAGTTGCGGCGATCGGGCCGGCGCGTCACCGCGGCGCTTGCAGCGCTCGTCGCGACGGCATCGCTGTCGGCATGCACCGAGGTCGAGCCGGCGGAGAAGGAGCACTACAGCCCGGCCACGATCAGCCCCGTCAAGGGCGAGGACGACCTGGTCTCCGTGACGCTCACCCAGGAGGGAGCCGACCGCATCGAGATCGCGACCGGGGAGGTCCGGCAGCGCACGGGCCACAAGGTCATCCCCTACGCGGCGCTGCTGTACGAGAACGACGGCAGCGCGTTCGTCTACACGAACCCGCGAGGTCTCACCTACGTGCGAGCCCACATCGAGATCGATCGCGTGGCGGGAGATCGCGTGCTGCTCAAGGAGGGGCCCCGCGTCGGAACCAAGGTCGTGACGACCGGGGCGCCGCAGGTGCACGGTGCGGAACTCGAGTACGGAGAGTACTGAGATGACGACGGATCCGAGGGGTAGGCACTGATGCGCTGGATCGTTTCGCGGAGCCTGCGGTTCCGCTGGCTGGTCATCTTCTTCGCCACGGCGCTGATGGTGTTCGGCGCGTTCGAGATCCCGGGCGCCAAGGTGGACGTGTTCCCCGAGTTCGCGCCGCCGCAGGTCGAGATTCAGACGATCGCGCTCGGAAACTCCTCGGCGGAGGTCGAGGAGCTCGTCACCGTCCCGATCGAGGAGGTGCTCCAGGGCATCCCGGGGCTGAAGGAGCTGCGTTCGAAGTCCGTCTCGCAGCTGTCGTCGATCAGGCTCATCTTCGAGAAGGGCACGAATGAGACGCGGGCGCGCCAGCTCGTCCAGGAGCGGGTGGCCCAGGTCCTTCCGCACATCCCCACCTGGGCGAGTCCTCCGTGGATGATGCCCGCCGCATCGGCGACCAGCCGGATCATGAAGATCGGGTTGAGCTCGGACAGGATGGACCTCATCGAGATGTCCGCCATCTCGTACTGGACCATCAGGCAGCGGCTGATGCGCGTCCCGGGCGTCTCGTCGGTCGACATCTACGGCGAGCGGCTCAAGCAGCGTCACGTGCAGGTCGATCCGGCGACGCTGGCCAAGCACGGCATCCCCATCGAGCGCGTGATGCAGGCCGGTTCTGAGGCGCTCGACGCCGGCGTGCTGCAGTACGCCAAGAGCTTCACGGTCGGCCAAGGCGGCTTCGTGGAGTACGGCAGCAGGCGGCTGAACATCGAGAACATCCAGCCGATCGAAGGTCCGGAGGACCTCGCACAGGTGCCGGTCGCCACGCGCGGCGGTCGCGTGCTTCGCATGGCCGACCTGGGCCGGGTCATCCAGGACAGTCAGCAGATCTGGGGAGAGGGCGTCGTCAACGGCGGGCCCGGACTGCTGTTGATCGTCCAGAAATACCGCGGCGCGAACACCGTCGAGGTGACGAAGGGCGTCGACGAGGCGATGAAGGAGCTCAAGGCGGGCCTGCCCGGGATCAACATCGACTCGCAGATCTTCCGGCCGGCGACGTTCATCGAGCAGTCGATCGACAACCTGAGCAAGGCGATGCTCATCGGCGTGCTGCTCGTGATCGCGATCATCGCGGCGTTCCTGTTCGAGTTCCGGACGGCGTTCATCAGCCTCATCGCGATTCCGCTGTCGCTGATCGCCGCCGTGCTGGTGCTCGACCTGCGCGACGCGACGATCAACGTCATGGTCCTGGCGGGGTTGGTGGTCGCCATCGGGGTGGTGGTGGACGACGCCATCATCGATGTCGAGAACATCGTCAGGCGCCTGCGGCAAGCTCGGGCCGCCGGCAGCAAGACGTCGACGTTCCGCATCGTCCTCGACGCGTCGGTGGAGGTCCGGACCGCGATCACCTACGCGACGATCATCAACGTCATCGCGATCGTCCCGGTGCTGTTCCTCACGGGGCTTTCGGGCTCGTTCTTCCAGCCCCTCGTGCTGTCCTACGCCCTCGCGGTGCTCGTGTCGATGGCCGTCGCGTTGAGCGTGACCCCGGCGCTGTGCCTTGTCATGCTGTCAAGAGGCATGCACCAGCGTGAGGCTCCGCTGCTGCGCGTGCTCAAGCGCGGATATGGGGCGGCACTGGGTGTGATCCTGCGCAGGCCCAGCCCGGCGATCGCGTTCGCCGCCGCCGCAACGCTGGCCGGCCTCTTGATCTACCCGTCGCTGGGGTCGCAGCTGCTCCCGAACTTCAAGGAGCGCGATTTCCTCATGCACTGGTTGAGCGAGCCGTCCACCAACGTCAAGGAGGAATACCGCATCTCGGTCAAGGCCTGCCAGGATCTGCAGAAGATCCCCGGCGTGCGCAACTGTGGCTCGCACATCGGACAGGCGCTGCTGAGCGACGAGGTCTACGGCGTCTATTTCGGTGAAAACTGGATCAGCATCGACAAGGACGTCGACTACGACAAGACGCTCAGGGCGGTCGCCCGAACGGTCGACGGCTACCCCGGCATGCAGCGCGACGTGCAGACGTATCTGCGCGAGCGGATCAAGGAGGTCCTGACCGGTACGAGCGGCGCGATCGTCGTCCGCGTCTTCGGCCCCGAGCCGAAGGTCCTGGGCGAGCTTGGAGACGGGGTCGTCAAGAAGATCTCGGACACGCCGGGGCTCGTCGAGACGAACGCCGGCCTGCAGAAGGAGCTGCCGCAGATCAACGTCGAGCTGAACCTCGACAAGGCGCGCCGGTACGGCCTGAAGCCCGGGGATATCCGGCGTCAGTCCTCGGCTCTGATCGCCGGGGAGGAGGTCAGCGACATCTTCACCGGCGGCAAGGCGTACGACGTCCACATCTGGACGATCCCGTCGGCGCGTGACAGCTTCGACGACGTCAAGAACCTCCCGATCGACGTCCCGGGCGGACGCAAGATCAAGCTCTCCGAGGTCGCCGACGTCTCCATCGGCCCGAACCCGAACGCGATCCTGCGCGAGCAGCAATCGCGCCTCATCAACGTCGAAGCGAACGTGGCAGAGGATGCCGACCTGGGCGCCGCGGTGACAGAGGTCGAGAAGCGGATGGCGAGCTTCGCGTTCCCGCAGGGGTACCACGCGGAGGTGGTCGGCGAGGCGTCGGAGCTGAGCGAGGCGCAGGGCCGGCTGGGCCTGTTCGGCCTCGGCGCGGCGATCGCGATATTTTTGCTCCTGCAGGCGGCGTTCGGCAGCCTGCGGCTCGCGGCGCTGGCGTTCCTGCTGCTGCCGATCTCGCTCGTCGGCGGGGTGCTGGCGGTGAAGCTGGGCAGCGGCATCCTGTCGCTCGGCTCGCTCGTCGGCTTCCTGACGGTGTTCGGCATCGCGGCCCGCAACGGCATCCTCATGATCAGCCACTTCCAGCACCTCGAACGTGAGGAAGGGGAGCCGTTCGGCCCAGAGCTCGTGCTGCGCGGGGCCAAGGAGCGGTTGGCGCCGATCATGATGACGGCGCTGGCGACGGGTCTGGCGATCGTGCCGCTGGCCTACGCGGGCAGCATCCCGGGCCACGAGATCGAGCATCCCATGGCGATCGTGATCCTGGGCGGCCTCGTCACCTCGACGCTGCTGAACCTCTTCATCATCCCGTCGCTGTACCTGCGGTTCGGGAGATCCAAGCGCCAGCCGCGGACGGCGATCGGGATCCCCGCTCCCGGGGAGCGGGCGAAGACGACGGTTTCGGCATAGCGCTCGTCGTGCGCGCACAGACATCGATCCGAAAGTAGAGCCATGCGTGAATCCAGTCCTCGCCGCTGCGTCGTCGCCACCGCTTCGCTGCTGCTGACCTCCCTGGCGCTCGCCGCCTGCGGTGGCGATGACGGCACGACCCGCGCGAAGGCGGACGTCAACACGAAGGCCAGCACTGCGACGGAGAAGGACTTCGACCCGAAGGGCAACTTCTCCGCTTCGATGCAGGTTGACAACAAATGGCATCCGCTCGTACCGGGGACGCAGTTCGTCTTCGAGGGCCGCTCCAACCGTGGGCTCGGGCGTCTCCCCCACCGCGTGATCTTCACCGTCACGGGACTCACCAAGAAGATCCACGGCGTCGACACCGTCGTGCTGTTCGATCGCGACATCAACCGCGACAAGCTCCTCGAAGCGGAGATCACGTTCTTCGCGCAGGACGACGACGGCAACGTGTGGAACTTCGGCGAGTACCCGGAGGAGTACGCGGAGGACGGCTCGTTCGAGGGCGCGCCGTCGACGTGGCTGTCCGGCTCCCGCGGCGCCCGAGCGGGCATCCTCATGCGCGGCGACCCGCGGCCCGGGACCCCGGCCTACATGCAGGGCGTCGCGCCGAAGATCGGCTTCGGCGACACCGCGAAGGTCCTGCGCTACCAGAAGCGGGAATGCGTCCCGGTCGGCTGCTACGAGAACGTCCTCGTCGTGGACGAGACGAACCCGCTCGATCCCGGAGACGGCCACCAGCTCAAGTACTACGCCGACGGCGTCGGGAACATCAGCGTCGCCCCCGGCAAGGGCGGCAAGGAGCGGGAGATCCTCGAGCTCGTCAGGGTCCAGACGCTGCGCCCGAAGACGCTGGAGAAGCTCCATGAGGAGGCGCTGAGGCTCGATCGGCGGGCCTACCGCACCGTCAGGAAGGTGTGGGCCGGCTCTGGGCGGGCCAAGCTCGCGAACTGATCGAGGGATCGGGGCCCGCATCCCGCGACTGAGGATCCGGTCCCGCGGCGCCGAGGTGTTGCAACCCGAACCTCGGACTCGCGTCAGCCCCTCTTTGACGCGTCGCCGGCAGTTGACACGCTGGAGCACTCGTGACCGATGCCATCCTGCCACTCGTCGAGGACGTCATGTCCTCTCCTTGGGTCTACCTGGCCCTGTTCTCGCTGGCGGCCGTCGACGGGTTCTTCCCGGTCGTCCCGAGCGAGACCTCTGTCATCACCGCCGGCGTCTTCGCCGCCGCCGGCGATCCGAATCTCCCTCTCGTGATCCTCGCGGCCGCGCTCGGCGCCTTCGCCGGCGATCAGGTCTCCTATGCCGTGGGCCGCCTGACGGGTCCGCGCCTCTACGACCGGGCACCTCCCGGAGCCCGTCGGCGGGCCGCTCTCGACCGCGCGCGAGGTGCGCTCGCGGCGCGCGGTGGCGTGATCATCGTCGCCTCCCGGTACCTCCCCGGCGGGCGGACGGCGGTCACCCTGACCGCCGGCGCCGTCGGCTACCGGTGGAACCGGTTCGCAGCCTTCGGCGCCGTGGCCGCCATGACGTGGGGGACGTACACGGCGCTCGTCGGCTATCTCGGCGGCGTCGCGTTCGAGCACAACCCACTCATAGGCCTTCTGCTCGGCTTCGGGATGGCGGCCGCCGTCACCGTCGCGGTGGAGCTCACTCGCCATCTCCTGCGGCGCCGGCGGACGCCCGCCGCCGCCGGAACCCGCCGGTCGGCGCACGGCGATGTCAGCACGGGACAGCAGGCGTGCAGGTGATCGTGTCGGCCGCTCTAACGTAGCGTCGCACGCGGGCGAGAACTGCCTGCGCACGGCTCACCGCCTCATGAGACGTTCATGACGACCGCGCATCGTGCGTACGGTGGCGACGACGACACGAACCCTGCCGATCGCGAGCAGCGCCACCACCGCGCGAGCTGATCGAGGTGGGCGGTGAGCGCGGCGGTCGAGGCGCGGGGCATCGCCAAGCGATACGGCACGCAGGTCGCGCTGGAGGACCTGACGTTCACCGTGGCGGCCGGCGAGATCGTCGGCGTGCTGGGCCCCAACGGCGCCGGCAAGACGACGGCGATCCGGATCCTCACGACGATCCTGCGGCCGGACCGGGGCAGCTTCTCGGTCGCCGGGATCCCCAGCACCGAGCCGGCGAGGATCCGCGCACGGGTCGGCGTGCTGCCCGAGAGCGCGGGCTACCCCGAGCGCCAGCGCGGCGAGGAGTACCTGCGCTTCCACGCCCGCCTCTTCGGCCACTCCAGCGCCAGTGCGCGGGCGGTCGCCCGTGCACTGCTGGAGGAGGTCGGGCTCGCCGAGCGCGGCCGCTCGCTGATCGCGACCTACAGCCGCGGCATGCGCCAGCGCCTGGGGATCGCCCGCGCGCTCGTCAACGATCCCGCGGTCGTCTTCCTCGACGAGCCGACGCTCGGGCTCGACCCGGCGGGACAGCGCGAGATCCTCGCCAGGGTGCGCGCGCTCGCCCGCGAGCGCGGGGCCTCGGTCCTGCTCAGCACCCACCTGCTCGACGAGGTCGAGGAGAACTGCTCGCGCGTGCTGATCCTCAACCGCGCACACGTCGTCGCCGAGGGCACCGTCGCAGAGATCGTGCGTCGTGCGGCCGCCGCGCGGCGCGGACGGATCCGCGTGCCGCCGGAGGACGTCGAGCGATCGCTCCAGACGCTGAGCGGGTCCGGTGCGGTGCAGGAGGTCGTCGCCGCCGACGGCGCCGCCGGCTGGCTGACGGTGCAGCTCGCAGCGCCGGCCTCGGGCTCGGCCGACGCGTCGCTGAACGCCGTCGTGGGCGTCCTGGTCGACGCCGGCGTGCCGTTGCTCGCCTGCGAGCTCGAGGGCGCGCGCCTGAGCGACGCCTTCCTGGCCGTGACGGGGGGAGCATGAGATGAGCGTGCATGCCGGCGCCCGTGAGCGTGGCGGCCAGCCGGGCTGGGTCGTGGTGCTCGAGCAGGAACTGCGCGAGCTGTGGGTCGCCGGTCGCGGCCTCGTCCTGTGCTTCGCGCTCAGCATCCTCTTGAGCGCGCTCGCGTATCTGGCCGCCACGAACCAGGCGCTGAACTTCCTCGAGCAGCGCGAGTCCGTGAACCTCGTCGTCCAGGTGGGGATGATCGTCGGCGCGCTGCTTGCCCTGCTCGCGGCCGCCGACGCGATCAGCGGCGAGCGCGAGCGGGGCACGCTCGAGAGCCTGCTCGTGGCCCCAGTCTCCCGGCGTCAGCTGGCCGGCGCGAAGCTGCTCGCCGCGCTCTCGCTGTGGCTGGCGGCGTACGTGATCCTCGTGCCGTACGCGTGGTTTCTCGCGCGTGATCTCGGGATCGTCGGCACGGCGCTCGTGGCGAGCTTCGTCGTCGGCACGCTGCTGGCGTGCTTCCTCGCGTCGTTCGGGCTGCTCGTGAGCCTCTTTGCGAGCTCCAACCGCGTCAGTCTCTCGGTGAGCCTGTTCGCGCTCCTGGCACTGTTCGCGCCGACGCAGCTGCCGGGCGGCGCCAAGGCAGGGATGGTTCGCCGACCTGCTCCTGCACGTCAACCCGGTGACCTCGGGCGAGCGCTTCGTCAACAGGGTCATCATCAGCGGCAGCGGCTGGGGCCAGGAGTTCGGCTGGCTCGTGTCGCCGCTCGTGGCGGCCGCGCTGTTCGGCGCCGGGGCGGTGGTCCTGGCGAGCAGGCTGCGGCTCGGTGGGGGCGGCGCCGGATGAGGCGGCTGTGCATCTGGGCGACGGCGCTGCTCGCCGCCGGCGCGATGCTGTCCGCGAGTGCCGCGGCGGCGACGGACCCGGCGCCCGGGCTGTCTGCGACCGTGGACCGCGCGCAGATCTCGACGCAGCTCGGTCGCAGCTTCGAGTTTCGCTCCACCATCACGAACTCCGGCCCGAACGCGGCGAGCGGACTCGTCGCCCACCTCAGTGTCCTGAGCGTGCGCGAGGAGCCGTATGTCGATCCGGAGGACTGGTCGCCGCAGCGCGTCGTCTTCCTCGATCCGATCGCGGCCGGCGGCTCGCGCACGCTACGGTGGCGAATGACGGCCGTCGACGCCGGGGCCTTCGGCGTCTACGTCACCGTGCTGTCGAAGGACCGCAGCGCCGCGCCGGCGCCGAACACGCCGACGATCGCCCTGCGCGTGTCGCAGCGGCGAACCCTGAACTCCGGCGGCATCCTGCCGCTGGCGATCGCTGTCCCCGCCCTGCTCGGCGCCCTCTCGATCATGCTGCGGCTGCGCCGGCGTGGCTGAGCGGCGCTCGGCTCAGCGGGGACAGGAGCTCGGCGTTGCCCGTCGTTTCGGTCGCGACGATCGCGACGCTCGTCGAGCACCGCTCGCAGAACCATCGGCCTTTTGCGGGCAGTCCCAGCGGCGCCGCACGCGCCCGCGTCCGTATCGGGGGGTGCTTGCGGCGACCCGCACTGGACGAGATGTCTTGAACCGGCTGCGAACGCCGTCGACGACGAGGACGCCGACCAGCGCCACGAGCGTGGACGCCATCAGCGCGTACATCAACAGTGACAAGGTCATCGCGCATCTCCCCTCGAGGACGGACTGCTGCTCGCCGTATCGGCCGATCGCGAGGACAGTGTGGGGCCGGCCGCGCAGAACGGGAACGACACCGCCTGCAATCGCCGGGAACAGTTTTCGCAGGCCGCCCTCCGTAGCTTGACCAAACCTAGGGCACGCGTATGAAAAAGAGGTGAACGGGGTCGGCCCTGCACGACCAGCCGCCGCCGAGGCTGTGCAAGCGCGTTCTCATCCGCCGCTCATCTCGTTCTGGGACGCTGTTTGTCACCATGCGCGTACTGGTCGTCGAGGACGAGGTCAAGATGGCGAGCCTCATCCGCCGCGGTCTGCGGGAGGAGGGCCTTGCCGCCGACGTGGCCATCAGGGGCGAGGACGCGCTCTGGATGGCCAGCGCGACCGAATACGACGCGATCGTGCTCGACGTCATGCTGCCGGGGATCGACGGCTTCGAGACCTGCAAGCGGCTGCGCGCGGACGGCATCTGGACGCCGGTGCTCATGCTCACCGCGCGCGACGGCGTCGAGGACCGGGTCGCCGGCCTCGACGGCGGCGCCGACGACTACCTCACGAAGCCCTTCTCGTTCGCCGAGCTGCTGGCCCGCCTGCGCGCGCTGGCGCGGCGCGGCACGGTCGAGCGGCCATCCGTGCTCGCCGTCGGCGGCCTGCGGCTCGACCCGGCGACCCGCCAGGTATGGCGCGAGGACACCGAGATCTTCCTCTCGGCGAAGGAGTTCGCAATCCTGGAGACGTTCATGCGCCGGCCCGGTGACGTGTTGTCGCGCTACCAGCTGCTCGAGCACGCGTGGGACTACGAATACGAGAATCGCTCCAACGTCGTCGACGTCTACGTGCGCTACCTGCGCGAGAAGGTCGACCGGCCCTTCGACAAGCAGTCGATCGAGACCGTGCGCGGAGCCGGCTACCGGCTCCGAGAGCAGGACCCGGGCAACGGGCGCCACTGATCCGCCGCCTGCCGATCCGCGTCAAGGTCACGCTCGCCTTCGCGGGCGCGATGGCGGTCGTGCTGGCGCTCATCGGGATCCTGCTGTACCTGCAGTTCCGGGCGCACCTCGACGACACGCTGAACCAGGGGCTGCGGTCGCGTGCAGGCGACGTCAGCGCGCTCATCCAGCGCGGCGACTCCGGGCTTGCCGCGCCCGGACGCAGCGTCCTCGTCGAGCGCGGCGAGAGCTTCGCCCAGATCCTCGATGCCCGCGGGAACGTCCTCGACGGCAGTCCGAAGCTCAAAGCCGATCCGCTGCTCACGCCCAAGCTCGTCGAGCGCGCCACACGCAGGACGTTCATCTTCACGCGCCCGAACCCGTTCGAGCTCGGCGAGCCCGCGCGCCTGCTCGCGACCCCGGTCACGGCGCGCGGCCAGCGCCTCATCGTCGTCGTCGGCGCCGGCGCCGAAGACCGCAACTCGCAGCTTGCGAGCCTCGCGCTGCTGCTGGCGATCAGCGGGCCGATCGCCCTGCTGCTTGCGTCGCTCGCGGGCTACGGCGTGGCGTCCGGTGCGCTCAGGCCCGTCGAGGCGATGCGCCGCAAGGCCGACGAGATCACCGAGGAGGACCCCGGCGAGCGCCTGCCGGTGGGCACCGCGGACGACGAGATCGCGCGGCTGGGAACGACGCTCAACGGCATGCTCGCCCGCCTCGAGCGCGCCGTCGACCGCGAGCGCGCCTTCGTCGCGGACGCAAGCCACGAGCTGCGGACCCCGCTCGCGATCCTCAAGACCGAGATCGAGCTCGCGCTGCGCGGCGAGCGCACGGCCGAGGAGCTGCGCGACGCGCTGCACTCGGCGTCCGAGGAGACCGACCGGCTCGCGGAGCTCGCCGAGGCGCTGCTCGTGATCGCGCGCGCGGACGGCGGCAAGCTGCCGCTCGCGACCACCGAGGTCGACGTCGCCCAGCTGCTGGACGCGGTCAGCGTGCGGTTCGACGCGCGCGTGCGCGCGAGCGGGCGCCGGCTCGTCGTCGACGACGGCGAGCCTTCCCAGACCCACCTGACGGCCGACCCGCGCCGCCTCGAGCAGGCGCTGGACAACCTCGTCGAGAACGCCCTGCACCACGGCAACGGCAGCATCCATCTCGGGACGACGGTGCACGACGGCAGGATCGAGCTGCACGTGCGCGACGAGGGGCCCGGCTTCCCGCCCGAGTTCATCGCCAAGGCGTTCGAGCGCTTCACTCGCGCCGATTCCGCCCGCACCCGCGGCGGGTCCGGCCTGGGCCTCTCGATCGTCCAGATGATCGCTCACGCGCACGGCGGCCAAGCGCGTGCGGCCAACGACCCGGACGGCGGCGCACGGGTGTCGATCGAGCTGCCGGCCGGTGGACCGGGCGGTGCGTAGCGGCACGAGCGCGTCGCGCCGCTTCATCGCGCATCGTGTCGAATAAGGGGTTCCCATGCGCACCTTATTCGACACGACCGTGGCCTCAGCGTGCATCGCGTCGAACCGCGGCCGCCAAGAGTCGCCGCTCAGGACGTTCCGGAGGATAAACACGAGATGTGGGGTATCCATCTAAGCGGCCTAGAATGGCGGGATCGCCAGTCTCCAAGCCGGAAGGCACTATCCACGCTCCCTGGGCGAGTTCCAGGCCTGGTTTCGGACCGACGCCGACTGCCTGGACTACTTCGAGTGGCTGCGCTGGCC
>JBPCJA010000283.1:0-4466 GCA_051005755.1 Solirubrobacteraceae bacterium
GCGAACGGAGATCCTGTCGGTCCCGATCACGCTGTTGATCCTCGTGCTCGCCTTCGGGGCGCTCGTCGCCGCGGGCCTGCCGCTGCTGCTGGCCCTGACCGCGGTCGCCGGCACGCTCGGCCTGCTCGGGCCGGTCAGCCAGCTCTTGCCCGTCGACGAGGCGATCTCGTCCGTCGTGCTGCTCGTCGGCCTTGCCGTCGGCGTCGACTACTGCATGTTCTACCTGCGCCGCGAGATGCAGGAGCGCGACGCCGGCCGCTCGCCCGAGGCGGCGCTGAACGCCGCCGCCGCGACGTCGGGCCGTGCCGTGCTGATCTCCGCCATCACCGTCATGGTCGCGATGGGCGGCATGTTCCTGGCCGGCAACGCCGTCTTCGTGTCCTTCGCCGTCGGCACGATCCTCGTCGTCGCGGTCGCGGTCGTCGGCTCGCTGACGGTGCTGCCCGCGATGCTCTCGTGGCTGGGCCAGAAGGGCTGGACGGAGAAATGCCGCGTCCCCTACGTCGCCGGGCTGCGCCACCGCACGAAGGGCGAGTCGCGCGTCTGGGCCGCCGTCATCGACCGCGTGCTGCGCCGGCCCGTGCTGTCGCTCGTGCTGTCCGCGGGACTGCTGATCGCCCTGGCGATCCCCGCGCTTGGCATGCACACGGTCAATCCGGGTGTCGCCGGCCTGTCGCGCAGCATGGCGATCATGCAGACCTACGACCGCATGGAGGCCGCGTTCCCCGGCGGCTCGGAGCCCGCCGTCGTGGCGATCGAGGCCGCGAACGTGGACGCTCCCGCCGTGCAGGCGGGGATCGCCGCGCTGAGGCGCGAGGCGCGGACGACCGAGGGTCTCGGCCAGCCCGTCACCGTGACGAACAGCCCGCGGGGCACGCTCGCGCTTGTCGAGATCCCGCTCGCGGGCAACGGCACCGACAGCGTCTCCGAGGCCGCTCTGACGCGGCTGCGCAACGACGTCATCCCGGCGACGATCGCCCGTACCCCCGGCACCCAGGTGAACGTGACGGGCATGACCGCCGGCTCGAAGGACTTCAACGACACGATGAAGTCCCACCTGCCGCTCGTCTTCGGGTTCGTCCTCGGGCTGACGTTCCTGCTGCTGCTCGTGGCGTTCCGCTCGCTCGTGATCCCGATCAAGGCGATCGTGCTGAACATGCTGTCGGTCGGCGCCGCCTACGGCGTCCTGAAGCTCGTCTTCCAGGACGGCCACGGCGAGAGCCTGCTCGGCTTCCAGTCGATCGGAGGGATCACGTCGTGGCTGCCGCTGTTTCTCTTCGTGATCCTCTTCGGGCTGTCGATGGACTACCACGTCTTCATCCTCAGCCGGATCCGCGAGGCGGTCAGCGGCGGGATGAGCACCGACCGCGCCGTCGCGCACGGCATCAAGCAGACGGCGGGCGTCGTCACGAGCGCGGCGAGCGTGATGGTGGCGGTCTTCGCGATCTTCGCGACGCTCAGCTCGCTCGACTTCAAGCAGATGGGGGTCGGCCTCGCGGTCGCGATCCTCATCGACGCGACGATCGTACGCGCCGTCCTGCTGCCCGCCACGATGAAGCTCCTCGGCGACTGGAACTGGTACCTGCCGCACGGGCTGCGCTGGCTGCCGGCCCTGCGCCACGAGACGAGCCCCGAGCCGATGAAGGCGTGACCCCCCGACATGACACGATGTACCCCCCACACGGGGGGAACCGCTGTTCTGACGGCGCGCGGGGCGTCACGGTTTGGCTGTGCTCGACTTCACTCAGACCGCTGTCCTCTTTCCAGGACAGGGCAGCCAAACACCGGACATGCGCGCCCTCGTGGCCGCAGTTCGTCCCGATCTGCTCGACGCGGCCATCGACCTCGTCGGCGAGGATCCGTTCCCGCGCGTCGAGGAGTCCACGCGCTTCGCGCAGCCGGCGATCCTGTGCGCTTCGCTCGCGAGCTGGACGCGCCTGCGTGACCACGTCGACCCCCTCGCGCTAGCGGGCCACTCGCTCGGCGAATTCTCCGCGCTGGCCGCCGCCGGCGCCCTCTCCGACCATGACGCCCTGCGCCTGGTCGTCCTCCGCGGCGACCACATGGCCTCCTCCGGAGAGGCGTCCGGGGGCGGAACGATGCTCGCACTGCTCGGCGCCTCACCCGAGCAGGCGGCGGCGCTCGCCGGCCGCCACGGTGTGAGTCTGGCCAACGACAACGCTCCCGGCCAAGTCGTCCTCTCCGGCGCACCCGATGCGCTCGACGCCGCACGCAAGGAGGCCGAGGGCGAGGGCCTGCGCGCGCTCCCGCTTGGCGTCGCCGGCGCCTTTCACTCCCCCCAGATGCGGGGCGCCCTCGCCCCCTTGAGCGCCGCCCTCAGCGAGGTCGTCTTCCGCACCCCGCAGATCCCCGTCATCAGCTGCGCGACCGCAGCGCCCTTCACCGACCCCGCCGTCGAGCTCGCCGAGGCGCTCGTCTCGCCCGTGCGCTGGCGCGACACGATGACCGCCCTCGACGCGAGGGGCGTGCGGAGTTACGTCGACACCGGGCCGGGCCGCGTGCTCTGCAAGCTCGCTCCGCGCTGCATCAAGGATGCGAGCGCCGCCACGGCCGACACCCTCCTGGAGGACATCAGTGCCCCCGTCTGAGCTTGCGACAGCACCGCCGCTCATCGTCGTCCCGCCCCCCGCCCGGTCGCGCCTGCGGACCGCCGGGATCATCGGCTTCGGGCGCGCGCTGCCCGCGACCGTCGTCGAGAACGCGCCGATCGCGGCGCGCATCGGCGTCGAGCCCGCCTGGATCGCCAAGCGCACGGGCATCTCCGCACGCCGGCGCACCGTCGACGGCGAGGGTCTGTCCGAGCTTGCCATCGAGGCCGGCAGCCGTGCGCTGCACGCCGCGGGCATGGATCCCGCCTACGTGGACGCCGTGCTCGTCGCGACCTCCTCGGCAGATGACATCGTCCCCCAGGCCGCTCCGATCGTGGCGGGCGCCCTCGGCGCGGACCGCGCGATGGCCTGGGACGTCGGGCTCGCCTGCACCGGCTTCCTTGCCGGCCTGCAACAGGGCGCGGCGCTCATCGAGAGCGGGCGCGCGAACACCGTCCTGCTGATCGGCGCCGACGTGCTCGGGCGCTACACCGATCACGACGACCGCGCGACGGCTGGGCTGTTCGGCGACGGTGCGGCCGCCGCGGTGCTTGCGCCGGGCGGTCCGGCGAGCATCGGCCAGGTCGTGCTGGGCGCCGACTCCCAGCGCGACGTGCTCTTCATCGACCGCACCGACAACGTCGTGCGCATGGAGGGCCGGCGGGTCTACGAGAAGGCGATCGACCACATGGAGCGATCGTGCCGCGACCTGCTCGAGCTCGCGGACCTCGACATCGACGACATCGACCTCGTCATTGCCCACCAAGCCAACGGCCGGATCATCAACGCCGTGCGCGAGCGCTTCGGCCTGGATCCCGAGCGAGTCGCCGACTACGTCGCTGACCTGGGCAACACCTCAGCCGCGTCGATCCCGCTCGCGCTCTCACTCGCCGCCGACGACGGACGTCTACCCGAACGCGGCCACGTCCTGCTCACCGCATTCGGCGCCGGCTTCTCGTGGGGCGCCGCACTGCTGACATACGGAGGAGACACACCATGAGCACGATGACGACGACGAACGGACATCTCGCCGAGGCCGCAAAGGCGACGAAGGAAGGACGCCGACCCGACGGCGCGGTCGTGCTCGTCACGGGCGCCTCGCGGGGCATCGGCGCCGCGATCGCCCGCGAGCTGGCTGCCGACGGCTGGGCCGTGGCCGCCGGCTATCGCTCCGACGCCGACGGCGCGGCTGCGACCGTCGAAGCCATCGAGCAGGACGGCGGGTCGGCGCTTGCGATCGGCGGCGACATCTGCGATCCGGACGCCATGGAGGACGTCATCGCGCAGGCGCAGGAGCGACTCGGCCCAGTGCTCGGACTCGTCAACAACGCGGGCGTGCGCGCCGACGGGCTCGCGATCCAGCTCGACGACGACCAGTGGGACCGCGTCATCGAGACGAACCTCAGCGCCGCCTTCCGTCTCACGCGCTGCGTGCTGCGACCGATGATGAAGGCCCGTTACGGCCGCGTCGTGAACGTCGCGTCGGTCGTCGGCCCGCGTGCCAACGCAGGCCAGGCGAACTACGCGGCCGCCAAGGCCGGGCTCATCGGCATGACGAAGACGATCGGCGTCGAGATCGCCCGCCGCGGCGTCACCGTCAACGCCGTCGCGCCGGGCTTCATCGAGACCGAGATGACCGCTGACATCCCGCGCGAGGTGCTCGATGCCGTGCCCGCCCGCCGCGCCGGGCGCCCCGACGAGGTCGCCGCCGCCGTGCGCTTCCTCGCCTCCGACGAGGCCTCCTACATCACCGCCACGACGCTGTTCGTCGACGGCGGAATGAGCGCCTGAGGCCGTCATGAGCACCCTCGCACTCGTCGCACCCAGCACCGAGAAGCTCACCGCGCTCGAGCGCCT
>JBPCJA010000284.1:0-5246 GCA_051005755.1 Solirubrobacteraceae bacterium
CGCTGGTAGCAGTGCGAGATGCCGCGGAAGGAGGCCATCCGCGGACCGAGCTCCTCGATGCGGTCGTCGGGCACGTTCCAGACGCCCATCCCGTTCGCCGAGAAGCCGGCGCGGCGGTGGTAGAGGATCGCGGCGACGCGGCGCAGGATGCCGCGCTCCTGCATGCCGGCGAGCTGGTCGAGCAGCGCGTCCTCGTCGATGCCGAGCTGTGCGGCCGCCGGCGCATAGGGCTCGCGGACGACCGGCATGTCGCCCTGCGTCGCGCGGATGACCTCGCGGTCGAAGTCGTCGTAGGGCACGCCCTCGAGATCGACGGGCTCCTCGGCGACGCCCTCTGAGGCGAGCGACTTCGTGTCGCCCTCCATCTCGAGGTCCATGCGGATCTTGAAGAGCTTCAGCGTCGGGAGCTGGCGGATCGACTGCGCGCCCGTCAGCGTCTGGAGAACGTCGAGCGTCCCCTGCATGCCGAGCTTGGAGCCCTCCTCGACGGCGAGCGTGAACCACATGTTGAACTCGTGGTTGCGCAGGTAGTTGTGGCTCACGCCGGGGTGAGAGTTGATGATCTTGGCCGCACGCCAGGGATGCTCGGGGTCGACCTTCGCGGCGACGAGCATCGACCCGTAGCCGAGCGCGCGTGTGTCGTAGATCGGCGTGACCTGGCGGATGATGCGGTCGTCGAGCAGGCGCTGGACGCGGCGCAGCACCTCGTCCTCGGTGAGCTCCGCGGCGGTCGCGACGGCCGCGTACGGCCGCCGATCCAGCGGGAAGCTGCCCTGCATGAGGTTCAGCACACGGCGGTCGACGTCGTCGATCGGAGCGGCGGCGCCGTCCTTGCGAGAACGAATCTTCGGTACCGCGGATGTCACGTCTGAAGCCACTGTGCAGCATCCTTCGCGTGGTAGGTGATGACGATGTCTGCGCCGGCCCGACGGATGGAGGTGAGGATCTCCAGGACCGCGGCGCGCTCGTCCACTGCGCCGACGGCAGCCGCCGCCTTCACCATCGCATACTCGCCGCTGACGTTGTAGGCGGCAACCGGCAGTCGCGTCGCATCTTTCACCCGGCGAATGACGTCGAGGTACGCGAGCGCGGGCTTCACCATGACGACGTCGGCGCCCTCCTGGACGTCGAGCAGCGCCTCGCGCAGCGCCTCGTCGCCGTTTGCCGAGTCCATCTGGTAGGCGCGGCGGTCGCCGAAGGCGGGGGTGGAGCCGGCGGCGTCGCGGAACGGGCCGTAGAAGGCGGAGGCGAACTTCGCGCTGTAGGCCACGATCGGGGTGTCCGCGAAGCCCTCCTCGTCCAGCGCGGCGCGGACCGCGCCGATGCGCCCGTCCATCATGTCGCTCGGCGCGACGATGTCGGCGCCCGCGCGTGCCTGCGAGACGGCGGCGCGCGCGATGAGCTCGACGCTCGAGTCGTTGTCGACGGCGCCGTCGGCGCGCAGCAGCCCGCAGTGACCGTGGTCGGTGTACTCGCAGAGGCAGACGTCGGTCATGACGAGCAGGTCGGGGTGCGCCTCCTTGATGGCGCGCGTCGCGAGCTGGACGATCCCCTCGTCGTCGTAGGCGCCGGTGCCCTCGGCGTCCTTGTCCTCGGGGATGCCGAACAGCAGGACCGCCGGCAGGCCGAGCGCGCGCGCCGCCCCGGCCTCCTCGACGGCCGCCGAGATCGAGAGGCGGTCGATCCCCGGCAGCGATGCGATCGCGCTGCGTCCGCCGATGCCGGACTGCACGAAGAGCGGCAGGACGAGATCCGACGCGCTCAGGCGCGTCTCGCGCACGAGCTCGCGCAGGACGGGCGTCGCGCGCAGGCGCCGCAGGCGAGTCGCGGGGAAGGGCATGCACGCCAAGGCTACCTAGCGCGGCGCCTGCATACTGTGAGCATGGTCGCGCATGGAGAGCGAGACTGGCGTCTGCACGGCGTGCGCGTCGTGCGCGCCGACGAGCTCGACCCGAACACGCCGCAGACGCCCGGGATGACCCGCGCGGCGGCGATCACGGCCGGGCGGGCGGGTGCAGACAAGCTCTGGGCGGGCACGGTGGACGTCGCGCCGGCCGCGACCACCGGCGCCCACCACCACGGCCCCGTCGAGAGCATCATCTACGTCGTCAGCGGCAGCGCGCGGATGCGCTGGGGCGAACGGCTGGAGTTCGTCGCCGAGGCCGGTCCCGGCGACTTCATCTTCGTGCCGCCCTTCGTCCCCCACCAGGAGAGCAACGCGAGCGGCGACGAGCCGCTGTCCTGCGTCATCGTTCGCAGCGGCCAGGAGCCGGTGGTCGTGAACCTCGAGCTGGCCGACATCGAGGCCGAACCCGAGCGCGTGAGCTGGGTCGACGACATCCACGGGCGCACCTGACGCGCTGCGGGACGCAGATGCGGGGTCCAGCGGGGCGGTGTCGTGGCCGGCTTGGCGGCGTCCGGCCGCGAGCGCTCGCGGATAGTTGAGCGGCCCGTCGCAGCCGCGGGTCGACGGAGACCACAGCGAGCGGTGAGCTCCGAGCGGCGAGCGTCGCTGCGGATGCGCCGAACCTGTTGCCGCGTTCCATGCCGGCGTCGGCGAACGGCATCGCTGAAGGAGGGTGATCCGGGCGGGCCGAGCGAAGCGACCGGTCGTGCGGCGGGTGCCTGACGGATGGCGAGTTGCTCGTACCTGCCTCGATTACCTCGCCAAACGCCGCGTGCGCGCCAGTGGGCCTCCGAATCACCCGCTCTCAGTGACGCCGTTCGCCAGCGCGGGCACCAACCGCGGCGCCTGAGCTGGACGCCAGAACGCCGGAAACCCCTCAGCCCCGCGCCACCGCCCGCGACCTGGCCGTCCGTCGCGGGATGTCCGCCAAGCGCTTGCGCAGCCGCACCGTCTCGAACCCGCTTCGGGCTACGGCTGCCCCCGGCGTACGACCCACCCCATGAGCGTTCCGATCACGTGCGCGTGCTCGACACCCGCTCGGTCTCGGGGTCGGGGTCGGCTTCGGGGTCCGGCGCATGCGCCGACGGCAGCGGCGGTGGCGGCGGCGGCCGGCCGGCGACGTGCATCGGCGAGGCGAGGCCCCACGGCTCGAAGACGAGGTGGCGGTGCAGGTAGACGACCGTCTCGCGCACGACCGCCGCGATCGGCAGGGCGATGAGCGCCCCGACGAGGCCGTACACCTCGCCGCCGAGCAGGAGGGCGAAGATGACGAGCAGCGGGTTCAGGCGCAGCGTGTGACCGAAGACGTTCGGTGCGACGACGTGGCCCTCGAGCTGCTGCAGGCCGACGAAGAGCAGCGCGACCCAGAGCGCCGTCAGCGGGTCCTGCACGAGCGCGACGAGGACCGGTGGCAGCGCGCCCAGCACGGGCCCGACGTATGGCACGAGCTCCATGAGCCCGAAGAACACGCCGAACGCGGGCGCGTACGTCCGCCCGTCGGGGAAGATGCCCAGGACGCCGAAGAACCACAGCGCGACGCCCGCGCTCGTCCCCATGATCGCGCTGAAGAGGAGCTGCCCGCGGACGTAGCCGGCGACGGCGTGCTGCACGCGCGTCGGGAAGTCGTCCTCCCGCGACCCGTCGCCGGGCGGCATGACCGAGCGCACGAGCGCGCCGATCCGCGGCGCGTAGATGAGCATGTAGACCGACAGGACGACGATGAGGATGAGGTAGAAGGACAGCTCGACGAGCCGCCGTAGCAGCTCGCCGGTGACCGCCACGATCTCGCCCGACCCCGAGACGATGCTGTCCTGCAGGGACGCCAGCGCGCTGTCGGTCTGACCCTTGATCTGGACGTTGATGCCCTTGTCGTCGAAGAACGCCTGGACGTCGTCGAGCGTCGCGCTCGTGTCGTCGACGAGCCCGGGCACGTCGTCCGCGAACGAGGTGGCCTGGTCGCTCATCGGGCCGGCGAGCGCGAAGCCGAGGACGGGCAGCATCGTGAACAACGCGACGTAGACCCCGATGACCGCGAGCGTCCGCGGCAGGCGCGTGCGCTGGACGAGCTCGACGACCGGGTTGAGGATCAGCGCGATGACCCCGGCGACGAGGAAGAGCAGCAGGACGATCCCCGCCGCCTGGGCGATCGCGTAGAGCGCGAGCACCCCCAGCGGCAGCATGACGAGCTGCACCCAGCGCGGAACGACGACGGGTGCACCGGGCTCCGGCGGTGGTGCGGGTGGGATGTCGTCGGCCTCGTCTGCCATCCCCTCCGTCAGAGTATGCGACGTGCCAGGTGTCCCCGCGACCATCCTCTTCGTCGGCGATGTCGTGGGTTCGCTCGGCAAACGCACGCTGCTGGGGCTCCTGCCGGCGCTGCGCGAGCGCCACGAGCCGACGTTCGTCGTCGTCAACGGCGAGAACGCGGCGGGCGGCCTCGGCATCACGCCGAAGATCGCAGACGAGCTGTTCGCCGCGGGCGTCGACGTCATCGCGCTGGGCAACCACGCCTATCACCGCCGTGAGATCTTCGGCTACCTCGATCGCCACGAGGCGATCCTGCGGCCCTACAACTACCTGCGCAGCCAGCCCGGGCACGGCGTCTGCGTCGTCGAGAAGGACGGCCGGCGGCTCGGCGTCGTGAACCTCAGCGGCAACCTCTTCCTGCGCGCCGGGCACCCGGCGTTCACCTCGATCGACGCCGCGCTGGGCGAACTCGCCGGTCGCGTCGACCACGTGCTCGTCGACTTCCACGCCGAGGCGACGAGCGAGAAGGTCGCGCTCGGCTGGCACCTCGACGGCCGCGTGAGCGCCGTCGTCGGCACCCACACCCACGTCCCGACCGCCGACGCCCGCGTCCTCCCGGGCGGCACCGCCTACATCACCGACGTCGGCATGACGGGCCCGCGCGGCGGCGTCATCGGCGTCGTCAAGGAGCAGTCGATCCGCGGCTTCGTCACGCACATGAACGAGCGCTACGACACCTCCGACGAGGACCCGTGGCTGATGGGCGTCGTCATCCGCTGCTCTGCGCCGATGCGCGCCGACGCGATCGAACAGGTCCTGCTGCCGGCTGCCTGAGCGCTACTGATCGGGCGGCCGTACGGCACACTGCTCGCGTGCTGCGGATCGGGACTTGGAACATGGGCCACGAGCGGAACGCTTCGCCGATGGTGCTCAAGCGCCAGCTGGACTTCATGACGCAGGTCGGCTGCGACGTCTGGCTGCTGACGGAGGTCCCGAACACGTTCAAGACCGTGGCGGAGCCCGGCACTGTTGCGGTGTCGGAGTCCATGGACCGGACGCACAAGGTCTACGCGGCGGTGTGGGCGAAGCTCGG
>JBPCJA010000285.1:0-4612 GCA_051005755.1 Solirubrobacteraceae bacterium
CTGCCGCACCCTCGCGGGCCGCGCGCTCGCCGCCGACGGCCAGCGCGAGCGCGCGGCGGCCGAGCTGCAACGCGCCGAGGCCGAGCTCGGCGCGTGCGGCGCCATGCGTCTGCGCGACGAGGCGGCACGCGAGCTGCGCCGCCTCGGGCACCGAGTGAGCGCACGCCAGCGGCGCGCTCGCGGCGGCAACGGCGTGCAGACCCTGAGCGGCCGCGAGCACGAGATCGCGACGCTCGTCGCACAGGGCCGCACGAACCGCCAGATCGGCCAGGAGCTCTTCCTGTCCGCAAGAACCGTCGAAGGTCACCTCACCAACGTGTTCGCCAAGCTCGGCGTACACACCCGCGCCGAGGTCGCCGAAGCCGTCGGCCACGCCCGCGCGCTGCCTGGTGGACGGCGCCCCGCTTGAGCACGCGCGGGGTCGCCGTCCGGCGGCCGCGTTCAGAGCAGCTTGTCCAGGACGATCTCGTCGCGTATCGGTATTCCGTGGTTGCCGAAGGCCGGTATCTCGGGTTTGAGCCGGGCGCGGGTCTCCTCGACGGCGCCGGGATGCAGTTCGGCGAGGTGGAAGCCGCGGCGCTGGTAGAAACGCAGCGCGTCGAGGTTGTCGTTCGTCGTCAACACCCAGAGGCGCCGCGTCCCCCGTTGGCGAGCGAGCCGCTCGACCTCCGCTACCAGCGCGGTGCCGGCGCCGTGCCAGCGCTCGGTGGCGTCCACGGTGAGGATCTCGCACGAATCCCCGGCGATCACGTAGGTGAGCACCCCGGCAAGTCTTCCGTCCTGCTCGGCGAGGAGGCCGGGGTGATCGAGAGGGCGCACGAGCCGTCCCAAGCGAGCAACGCGCTCTGAGTGGCGGCGGCGCAGGAGGTCCGCGACGGCCGCCTCGTCGGCCGGCGTACGGGGGCGGACGAGCATCGTGCTGCGGATCGGATCGCTCAGCGCCCGCGCAGCGCGCGCAGCTCGGCGCGCAGCTGCACGACCTCGGCCTCCAGGCGGGTGACGCGCTCGACGAGCGGCACCTCGACGCGCTCGCGCTCCGGCGCCAGCGGCATCGGACGGCCGGGCGCGCGCAGCGTCGCGGCGGCCTCGGGCGGCGGCGCGGCGAGCGCGGGGGTGGGCTCGGGCGCGTCGTCGTCGCTGAGGCGGTGGGCGTAGCGCTCCTCCTTCTGGCCCGGCCGGCGCGGGAGCTGCTCGACGAGCTCTCGCTCGACGAGACGGTAGAGCGTCTCGTGCACCGCCGCGAGGTCGGCGGCAGGGTGCAGGCGCTCCGTCCGCCCCTTCAGCTCGCCGGGCGTCTGTGCGCCGCGCAGCATGAGCACGCAGAGGACCGCAAGCTCGTCGGGCGCGCGCGTGAGCGACTCGTCGAGCAGGTGGCGGTACTTCGAGGCGCGGCTGCCGGCGCCGCTCGCCAGCCGCGCCCAGCGGCGGCGGCTCACGCGCGTGATCGCGTCGCGGATCGTCGCCTCGTCGTAGTCGACGACCGGGTCGCGGTTCGTCGCCTGGTTGCAGGCGGCGCGCAGTGCGTTGAGCGTGAGCGGATACGTGTCGGGCGTCGTGCGCTGCTTCTCCAGGAGGCAGCCGAGGACGCGGATCTCAGCCGCGGTGAGGTCCACTACTTGCGGTCGGACCCGCCCTTGGGGGGCTTGTTGTCTTCGAACTGCTTCAGCCAGTCGCTGAGCTGCTGCCCGGCGCTGGAGACGTGCTCCCCGGCCTCGCGGAAGAGCTCCCTGAATCGCTCGGCATAGTGCGAGGCGGCATCGCCGGCCTCCTCGCGTGCCGGGCGCTCCTGGCCGCGGCGGACGTACTCGCCGCCGACGATGCGGTCGTAGTCGCCGTCGCGTACCCACGCCAGCAGCTCGGCGACGCGCTTGACGGGCAGCGCGTGGTCGAGGCGCAGGTCGGTCAGCAGGCGCTGGAGGCGGTCCATCCCGGCGCCGCTCTCGGTGTACTCCAGCGCCTGGCGCATGAACGCGTCGAGGTTGAGGTCCGACGCCTTCGCCCCGCCCGACATCGTCATGAGCATCTTGCAGACGAGGCGCGGGTCGCGCGTGACGATCGCCGCCGCGCGGTCGCACGTGAGCTCGGACGCGCGCGACCACTCCAGCAGCGCGTACTGCACGGCGGCGAGCGGCATGCCCGCGCCGAGCGGCAGGCGCGACGTGCCCATCCGCAGGAGGATCTCCAGGGCGGTGCGGTACAGCACGTGGTCGGAGAGGACGTGGGCGACCTCGTGCGCGATGACGGCCTCGAGCTGGGGGTCGTCGAGCAGTGAGACCGTCGCGCTGTTGAGGACGACGATCGGCTTGCCGGCGCCGACGGTCATGGCGTTGGCCATCGGCTGCTGGGTGATGTAGAGGTCGTACACCTCGGGCATGTCGAGCACGCCGAGCACGTGCTGGTACAGCGTCCAGATCCCCGGCAGCTGATCGGTCCCGAGCCGCACCGACGCGCCGAGGTACGTCTGGCGCAGGGCGCGCTCGTAGCCGAACTCGATGAGCTTGCGCACGACGAGGTCGAGCATCGGGATCGATCCGAGCGCGGCTGTCGCCGCGCGATCGGCCGGGTGCTCGTACGCCTTCGGCGAGATGCCCGTCAGCCGGTAGGCCTCCGCTGGCGTCGTCACCCGCTCAGCTTAGCCTGGATCGACCGACCTCGTGGTGGCTCGGCACGTGGCCTACTCGGCGGGCGCGACGCTCAGGTCCTCTGACCGCGGCGACGAACGTCGAGGTCAGGGCCGTGCTTCGGGACTCTCCATACGGCGGATATGCTGGCCAAACGGTTCCTGCTCGCGAGCGAGAGAGTGGAGGGATGTCATGAAGGTCCTGGTGATCGCGAGCGAGCCGATTTCAGCCGATCGTTTGCGCGCGGCGCTTGGTGGGGCGACCGACGACGCGGAGATCATGGTCGTGGCGCCGGCGCTGCACCGCTCGGCATTGCGCTTTTGGCTCTCCGACGCCGATGAGGCGATCCGACGGGCGGGGGTGGTGCAGCGAGAGACCGTCGACGGCCTCGACGATGCCGGCCTCGACGCTCACGGCGACACCGGCGAGAGCGATCCGGTCAGAGCGGTGGAGGACGTTCTCGTCACGTTCCCGGCGCAGCGCATCGTGCTCTTCAGCCGCCCCGTCTCAGATCAGCGCTACGACGAGGGCATCGACGCCGACGCACTGCAGCAACGGTTTGGCTTGCCGGTCCAGCGAGCCGAATGAGAAGCCAGCGCTGCTGAGCGCCAGCGCCGCTAGGTGTCGTCGTGGGGCTGCGATCGGCTGTCCGAGCCGCCGTTGCGGCTGGCAATCAGTTCGCTGTCTGCGCGCGCGATCAGCTCCGTGGCGGTTTCCTCGGGTGCGAGCTCGGCGAAGCCGGTCCTGATCGCGCCGTCCTCCGGCGCGCCGGCAAGCGCGGCGGCGATCGCGCTGAAGCGCTGACGCGCATCCAGCAAGGTCATGTTCGCCATCACGCACAGAAACTCGTCGCCGCCGAGTCGGACGATCGGGTCGTAGGAGCGCAGGTGCTCTGTCATGAGCGCCACGACACGCTTGAGCAGCGCGTCGCCGGCGACGTGGCCCTCGCTGTCGTTGAGGGTCTTCAGTCCGACGACGTCGACGTACGCGACGACGAGCAGGCCGCTGGTCCTGCGGCAGCGATCCAGCTCGTGGTCGACGTCGGTCAGGCCCGCCGCCCGCGCTCGCGCTCCCGTCAGCGGGTCGGTCGCAGCGCGCAGCCGGTCACGGGCCGCCTGTTGGCGGTCCCGGGCTGCGGCTCTGCGGTCTTGGGCGGCCAGCTCGCGCTGCTCGGCGGCCTGTGCGTGGTGCTGGGCGCCGCGCTTGCGTTGTTCGGCGCCGCGCATGACGCTCTCGGCGCCGTTGAGCGCGCGCGCCCCGGCCTCCTGCTGGTAGACGGCGTCGCGCTGGGCCATCGCGCGATCGCGCGCGTCCGCGGACTGATCGCGCGCCAGCGCCGCGAGATCGCGCGAACTCGCGATCGCATCGCGCTGCTCTGCGGCGTCGGCACGTGCCTCGCCCGTCTGATCGCGCCGGTGGGCGCCGCGCTCGCGGATGTCATGGCTGACCTCGTGCGCATCCGGGCTGACACCCGATGCGAGGTCGCGATCGCTGGCCGCCTGATCGCGGTCGGCGGCCAACTGGTCGCAGTCGGCACTCGTCTGGTCGCTGTCTGAGCCCGTCTGATCGGCATCCGACAGCGTTTGGTCGCTGTCGGCAAGCGTCTGCTCGCTGTCGGCAGGCGTCTGCTCGCTGTCGGCAAGCGTCCGCTCATCATCCTCAGCGGCAGCGAGCGGTTCCGTCGGATGAGGCGATCGACGACCGTCGGTGCTCTCGCGGTCACCGGTAATGACTCGGCTGGGGTCCACAAGACCCCTCCTTGTCGCCCGCGCTCTATCGCTGGAGACATGCGTCGGGCAGAGAGCGAACGAGACCCCGACGGACGTATGCGAAATGTCACTCCAGGGACTATCAGCCACGATCGTCCCGAGTTCGACAGTTGGGATCGTGCTGGATCTGTGGAAAGCGATTATTTCCAGGGGTTTCGCTGCGGCTGGCGTGTCAGGGCGTGTTACTAGATTCGGCGATTTCGCCGGATCGGGGCGGTTCGG
>JBPCJA010000286.1:0-17793 GCA_051005755.1 Solirubrobacteraceae bacterium
TGCGCGCGAGCCGGACGAGCCGCCGCGGCGCCGAGCGCGCACTCGCTCGTCTGCTCGCGCAGCGCAGCCGCGCGCTGCACCAGGCCGGGCCGGGCGGGCCATGGGCGATCCCGTGGCCGATCGTGCAGTGCGAATCCGGCGGCCAGAACCTCCCGCCGAACGGGGCCGGCGCGTCGGGGTACTACCAGTTCCTCGTGTCGACCTGGCGCGGCCTCGGCGGCTCCACGCCGCAGGCATTCCAAGCCTCGAAGGCCGAGCAGGACCGCCTCGCGGCGCAGCTCTGGGCCGGCGGCAGCGGCGCTCGCAACTGGGTCTGCGCGGCGCTCGTCGGGGCGATCTGAGGGCTGCGGCGCCTGCGTGCGCCGCGGGCCTGCGTGATCGGTCCAATGCAGCGGGCGAGTGGCGGCTGCGCTGCGCAAGGGTTGAGTCGCCCGCCCCCGCAGCGCTCGCGCGAACTACTCGAAAAGCGAGCGCAATGCGCAGAGATCTGGGTGATACTGCTCGCCGTGACCTGCCCCCGCCCGCTCGCCGGGCTCCTCTGCACCCTGCTCGCGTGCCTCGCGCTCCCGGCGGGCGCGCACGCCGACCCCGGGCCCTACGTCGCACTCGGCGACTCCTACACGGCCGGGCCGCTCGTGCTGGACCAGGTCCCGCCGATCGCCTGCGCGCGCTCGGACAACAACTACCCGTCGATCGTCGCGGCGGCGACCGGCGTCACGGAGTTTCGCGACGCGAGCTGCTCGGGCGCGACGACGGAGCACATGAGCGGCCCACAGCCGGTGCCGTTCGGAATCCACGCACCGCAGTTCGACCGGCTGCGCCCCGACACCGCGCTCGTCACCATCGGGATCGGCGGCAACGACGTCGGGCTCGTCGGCGCGACCGTGACGTGCGTGGTGCGCGGCCTGCCCGCCCCGACCGGGACCGCCTGCCGCACGAGCTTCGTCAAGCGGGGCGGCGGCGACCGGCTCGTCGACCAGATCGCGGCGACGGCGCCGAAGATCGCCGCGACGCTGCAGGGAATCCACGCGCGCTCCCCGCGGGCGCGGGTGCTGGTCGTCGGCTATCCGAACGTCACCCCGAAGGGCAGAAGCTGCTACCCGCTCGTGCCGCTCTCGACCGACGACATCGCGTATCTCGACGAGATGCTGCGCCGCACGAACGCGATGCTCGCCGACCAGGCCGCCGCGAACGACGCCGAGTACGTCGACACGTACGAGGAGAGCATCGGCCACGACATCTGCACCGCGCTCGGCACGCGCTGGTTCGAGGGGCTCCTGCCGACGGCGCCGGCCGCCCCGATCCACCCCAACGCCCTCGGGGAGGCAAGCATGGCGCGCTCGGTGCTGCGCGTGCTGCTCGGGCCGCCGCCGATGCCGGTCCTCAGCGACCTGCGGCGCACGCGCGACGCGTACGCCGCGGGCAGTGCGGCACAGTTCGCCTACCGGCTCGACCGGCCGGCCACGGTGACGTTCACGCTGCGTCGCGCGCTAGCCGGCCGCAGCGTCGCGGGGCGCTGCGCGCCGCCGACGAAGTCCAACCGCGCCGAGCGCTCCTGCCGGCGGTGGTCGCGCGTGCTGCACACGCTCGCCGACAGCGGCCAGAACGGCGACAACGCCGTGACGATCGGCAGCGCCGTGCTCGGTCGCAGCGCGGGACTCCTGCGCCTGACGGCGACGGCGTCGCGCGGCGCCGGGCAGCCATCCGGCGCCCCGCAGCAGATCCACTTCCGCGTCGCGCGCAGGCGCTGACCGGCGGGGCCGCTGCGCCCGCCATCAGGTCCACTCGCGAGCCACAGATTTGCGACCGACGTCGAAGGATCGCCGGTGCCGCCGGCGCGATGATCGTGCTCATGGCAGATCGCCCTACGCTCCGACACGACAGGTCGACGCACGTCCTGCGTCACCTGCACAGCCCGCGCCCACGCGAAACGGACTCCGGGCGCGCGTTCGAGTGTGCTCGCGTCCGCGCTCTCATGCGCGCTCGGCGCCGATGAAGCTCCGGCGCGCAGCCCCGCGAACCCGAGCAAGCGCACGGCGCGGCCGCAATCGCCCGCCGCCGCGGCCAGTTCGGCACCCCGCCCGGCCGTTCCGTTCCGATCCCCCCGGGCCGGATCGGCCGGCGAGCTCCCGCTGACCGCTACGTGATCGCCGCGCCGTGACCCGCGGTGCGGCGATCACGCGCCTTTAACCTTGGGGATGACGGCGCCGCCGTACGGTGCGCCCATGACCCGGAACATCCTCCTCGCCGGCGTGATCGCCACCGCCGTCGCAGCCCCGGCCGCCGTCGCCGGCGCAGACCATCCTGCCGGGTCCCGCGCCGGCGCCCAGACGCTCGCCGTCATCGGCGACACCCCCTACGGCGACCCGCTCATCGCCGAGTTCCCTGCCGACGTGGCGCAGATCAACGCCGACCCGCGCGTCCGTCGCGTCATTCACCTCGGCGACATCAAGAACGGCTCGAGCCGCTGCGACACGTCGTACTTCGAGGCCCGCCTCGCGGACTTCCAGCGCTTCGCGGACCCGCTCGTCTACACGCCCGGCGACAACGAGTGGACTGACTGCCACCGCGCCAACAACGGCGGATACCTGCCGACCGAGCGCCTCGACACGATCCGCCGGCTCTTCTTCCCGCACCCGGGTAGGACGCTGGGCCAGCAGCCTGCCGACGTCAGATTCCAGTCGCGCGCCTTCCCCGAGAACGTCAGCTGGCGGACGGCGGGCGTGCAGTTCGGGACCGTCCACGTCGTCGGCTCAAACGACGACCAGGCGCCGTGGTACACCGATCGCACAGATCCGACGACCGGCGCGCCGCTGCCGGAGACGACGGCCGAGACAGCCCTGCGCGGCCGCGAGTACACCTCGCGCGAGGCCGCCGCGCTCGCCTGGATCGACCGGATCTTCGACGAGGCAGAGAAGCGTGACGCACCGGCGGCGGTCATCGGGATGCAGGCCGACATGTGGGATGGGACCGCCGCCGACCAGACCGCCTTCATCGCGATCAAGGCCGTCCTCGCCGCTCGCGCCGCCCGCTTCGCCAAGCCCGTGCTGCTGCTCGAGGGCGACTCGCACCTGCGGAAGATCGACACGCCCGCGGGCCAACCGGCGAACCTCACGCGCGTCGTCGTCCAGGGCTCGACGAGCGTGCCGCACGAGTGGCTGCGGCTGAAGGTCGACCCCTCGTCGCCGAAGGTGTTCTCCTGCGAGAGCGTCGAGTTCGTGAGCGGCGCGGTCAGCCCCTGCGCGGCGCCGCTGGCGCCGTGACGGTCGCAGCGCTCAGCGGCGGCCGAAGGCGGGACGCGACAGCGACGTCACCAGCGCGCTGCGATCGCCGAGCTCGATGAGCTCGGCGAGGTACTCGGTGTCGCGCGCGATCCCCGCGAATCGTCCCGAGCCCCATGTGTACTGCCACGGCAGCCCGACGACGTAGAGGCCGGCGACGTCGGTGACGCCGCGCTCGTGGCAGGGCCGGCCGCGCCCGTCGAAGATCGGCGCCTGCACCCACCGGTAGTCGCGTCGAGCTCGCGCGGCTGCACGCCGGGCTCCCAGACCGGGCTGTAGCGCGGCTCGCGGGGCGCGTCGATGCCGTGCAGGTCGATGTGCTCGTCGATCGTGTCCTTGATCGCCTCGGCTGCCGCGTCGGCGGCGTCGAGGTTGCGCTTGAGGTCTGGGGCGAACGTCAGCACCCCGCCGTCGATGCCCGTCAGCCGCCCGTAGAGGCGCATACCCTCGCGCGCGAAGCGACGCAGGTCGATGTCGCGCCCGCCGTCGCGGCCGGTGACGTACTGGTTGGCCTTCGCCCGGACGCCCTCGCCGAGCTTGTGCTCGTGGACTGGCACGTCGTAGTGACCCAGGTCGTGCAGCCAGGCGACGATGTCGCGGCCGCGGTAGAAGCGCGCGGTGCGCGTCGCGCCGCCGACGCAGAGGTGCACGGTGCGCGCGGCGAGGTGCAGGTCCTCGGCGATCTGGCAGCCCGACTGGCCCGTCCCGACGACGAGCACGTCACCGTCGTGCAGCGCATCGGGGTTGACGTAGTCGGCCGAGCCGATCTGCTCGATGTGAGCCGGCAGCCGCTCGGCGAAGCGCGGGATGCGCGGGACGTGGTAACCGCCGGTCGCGATCACGACCTGGCCGGCGGTGAACTCGCCGGCGCTCGTGCACAGCTCGAAGCCGCCAACGCCATCGGGGCGCAGATCGGTGACCGTGACGCTCTCCAGCAGCGGCGGGTGAAACGAGGCGGCGTAGGCCTCGAGGTACGCGACGACCTCGTCGCGCTCCATGAAGCCGTCCGGGTCGTCGCCCGCGTACGGGAAGCCCGGCAGCCGGCACTGCCAGTTCGGCGTCACGAGGCAGAACGAGTCCCACCGCGCGTCGCGCCAGTCCTGCCCCAGCCGGTCGCGCTCGAGGACGAGATGATCGATGCCGCGCTGCTTGAGGCACCAGCTCATCGACAGTCCGGCCTGGCCGCCGCCGACGACGATCACCGGCCGATCGGTCCGCTGCACCGTCACACCACGAGCGGCTCGGAGAGCCGGTAGACGTCGGGCCTGCGGTCGCGGATCGGCGCCATCGACCGCCGCGCGCGAGCCACGGTGGCAGCGACGTCGACGCGCGCGAGCGCCAGGCCCGGCTGTGTACCGGTCCACGCGAGCGGGTCGCCACCGGGTCCCACGATCCGCGCGCCGCCGAGGAAGCGCAGCGAGCCGAAGCGGCCGGTCTGGTTGGCCGACGCGACGACGACCTGGTTCTCGGCAGCCCGCGAGCGGTCCCACAGCTCGGCCAGCCGCCACTGGCGGTCGTCCTGCAGCCGCTCGGCGGCGTTCGTGCGACTGCACGGCCAGGCCGACAGGAACGTGAGGATCTGCGCTCCGTCGAGCGCGAGCGTGCGTGCCGCCTCGGGGAATGCCTTGTCGTAGCAGACGAGCATCCCGATCCGGCCGACCGGGGTGTCGAACGCGGCGAGCTCGTCGCCCGGCGTCGTCGTACGCCCCTCGGACAGTGGTAGGTGGACCTTGCGGTGCAACCCCAGCAGCCCATCGCCCGAGACGCACGCGGCGACGTTGTGCACGATCCCGTCCCCACCGTCTTCGGCGAAGCCGACGCAGACCGTCAGCTCGCCGGCGAGCTCGGCGATCCGCCTGAGCTCCGGCCCCTCGGGGTCGAGCGCCGGCGGCGCCTGCGCCTCCTCGTCGACGTGCAGCGACTCGACGTAGCCGCCGAGCGCAGCCTCCGGCAGCACGACGAGCCGCGCGCCGCAGACGCGAGCCTCGCCGAGCACGCGCTCGATCGTGCGAAAGCAGGCCTCCATGTCGCGCCCGAACGGCGCCGCGACCGCGGCGAGGACGAGCCCGCTCATCGCGAGGACCTACGTTCCAGCTCGAAGCTGACCACGGTCGAGCAATGACGCGCTGTCAAAGCCACCCTCCGTGCCGGGCCGAGGCCGGTGACGGACCCTGCGACGGCGACGGTCACGTCGCCGTCGGGCCAGCGCAGGCGCACGCCCGGGCGAGCCTGCAGCCGGCCGACCGGCGCGCCGATCGCCGGCCCGGCATCCAGCGGCGGCGCCCCCGCGCGGTCGGCGGTGAGCATCGCGAAGCCGGGAAAGCACGTCAGCCAGTCGCCCGCGTCGACGCCCCGCGGCCGCGGGACCGCCGCGACGTCGATCTCGGCGCCGCAGCCCGACGCCTCGGCGAGCATCCCGGCCGTGCCGGCGATGCCGGCCATGCTGACGTCCTTGGCCGCGTGCGGCTGCGCCCGCGCGACTGCGTCGAGCATCGCCGCAAGCTCCTCACGCGAGCGCCCCGACGTGCTGTCCCACTGGCGCGCGCGATAGCCGGGGCGCCAGCCGCCGGCGAGGTCGGCCGTGAGCGTCAGGACGTCGCCGCGCCGACCGCCGCCCGCGGGCACCGGGCGCGCGCAGCGCCCGAGGCCCGTGACGCTGAGCGAGCCGGACACGCCGAGCGTCGTATGGCCACCGAGAACCGGCAGGTCGAAGGCCTGCGCGCCGGCGCGCAGGCCACGCACGATCCGCTCGGCGTGGCCGGCGTCGGCGGCGCCGATCGTGTCCAGGACGCCGACCGGGCGCGCCCCCATCGCACTCAAGTCATGGGCGGTGACGAGCATCCCGCACCAGCCGGCCCACTCGGGGTCGCGCTCGACGATCGCGGGCAGGATCGCGTCGGTCGCGGCGACGAGCCCACTGCCGGGCACGGGGACACCGTCGTCGCCGCACCAGCCGTCGCCCGCGTCGACCAGGCCGGACAGCAGCGGCCCGAGCGCCGACTTCGTCGCGGTGACGAGCGCCTCGAAGCGGTCAACCGGCCAGCGCATGAGCTCGTGGCCGAACGGTGGGCCGGCGAGCGGGCGCACCGGCTGCCAGCCCAGCCGGGTGAAGAAGCGCACGCGGTCGGCCTGGACGTGTGCGTCGAAGCGCAGCGCGCCGGCGTCCAGGGCGGCGACACAGGCCGAGCGCACGAGCGCCGCGCCCACGCGCCCGCGCGCGGCGCCGGCATCGGTCGCTACGACGAGGCGACTGCCGCGCCACCAGCCCAGGCGCGGGTCCGGACCTTCCGGATGCAGGCGCACGCCGCCGAGGACGCCACCGCCGGCGGCGACCGCGACGAGCACGACGGTGTGTGCCTCACCGTCGTGCTCGTCGACGTCGTCGCGCTCGAAGAGCCCCTGCTGCTCGACGAAGGCCTGCCGGCGCAGCGCGCGGTAGGACGTGAGGCGGTCGTCGTCGTCCTCGGGGCGGACGATGAGAAACGGCGGCGGCTCCGCCGGCCGTGGGCCCGACCCGCCGAGGCGCTGGATGAGGTCTGCGACCGTCGCTGTCATCGCGAGGGCCTACCTTCCGAGTCCCCGCTGACCACGGTCGAGCAATGGCACGCGGTCATCGCGAGGGCCTACCTTCCGAGCCCCCGCTGACCACGGTCGAGCAATGGCGCGCTGTCATCCGCCCACCGCGCTCAGCGCCGAGCACGCGCCGCAGGCCGCGCAGCCGGCGCCCTGGTCGACGCCACGCATGCGGGCCTTGCGCAGCGCCCGGCCGACCCGGTCGGTGACGTCGGCGACGAGGTCGCGGCTCGGCGCGAGCACGCCGTCGGCGTGGGCGAGGCTCCCCGCGAGCGGTCGGTACGGCACGACGAACGGGTAGACGCCCATGTCGATGAGTCGCTGGGCCCCCTTGACGAGCTCGTCGGGGTCCTCGCCGAGGCCGATGAGCAGGTACGTCGAGACGCGGTTGCGCCCGAAGACCCGCACCGCCTCCGTCCAGACCACCTCGTAGCGCTCGAGCGGCACGGTCGCCTTGCCCGGCGTCCAGCGCCGGCGGACGTCATCGTCGAGGCTCTCGACGTGGATGCCGATCGTCGTCGTGCCGGCCTCGCGCAGCCGCGCGATCCAGCCGAGGCCGCTCGGAGGCTCGACCTGGACCTGGACAGGCAGACCCGGGACCGCCTTGCACACGGCGGCGACGCAGCGCGCGAGATGCTTGGCTCCGCGGTCGGGGCCGTTCGACGTCCCGGTCGTCATGACGAGCTGGCGCACGCCGTCGAGGCGCACGGCCGCCTCGGCGACCTCCGCGAGCTGCGCCGGGCGCTTGACCCGCGTCGTCGTCCCGGCGCGCAGCGACTCCTCGATCGTGCAGAAGCGACAGCGGGTGTCCTCGCCGTAGCGCACGCACGTCTGCACGACGGTCGTGGCCAGCACGTCGCGGCCGTGCAGGCGGGCGATCTGCTCGTAGGGGATGCCGTCGGCGGTCTGCAGGTCGTAGAAGCGCGGGCGTTGTATCGGCGCAAGCTCGGCGTCGACGACGACCCCATCGCGCGTGAGCACGCCGTCGGGGGAGCACGCCCACGGCGAGTCGGGCGCGATCGGCACGCTGGCGGCCATGCCGTCGAGCAGCCAGTGGCCGTCGTCGCTCGGACCCGCGCCCGCCAGCCGCCGTAGCGGCGGGGCGGCGCGCAGGCCGCGGACGGCGAGCTCGGAGCGCAGGGCGAGATCGGCCACTCAGAACATCCAGGTCGTGTTGATGACCGCGCCCTTGCGCGAGTACTCGATCAGCGCGTCCTGCATGTCGAGTGGGTGGCACGGGATGACGCCCTCCATGAGGTCCTCCTCGCGCGCGCCGTGCAGCGCCAGCCCGAGCCGACAGGCGAAGACCTTTCCTCCCTCCTCGAGGAACTTCGCGAGCTGCGAGTTCTCGTTGCGCATGCCCGGGAAGAGCTCGGCGCCGATGGTCGGGAAGCCGCGCGTCGCCAGGCAGTTCAGCGAGCCGATGCCGAAGAAGTACAGGGCCGAGTCGAAGCCCTTGCGCAGCGCGCGGATCGCCAGCAGCACCGCGACGAAGCTCACCGACGACTCGTGGGCGATCCCGTGGACCATCCCGAGGTACGTCTCGCCGGGCTCGGCCTGGTAGTCCGGAAAGACCTTCGTCGCCCCGTAGATCGACTCTCCGATCCCCTTCGACGGGTGCGGGATCTCCAGCAGGCTGGCGATCTCCTGATCGCTGAGCTTGGGCTCGACCGCCATGGCGGCTCCTTTCGGATGGGTCGTAGGTGTGACGGCGTGCATCAGCCGCTGTCGCACTCATCGTGCAAGCGGCGCGCGCTCCTCGCTATGGACCCGCCGCGCAAGTTGTGCCGCTGCCGGTGGACCGACTGTCGAGCGTTTACGTGCCCGATCGGCCACGGCCACGCCCACGACCGCGCCCATGACCGCCGTCGTCCTCCCCGCCCGAGGCGGCGGTGACGAAGGCGGCGAGCGCCCGCAGCTCGGGATCGTCGAGGCGCTCGCCGAAGTCCGACGGCATGAGCCTGCGCGGGTAGCCGTCGGTGATGTGCTCGCGCGGCTCGGTGATGCTCTCGAGGTTGTCGTCGAGGTCGTCGTCGATGGTGTCCAGGCGCGGCCCGAGCCTGCCGTCGGCGCCGATCGCGGCGATCGCGTGGCAGCGGTCGCAGCCCTGCTCGGTGAACAGGTCGCGGCCGCGGCGCACGCTCTCGCCGCCGGCGGCGATCCGCTGGCGTGACGCGGCGACCGCGGCCGCGCCCGGCGCGGGCTCGCGCTCGGCGGGCGCCGAGCCCATCCCGATCCCGATGATCGCGCAGCCCATGGCTGCGACGACGACGACCGCGAGCCCGGCGCGCAACGGGTTCATCTCGCAGCGCTCCCGGACCGGCCGCGGGCGGCGGCGGCCGCGCCGACGAGCGTGAAGACGACGGCCGCGACCTCGGCGACGACGATGACGAGCGCGTCAGCGTCGTAGCCGCCCTCGCGGAAGCCGAGGAAGCCGGTCGACGAGTGCGAGATCGCGATCGAGACCAATGACGGCACGCAGATCGACAGCGCTCCGAGGACGAACACCCAGACCCGATTCACGATGAGCGCGAGCACGACGACCGTCGATCCGATCGCGTTCATGAAGAAGAGCAGGCCGACGACCTCGACCTCCGCGTAGCCCCGGTGAAAGAGCCGGGCGTGCTGCAGGCCGGCGACGAGCACGCCGAGCGCCGCGAGCGCGAGCAGCCCGAGCGCGAAAGCATCGGGCCGCGAGGGCTGCAGCAGTCGGCGCATCTGCGCCATGCCTACCCCGGCGGCGCGTTCGCGAGCTCGGGCGTCGCGGCTCGGCCCGGCTCGCCTCCACCGCTTCACGTCGAAGGCCGCCCTGACGGGCGGCCTTCGGGTCTCGAGCCTGCCTTCTCCGCCTTGCGACTGGACTGGCTGACTCTTGATGCACGGGGCGGGCTGCGACTCCGCTCAGAGCGCCGACGATGCCCCGTCAGCCTCCACCCGTTGGGCGAGAGAATGTAGCGTTCCGCACAAGAGCTGTCAAGAAACGGCGGCGTACGTCGCGTTACGTCGCGTTGCCCGCCGGCATAACGTCGCGTTGCCCGCCGGCAGAGCTACGCCCCGCGCCGCTCTGCGGCGGCGAGCCGGCCGCGCAGGTGGGCGCGAACGTCGGGCCAGTCGTCGGCGATCACGCTGTAGTACGCCGAGTCGCGCGCGCCGTAGGGCATCACCATGTGCCGTCGCAACACACCCTCGAACGTCGCGGGCAATGCGAGCAGCGCTCCGCGCGACTGTTCGTTTCGAGCGTCCGTCTTGAACTCGACACGCTGGCAGCCCATCCGCTCGAAGGCGTGCTCGAGCATGAGCAACTTCGCCTCGACGTTGGCGCCCGTGCCCCAGCTTGCGGGCGTCAGCCAGGTCCAACCGATCTCGAGGCCGCGGTGCTCCGGGCGCAACGAGAGGAATCGACTGCTCCCGACCGCTTGACCGGTCGCACTCCACACCGTCGCGAACGCCGCCTCCCTGCCGTCGGCGCTGTCGCCGACGGCCTGCTGGAGCCAGTCGCTCATCAGCTCGCGCGTCGGCAGGATCCCGGGACCGATGAGCCATCGCCAGATGCGCTCGTCCTGAGATGCTGCGAACAGGTCGGCCTCGTGGCGGGCATGCAACGGCTCGAGCCGCACGAGCGAACCCTCGAGTTCGGTGCTCAAGCCATCCCAGGCCACCTGGTGGATCCTATGCGCCTGGTTGCGCGTGCCGGCGAGCCTAGAACCCGATGGCGCTCCTGCCCTTGTCCACCAGCTCGTACTCGGCGAAGGCCCAGACGACCACGCCCGCCGCCGCGAGCCCGCCGACCGTGATCAGGCTTGAGCTGAGCCGATGAGCCTTGGCGTGCTCCCACGCGTCGCTGGCCTTGAGCTTGAAGCTCTCGAACAGGCGCTCGGCGAAGCGGAACTCGGTGGACCAGATCCAGACGCCGATGAGCACCGGCGGAATCGTGAGGGGCCCCGGCAGCACGGCAAGTGCCAAGCCCAGCACGATGAACGCCAGCCCGAGGACGAACACGCCGGCGCGGTATGCGTGGCCGAGCCCGGGCTTGGCGCGGATTCGGTCCCGCCAGCCGTCGCCCGAGACCTCGGCGGGGGCAAGGGGCCGGTCGTCGGCCACGTCGTTGCTGGATGAGTTTGGCATGGAGGTGTGGGAGCGCTACCCAGTGACATAGCGTCGACAACCCGTCGGCGGATCAGGTTCGCGCCATGAACGACCGATCCGTGGCATCGGCGGCACGCTACGGCGGCGTCTCGAACGTTGGCTGCGTCGAAGGCTCCCACGTCGGCGGGCTGGCCGCGATCGCTTGCTTGAGATCGGCGTAGGTCGGCTGGCCGGACGGCTGTCCCAGCGCCGCCTTCACCGCGAACTCGGCCGCGCGGTCCTGCATGACGGCGACGTTCGCCGGCCCGTGCTCGACCTCGGAATGCGGGCCGCGCACGCACAGCAGCTCCTTCATGCCGCGGGCGCGCTGGTAGGCATCGAAGGTCGCCAACGGGCCCTGGATGTCATCCCAGACGCCCTTGCCGAGGAACACCGCCGGCCATGAGCCGATGCCGGCGAGCGGCTCGGAGGTCGGGAGGAAGACGATGTGGTTGACCTCCCGCTGAGCGGCGACGTGGACCAGCCCGGCCGGGTCGCCGAGCCCACCGACGAGCGTCGCGAGCAGCACGGCACCCTTGACGTTGCGGTGCCCGACGGGAGGGTGGCAGGGACGGTCGGGCAGATCAAGCTCGCACCAGCGGTTGAAGTTGGCGTTCATCGCCCACTCGGTGGCCCAGGCGCCCTGGCTCGGCCCGCCGAGAACGATCGGCAGCCGGCGCGCCCCGCCGCGGTGGACGAGCTCCCGGACCGCTCGGCGCCCGCTTCGCAGCTCGCCGTCCGGCCCCAGCGTCCGCACGCCGTCCCCGGTCTGCAGCGCGTCGATCGCTCGCAGCATGTCGAGACCCTGCTGGAACGCGCTGTCCGCGGTGATGCCGCCCGAGATGCCGTGCCCGCGCTTGTCGAAGCTCAGAACGTCGAATCCGGCTTGGTTGAGCTTGTGGAGGTACTCGCGCCACTGCCGCATGCCCCACTTCTCCGTTCCCTTCGCGGGGTAGGTGACCGGGGTGAACCGGCCGGTGCCGGCGGACCGGGTGTAGAGCGGATCGCGAGGATCCTGCGCGGCCGTCGTCTCGACCGTGCGGCCGCCGACGAAGATGGCCAGCGCCTGCCGGCGCCGCCCGCGCTCGTCGCCGATGCCCGTGCCCTTGAGATACCAGCCGCGCAGCTTGACCGGGGCCGTGATCCCGCGGTTGATGCGCTCGTAGGGCTCGGCCGGCACCGTGTACTCGAACGTGTACGTGCGATCCTCCGCCGCGGCGACCCGCTCGAGGTAGGGGTCCGCGCCGAAGAAGCCGGGTCGACGGATCTGCCGCAGATCGACGTCCGAAGCGTGCGGATCGATCTTCCCGAACGGCACGAGCGAGCCCGTGAGGCGGAACTGGGGCGGCTCGTAGTCCTGCTGGTAGGCGATCGCAGCGCACGGAGGCTGCGCGTTGCATGCCGCGAGTCGTTCTCGCGCCGCGGCGTCCGAGAACTCGGTGACGTGGTAGTCGCCCTCATAGCCGGCGGGGGCGGACGGGACCTGCGTGAACGGCACGCACACGGTCCCGAGCTGTTCGTCCGGCACGACATATCCGGGCAGGGTGCCGTTCAGCGTGTAGCCCACGGGAGCGCTGCAATCGGCCGGCGGGGCCTGTTCCGCGTCCGTCACCGCCGCCTGCGCCCCGGCGCCGGAGCGGCGACGAGCGCAGCCGCGATGGCCACCGTCGCGATGGCGGTTCGCAGGATCGCCACATGACGCCGCACTACCCGGCAGGCTCCCACGAACTGTCGAGCAGGCCGAGAGACTGCTGGTTTTGTGTCGAATGCTCTTTCAGTCTTTCACAAACGACGCACTAATCCGGTCCATCAGCGTGTGATGTAGTGAGTGTCACCATGCACGCAAAGTCCCGCATGTCCACCCTCGGCGCGAGCTCATGACGTCTGTCGTCAACGCTCCGTCGATGCCTGCCATCGACCCGTCGGCGGCGATCCCACTGGTCGACTGGGGCAGCCTCGTGCTGCGCGCGGGACGGATCGGTCCCGTCCTGCCGCATATCGCCTGGCTGCTGCGCTTTCCCGATGAGATCCCACGCGAGGAGCTCGAGGAGGAGGCACGCCGCCTCGCGGCGACGCCCTACGGCTTCGGCCGGCGCGTCGCGCCTGCCCGGGTACCCGGCGGCCGCCCGCGCTGGTGCCCGACCTGCGAGCCACCGCCCGTCGTGCTCGCCAGGACGCCCGTGACCGGGCCGACCGAGCTCGCCGCATGGCTCGATCGCCAGCTCGGCGTCCCCCTCGATCCCGAGCACGACGCCGGCTGGCGGCTCGCGGCCACCCCGACTGACGGCGGTGGTACCGCGGTCCTCGTCGTCTGCCATCACCTGTTCGGTACGGGACGCGGCATCATCGGCGCGCTCTACGGCGATGGCGACCAGGACCCCACCCTCGGCACGACCGAGACGCCGTTCACGAGCGCAAGCACCTTCACCGTGTGGGAGGAGGCGCGTGGCGTCGGCGAGCGCGTCCGGCTTGGGCTGCGCGGAGCGGCACACCTGCCCGGCGAAGTGCCGTCGGCGCTTCGCGCCCGGCGCCGCGGCCGTCCACAGCCCGGTCCCGCGTCGCTGAAGGCGCCTCGCGGCCGCGACCGTACCCGCCGGCCACCCTCGAACCTGCGCGTCGCCGCGATCGCCTCCATGGATGCCGCGACCTGGGACGATGCCGCCGCACGGTGGGGCGGCAGCGGCAACACGCTGCTCGCTGCGGTGAGCGTGAACCTCCTGCGACGAGCGCGGATCGCCCGCGGCGGGCCAACGGAGCGGACCCTGCAGCTCCTGCTGCCCGTCGACCTGCACGATCGCGACCTCGCCGACACGGTGGCGCGCTCCTCGGGCCCGGGGGCCCAGATGACGACCGCCGCCGTCCTGTTGCCCGGCGGCCCGCCAGCACACGGCGATCTGGGTGAGATGCGCGCGCGCATGAAGGCCGCGTTCATCGCCGACAGCGGGACGGCACCCGTGGTCCGCGGAGCGGGCGACGCGATGCGACTGCTGCCCGAGGCGCTCACGTTCCGGGCCGCGGCTCGTGCGGCGCAGCAGTTCGACGGCTGCGCCTCCAACGTCGGTCCGATCCCAGAGCGCATGGTGAGCCTCGGGCCGCACCACGCACAGGACGCGGCGATGCTCGGCTTCCCGATCGGAAACGAGGCGCTGACCGTCCTCATCCGCTATCGCGAGCGCGCGATGGTGAGCGTCGTCACCGACCCACTGCGGCTGGGTCCCGCCGCGGACCTGCGCGCCTGGCTCGCAGCGGAGCTCGACGCATGGGACCTGACCGACGTCGTGTGGTAGCGCCCCTGTCTGCCGGCAAGCTGTTCCTGGCTCTACACCATGCGCCGACGAGCAGCGCAAGGGTTGCGCTCAGCGCCCGTCGTCATGCAGCCATTCGCTCGGTGGCCAGTTCGCCGGCGAAGGCGTAGCTGCCACTCGTCGCGACGGAGGTGAGGACTTCGCGGGTGTGATCGATGAAGCCGGGGATGTTCTTGTGGCCCAGGGCCGTGCCCGGGTATCTGCAGGTCACGTAGAGGCCGTTGACCGTGCGGTTCACCCACATGTAGGCCTCGTCGCCGTATGAGACCTTGCCGAACCCGCGCGCCTTCCACTCGCCCCACTGGTGGGCTCCGGGAACCATGCGCCCGTCCATGTAGGACATCACGGACACGGGGCGGACCACGGTGTCCAGCAGCGTGCAGACCTTGGCGAACGGCACCTGCGCCACCGGCTTGGCCGCTCGCACGGCGTCACGCGCCATCCCGATGAGGTCGTCGAAGTCTCGCGCGTCGGCTGTGGCGATCTCGATGGGCGCCAGGCCGATGTACCAACCGAGCGACGTCGACCACCGCGCCTCGGACCGCGTGTGGAAGGGGATGACCGTCCGGTAGACCGGCTGGCCGCCTTGCTCGTACGCGACGATGGCTGCGATTGCCAGCACGCCCGCGAGGAAGTTGCCACCGGACTCCTTGCAGACATCCCCGAACGCCTTGGCGTCGGCTGAATCGAGCAGCCACTCGCACACGCCCGTCTGCTTGGGCAGGTCGCCGGGCTTGACGCCCAGGTCGAGCGGGAACCCCGGCAGGCCGCCACCACAGTTCTCGACGAAGTCGCGCCAGCGCACCACCGATTCGTGGTTGCCGTCGACGTGATCCACGGAGTCGCGCTCCATCTTGCTGAAGTCGACGTAGCTTCCGACCTGGGCGAGCTCCGCGGGGCGCCCGGCGACCGCGGCCGCATAGAGCTCGTGGATCTCGTGCGGGATATGGACGATCGAGTAACCGTCGACGTTGCTATGGTCGAAGGCGAGGTACACCGTGAACCCGTCCTCGCGATCGACCGTCACGAAGAGGTAGGGCGGCCACGTGAGCGGATTGGTCACCTCGTCGAACCGAGCCTCCAGATAGCGAATCAGGTCCGGGCCATGAGTGAAGTCATCCACCACGGTGCGGTCAAACAAGACCGCGTCCGGGCTCAGTGTGAAGCGCTCCAACCCCTGCTCTGCCTGCCGGAGCCCGCTGCGTAGCGTCTCATGGCGCGTGATCCACTGCAGAAGCGCCGCCTCCAGCGCGTCGATGTCCAGCGCCCCCGGGATGTCGAACGCCGTCCCCAGCCACGTCGGGGCGTCTACGCCGATGTCCCGAAGCATCTCCGCAGTTCTGACGTGCCCTTCCTGCATATATGAGGGAGGTCGTGGGTCCTGCGCCGATTGAGCCGCCGCAGCGATCGTCGCCGGATGCAGTCTCCACTCGATGAGCTGTCCCGGTCGCGCCTCGTACTCCGAAATCCACGTCAGCTTCATGAGCTCGCCTCCGCCTTGAACGAATAGGGCATGCCGACCCGTTCAGGTGCGGCCCGGTTGCTGCAAGTCACCCATCGGCCGGCAGCTCCGGGCCTTGATGCGAAATCCACGATCAGTGGACGGATGCACGACGGGGCTCGCCGTTCGGGCGCAGCCGGACGTTGATCGACGACACAGCACGCGGCTGGCGCTGTCCGGGGTACGGCGCCAAAGGGCCGGGCGAGTGCGAGCCGCCTGGCGGCGTCACCTGGCGACTGCTGCGAGACGAAGCTACGCCGGACCCGTCAAGCAGCTACATCGGCACTCGACAGATGGCCGTGCAGGCGGGACGCCACCTCGCCGTCGTCGGCGAAGGGCAGCCGCGATAGGAGTCCGGTCGTCTCGAAGATCCTCTGCACATCGTCGGGGCCGTGCACCAGCACCAGGCGGTTGCCACCGCGGCGCGAGCGAGCGCTGGCATGGATGAAGACCTTCAGGCCGTCGGCTCCGATGGACGTCAAGCCGCGGAGGTCGACGATGATCTCCCGGGCGTCGGTGCTCTCCACGCGCTTCAGCTCGTCTTCGAACGCCTGGGTGGTGTTCATGTCGAGCTCTCCGATCAGCTGGACCACGTGCGCGTGGCCATCGCGCTCGGAGCGGATGATGAGCTGCTGAGGGGGACAGAGCGGGCCACGCCGTCGAGCGTGGATGGCGTGCCGGCGGAACAAGGCTCAGCCCAATCGCGAGTGCCGATATCCGACGGGGACTGCTCTGGCTGTTGTGGTCTCGCGCATCCGTCAGCTAAAACGCCGCAGGATGTCGTCGGTTGGTCGATGACCCAGGTTCTTTCGACGTGCCAAACGCCATCGGATCGGAGCATCGGGGCCGTCCGGCGCGGCGGCGACGGCCGGGCGATGGCCCGGCTGTCAGGTAACCGGCCAACCTGACGGCCTCAGCGCCGTTGGAGCAATATGTCGCGTTCCTCTACACGGGGCGTCATAGTTCTCCCGTGGACGCTGTACTTGCTCCGAGACTCCGGCTGGCGCTATCTCGCCGCGCGCTGGGTGGCGCGGACGACGAGCGGTTGGTCGCTCAGGTACGCGCGGGCAATCGCAGCGCGTTTGAGGCCGTCTACGACCGCCATCACGCCGGGATCCTCGCGTTCTGCCGGCACATGCTCGGTTCGCGCGAGGAAGCCGAGGACGTCGTCCAGCACACGTTCGCTGCCGCCTATCAGGCGTTGCAGGCCGACGACAAGCGCGAGATCGCACTCAAGGCCTGGCTGTACACGATCGCTCGCAACCGCTGTCTGTCGGTGCTGCGCGTGCGACGCGAGCATGTCACGCTCGAGGATGCCGAGGCGAGGATCCCCTCGACTGCCGGTCTCTCCGCGGAAGTCGAGCAGCGCGAGGACCTGCGCGCGCTGCTCGGCGACCTGCAGCGCCTGCCCGACGACCAGCGCGCTGCACTCGTACTCGCCGAGCTGGGCGCGCAGTCACACGAGGAGATCGCCCTCGTCCTCGACGTGCCCACCGCCAAGATCAAGGCACTCGTCTTCCAGGCGCGGGAGGGGCTCATGAGCCGCCGCCTGGCGCGCGAGGCCGACTGCGGCGCAATCCGCGAACAGCTTTCGGTCCTGCGCGGAGGCGCGCGGCGCCGCGGCGAGCTGCGCCACCACGTCGCGCAATGCGAGGGCTGCCGCGCGTTCGACGCCGAGGTCCGGCGGCAGCGGGCGGGGATGGCCGTGCTGCTGCCGGTGATACCGACATTCGCGCTGAAGCAGAGCTCGCTCGCCGCGGCGTTCGCCGCCGGCGGAGGTGGCGCTGCGACGGCCGGGGGCGGGGCGGCCGGCGGCGCGGCAGTGGCGGGCAGCACCGTGGCCGGAGGCACGGCAGCGGGCGGCACGGCGGCCGGTGGCACGGCAGCGGGCGGCACGGCCGTGGGTGGCGCCGCGGCCGGCGGCACGGCAGCGGCCGGCAGCGCAGCAGCGGGCGGCGCGGCAGCAGCGGGCGGCGCGGCAGCGGCGGGCGGCGCGGCAGCGGCGGGC
>JBPCJA010000287.1:0-6841 GCA_051005755.1 Solirubrobacteraceae bacterium
GCCGGTCGCGCGGCATGTGCGGCGCCAGGCCGCGCGCCAGGCCTGCCCACAGAGCGAGCCGAACATGCGGCGCCGGGGATGCCCGGAGGGCCCTCGGCGCCTCTGCGGCCGGCCTCGTGGCGCACGCCGCTCGTGCCGCTGTACCTCGCGCTGCTCATCGGGGCGGTCGCGCTGCTGCCGATGCTCCGCGGCGGCTTCGTGACCTTCATCGGCAACGGCTCGGATGCGCAACTGGCCGTCGGCACCGCGAAGTTCCTGCAGAGCCCTCCCCCGACCGCGGTCGCGCCGGAGGAGTCCGTCGACCGCGTGCCGCTCGTATGGCGCTCCAAGCCGCCGATCTACCTCGCCTTCGGCGCCGTCGCGCGGGTTGCGGGGATGGAGCCCTATGCCGTCATCGCGACGCTGTCGGCCGCCCTTCTGGCCTTCGCCGCACTCGGTTTCTGGCTGATCGCCCGCGAGCTGCTGGGCGCGGGGCCGTGGACGGCGGCCGGCGCGATGGGGCTCGTCGGGCTCAACCGGATCGAGCTGTTCACGGGCATGCACCCGTACTTCAACCAGACGTGGGGCTACATGGCGATGCCGTTCGCGATCGTGCTTGCGTGGCACGTCGTGCGACGGCGCAGCCGCGGTGGCCTGCTGCTGTTCGCCGGCTTCATCGGGACGCTCGCGTTCGCCTACCCGCTCGCGCTACCGATCCCGCTCATCGCGACGTTCGTCTTCTGGGCGCTCGAACGTCGACGGCAGGGGCGCTCGCTGCTGCGCCTCCCGCGGCTGCACAGCAAGCGTCAGCTGCTGTGGATCGTGCCGCTGTTCCTTCTGCTGCTCCTGCCGCTGCAGGGCGTGCTGGAGAAGACCGCCTCCTCGACGCGCGTCCTCGCGCCGGGCTACTCGCTCGTGAACTGGGGCGGCGACCTCACCGGCTTCTTCCCCGAGCGCTACTTCCTGGGCTTCGCCGACGCGGGCATGGCCGGCGCCGGCGTGCTGTTGCTCGCCGTGGGCCTGCTGCTGGCCCTGCGCGCCGCGCCGCGCGACATCCGCTGGGGGCTCGGGGCGGTCGTCGCCTTCGGCCTCGTCGCGGCGCTGTACTTTCGCCCGCGCGAGTACGGCTGGTACTTCCACTTCAAGGCGCTCGCGTTCGTCGCCCCGCTGGCGCTCACGGTCGCGGCGGTCGGGTTGGCACGGCTGAGGTGGGCTGCGATCAGCGTCCTGGCGTTCGTCTTCCTCATCGGCGCGACCCGCAACGGCGCGGCGCAGGAGATCGGCGGGACGTTCGATCAGCTCCCCAAGAGCATGCTGGAGCTCAAGCAGGTCGACGCGCGCCTGGCGCCGGATGCCTCCGTGCGGCTCGACATCCCGGCGGACGGGCGCATGCTGTGGGCGGGGATCATCCTGTCCGGACAACCGCTGTGCTCGCAGCGCCCGGTGCTCGAGACGAGCTACCCCCACGTGCCTGTGTCGCGTGCCGCCGACTACGTGCTCGTCGACGACGACTGGCTCAAGCCGTTCGATGCCGTCGGCGCGCCAGTCATGACGCTCGACCGCTACCAGCTCTTCCGGCTGCGGCCGGGCCTGCCCGGCGGCGACCGCTGCTCGCGCAAGATGGTGCTGACGGTGAAGAAGCTCTACGCCGGCGGCACCAACGTCGAATAGGACTGGATCCACCGAAGATCGTGGATGGCTCGGCGCCGGGAGTCGAGCCAGCGTGGATCGGCCGAGCATCCGCAGGGTGACCCCTCGGAGTGAGGCCGATCCGCGTTGGCGAAGGCTCCCGGCGGCGAGACGCCGCGAGATTCGGTGGATCCAGGCCAAGCACTTCGTAGGCTCTTACGGAGCCGTGATGTGCTGACGAGCAGGAGATTTCCAGCGTGAAGGTCTTAGTGGTCGACGACGAGCCCGGCGTGCGTGCCGCGCTGCAGCGCGCGCTCGCGCTCGAGCGCCACGACGTGCAGCTCGCCGTGGACGGGCAGCAGGCGCTCGACACGCTCGCCGAGAGCACCGTCGACGCCATCGTGCTCGACGTCATGATGCCGCGCGTCGACGGCCTGGAGGTCTGCCGGCGCCTGCGCGCGGCCGGCGACCGCACACCGGTGCTCATGCTCACCGCGCGCGACGCGATCGACGACCGCGTCGACGGCCTCGACGCCGGGGCCGACGACTACCTCGTCAAGCCGTTCGCCCTGCGCGAGCTCAACGCTCGCCTGCGCGCGTTGCTGCGCCGCGTCGACCCCGGCGGCCCGACGCTTGCCTTCGGCGACCTCGTGCTCGACCGCTCGGCGCACGAGGTGCACCGCGGAGCGCGGCGCATCGAGCTCTCCAAGACGGAGTTCTCGCTGCTGGAGCTCTTCCTCGAGCACCCACGCCAGGTGCTGACGCGCTCGACGCTCTTCGAGCGCGTCTGGGGCTATGACTTCGGCGCGACGTCCAACGCGCTGGGCGTCTACATCGGCTACCTGCGCCGCAAGACCGAGGCCGGCGGCGAGCGGCGCCTCGTGCAGACCGTGCGCGGCGTCGGCTACGTCCTGCGCGAGCCATGACTGCGCGCCATTGCTCGACCGTCGCATACGTCGAGCCGAAAGGCAGGTCCTCGCGATGACTGCGCGCCATTGCTCGACCATCGCATACGTCGAGCCGAAAGGCACGCCCTCGCGATGATGGCGCTGCGCCACCGCCTGACGCTCCTGGCCGCCGGCACCGTCGGCGTCACGGTCGTGCTCGTGTCGGTCGTCGCCTTCTTCGTCCTGCGCCAAGAGCTGCGCGATCAGGTCGACGATGCGCTGACGGCCCAGTACGCGCAGGTCGCCGGCCTCGCCGACCGCTCGCACTTCGGCCCGGAGCTGACGTTCCCCGCGCCACCCGCGCGCGGCGGGGCACCGAGCGGCCCGGTCCAGCTGCTGACCTCCGACGGCGACATCCTGCGCGCCGCCCGCAGCGACCTGCCCGTCCCGGTCGACGACGACGACCGCGCGGTTGCCGCAGGCAGGCGCGACGCCCTGCTGCGCGACACCCACGCCGACGGCGTGCATCTGCGCGTGCTGACGGTCCCGTTGCCCGGCGTCGGCGCGATCCAGCTCGCCCGCAGCCTGCGCGCCGTCGACACGACGCTCGGCCGGCTGCGGATCGTGCTCGCCCTGCTGTGCGCCGCAGGGACGCTGCTGGCCGCCGCGCTCGGGCGGATCTTCGGCCGCCAGGTCATCCAGCCGGTGAGCGACCTCACGGCGGCCGCCGAGCACATCACGCAGACAGAGGACCTCGGACGGCGCATCGACGTACCCGGCGACGACGAGGTGGGGCGGATGGCGCAGCGCTTCAACACGATGCTCGACACGCTCGAGGGCTCGCGCCGAGCGCTCGACGACTCCGTCCACGCCCAGCGCCAGCTCGTCGCCGACGCCTCACACGAGCTGCGCACACCGGTGACGGCGCTGCGCACGAACATCGAGGTCCTGCTCGCGGAGGGGGAGCTGCCCGAGGACGACCGCCGCCGCCTGCTCGAGGACGTCCGCGCCGAGACCGAGGAGCTCGGCGCGCTCATCACCGACGTCATCGAGCTCGCCCGCGGCGACGAGCCGCCGTCGGGCATCGAGGAGGTGCAGCTCGACGTGCTCGTCACCGAGGCCCTCCGGCGCGCGAGCCGGCGCCGTCCGGCCGCGACGTTCACCGCCGAGCTGGAGCCGACGGTCGTCGAGGGTGCGCCCGACCGCCTCGGCCGGGCGGTCGACAACCTGCTCGACAACGCGGCGAAGTACAGCCCCGACGGGACCGTGGTCGAGGTCGGCCTGCATGCCGGCGCGCTGACGGTGCGCGACCACGGACCCGGGGTCCCCGCCGCCGACCGCCCGCACGTCTTCGACCGCTTCTACCGCGGCAGCGGCGCCCGCGGCCGTCCCGGCTCCGGCCTGGGTCTCGCGATCGTGCGCCAGGTCGCCGAGACGCACGGCGGCACGATCGCCGTCGACGAGGCACCCGGCGGCGGCTCCCGCTTCACGCTGCGGCTGCCCTCGCTCGAGGTCGCCGACGCGCCGACGCCGGAGGGCCTCGTCGGCTGAGGAGGCTCGCTACCCGGTCGCCGCGGCGGCGGGCAGGCCGTCCGCGCCGGCCGGCACCGGCGCGGTCACCGGCTCATCCTGGGAGATCGTGAAGCGCTGCCCGTCGCTGACGATCGACAGGGGGGCGCCGTCGAGCAGCCGGAAGGTCGTCGCGTCGGGGCGCATCTCGACCTCCATGCGGCTACCCCGGCAGATGAGCCGGAAGCGCATGCCCTCCCAGTCGGCGGGCAGGCGAGGGCTGAAGCGCAGATCGCCGCCGTCGCTGTCGCGCAGCCCGGCGAAGCCGTTGACGAGCGCCATCCAGACCCCGCCGCAGGAGGCGACGTGGATGCCGTCGCTGACGTTGCCGGCGAGGTTCGCGAGGTCGACGGCGGCGCTGAGCAGGAAGTAGTCGTAGGCCGCCTGCAGGTCGCCGACCTCGGCGGCCATGACGCTCTGCACGCACGACGACAGCGACGAGTCGCCCGTCGTCAGCGGGTCGTAGTACTCGAACACCCGGCGTTTCTCGTCGAGCGTGAACCGGTCTCCGGCGAGGAACGTGGCCAGCACCACGTCGGTCTGCTTGATGACCTGGTGGCGGTAGATGTTCAGCGGGTGGTAGTGCAGCAGCAGCGGATAGTTGTCCACGGGCGTGTGCTGGAAGTCCCACGGCTTGCGGTTGAGGAAGTGCTCGTCCTGGAGCAGCACGCCGGAGCGCTCGTCGTAGGGCACGAACATGCGCTCGGCCGCGCGGCACCACTCCGCCGGCTCGTCGGGCTCGATGTGCAGGCGCGTGACGAGCCTGTCATAGCTGTCCGGATCGGTCCGATGCAGGAGCTCCAGGCCCTCGGCGGCGGCCGACAGGTTCTCGCGGGCCATGAGGTTCGTGTACGCGTTGTTGTCGACGACCGCCGAGTACTCGTCGGGGCCGGTCACGCCCTGGATGCAGAACTGGCCGTCGCGGCGCACCGAGAAGAAGCCGAGATCGGCCCAGAAGCGCGCTGTCTCGACGAGGATCTCGACGCCCTCGCGGCCGAGGAACTCCTCGTCGCCGGTGATGCGCACGAACTGGCGCACGGCGTAGGAGATCGCGGCGTTGATGTGGTACTGGGCGGTGCCGGCCGCGTAGTAGGCCGAGGCCTCCTCGCCGCTGATCGTCCGCCACGGAAAGAGCGCGCCGACGTGGCCGAGCTGCTGCGCCCGGCGGCGGGCGGCGCCCAGCATCTCGTAGCGGAAGTGCAGCAGCCGGCGCGCGACGTGCGGCTGCGTGTACGTCAGGCATGGCAGGACGTAGACCTCGGTGTCCCAGAAGTACTGGCCCTCGTACCCGCGGCCGGTCAGGCCCTTGGCGCCGATCCCGTGCCCCTCGACGCGCGCGGACGCCTGCCGGATCTGCCAGAGGTTGAAGCGCACCGCCTGCTGGATGTCGCCCGGTCCGTCGATCGTGATGTCGCTGTGCTCCCAGAAGAAGTCCAGGCGCTCGCGCTGGACCTCGGCGATGCGCTCGAAGCCGTCGCCGGCGGCACGGTCGAGCGTGCGGTGCACGCGGCGGACGAGGTCGCCGGCCGGCGCGCTCTCGGTGTGGTGGTAGCCCAGGAGCTTCGTCACGCGCGTCGGCACGCCCGGCACGGCGTCGAGGAAGAACACGACCCGCCCCTCGTCGCCCTCGACGCTGGACTCGATGCTGTGGCGCAGCTCGGTGTCGATCGAGTGCTCCATGCCGCAGGCCAGGCCGATGCCGCTGGAGCGGGTGCGCAGCTCCAGCAGGACGCGCGTGCCGTCGCAGTGGCGGTCGACGGGCTGCAGCGCGGATTCGTCCATGCGCACGCCGACGCGCGGGTCGTCGTGCCCCTTCGGACGCGGCAGGTGCGTGACGAGCTCGGACGCGATCGCGAGGTCGGCCATCCCCGACACGAGCGTGACCTCGTAGGAGATCGCGGCGAGGTGGCGCCAGTGCAGGGACACGAGCCGCTTGGAGCTCAGCGCGACGATGGCGCCGCGCGCGGTGCGAAACGTCACGTTGCGCTCGAGCATCCCGCTGCGCATGTCGAGCACGCGCTCGTAGTCGAGGACCTTGGACTCCGTCAGCACGAGCGGCTCCTCGTCGACGTACAGGCGCATGACCGAGCCGTCGGGCGCGCTGACGATCGTCTGGCCGGTCGTCGCGAAGCCGAACGCCGCCTCGCCGTAGGGGATCGGCCAGGTCTCGTGGAAGCCGTTGAGGAAGAGGCCGGGATCGTTGGACGGCAGGCCCTCCTCGTGCGTGCCGCGCAGGCCCATATAGCCGTTGGCGACGGAGAAGAGCGTCTCGGCCTGCGCCGGATTCTCGAGCGAGAAGCGCCGCGACACCAGGCGCCACGGGTCGATTGGCATCGCCACGCGCAGCGCGGGCGCCTGGCGACCCTGGCGGACCCGGGTGAGCGCCTCCAGCCGCGCGTCCCGCAGGCTCATCGCGAGGACCTGCCTTCCGGCTCGACGCCCACCATGGTCGAGCAATGGCGCGCTGTCATCGCGAGGACCTGCCTTCCGGCTCGACGCCCACCATGGTCGAGCAATGGCGCGCGGTCATCGCGAGGACCTGCCTTCCGGCTCGAGCATCTCCTCCAGGTCGGCGACGACGATGTCGGCCCCGTGCTCGTGGAGGTCGGCCGGCGCGGCGCTGCGCGCGACGCCGACGACGAGCCCGAAGCCGCCCGCGCGCCCCGCGGCGACGCCGACGAGGGCGTCCTCGACGACGACCGTCCGGCTCGGATCGGCGTCGAGCCGCAGCGCGGCCTCGAAGAAGGTGTCGGGCGCCGGATTGCCCGGGAGCGCGA
>JBPCJA010000288.1:0-10609 GCA_051005755.1 Solirubrobacteraceae bacterium
CCTTGACCTCCGGCGCCACGCCGACCACACCCACAGCCGCGTCCTCGCCCTCCATAACAGTGACCATCCCACGACATTCGCCGCCGCACCCCATCCCACCTCCATACACCTACCAAAGCACTACTAATAGATGACGGAAGCCAACCGTGTCATTCCGCGATCGCTGAGCGTTCGTGAAATGACACACACGCTCGCCTCCACCGTTCCCTCCTCACGCCGCCAGCCGCGCCCGCGCCTGCGGGGTGAGCCGGACGTAGCCGCCACCCTCGCGCACCCAGGCGCGGCGGCCCGCTCGTGGCAGGCCGCGTGCCCGCAGTGCAGCCGCCAGCGGCCGGTACCACGTCGTCAGCGGGATGTCGCGCACGACGTGGACGACGTCCGGGCGCTCGGCCGGCGCGAGCGCGGCGAGCGCGCGCTCGACCTCATCGGCCGTGAGCACCATGCGCGAACGCTGCGTCACCGCCGCGACCGCGAGCTCGTGGGTCGCCCGCGCCGGCCGCACGCCGTAGGTGACGGCGAGGTCCACGGCGTCGAGGTCTCCGAGCGCCTCGCTGATCGGCAGCGAGGCAACCGGTCCGCGGGCCGTGCGGATGAGCGAGCGGACGTCGTCGACGAGCCAGAGGTCGCCGTCGACGTCCGCACGGAAGAGATCGCCGGTCGACAGCCACGCGTCGCCGCGCTCGAAGACGCCGCGCAGCCGGCTGTCGGCGGTCGACACGATGCCGCGGCGCTCGCGCGCGAGCAGCATCCCGATCTCGCCGCGAGGGGACTCCAGCGCGAAGCCGTCGGGACCCTCGCGCAGCCGCCCCTCCTCGACGTCGTAGGCCGCGACGCGCACCTCGGCGCTGCCCGGCAGCGAGCGTCCGTTGGCGCCGGGCTTGACGCCGGAGAGGTTGACGAGCACCGCCCCGCCTTCGGTGGATGTATAGAACTCGAGCACGCGCGCGGGCGCGAATCGCTCCTCGACGCGCCGCCACAGGCCGCGTGGCATCCCGGAGCCGATGAACAGGCGGACGGGATGGTGACGCTCGCTGCGGTCCGGCGGGCGCTCGACGAGCTCGCGCAGCATCGTCCACGTGTAGGAGGCGACCGTCACGCCGTAGCGGCGCACCTCGTCCCAGAACGCGTCGGGAGCGAAGCCCTCCGCAAGCGCGAGACGGGCACCGCCCGCGACGGCGCCCCCAACGCTCATGAGCAGTCCCGACGGGTGGTAGAGCGGCGTGACGGCGTAGACCGTGTCCGCCGCCGACAGCGCCGCCGACGACGACGTGCCGAACGCCGACAGCGCCCAGCGCCCGTTGGAGATCCGGGCGACCCGTGTTCGGTCGCCCTCGCCGGTGAAGAGCACGAACGCCAGCTCGCCGGCCCGGCCCGGGTTCGGGCGATACCACGCGGGGACGAGCACCTCGCCAGGGTCGATGCGCTCCATGTCGACGAGCCCGCCGCCGAGCTCGCGCGGCCCGCCGCCGCCACCGAGGACGAGGACGCTCGTCGCTCCGGCGTCGCGGGCCCGCCCCGCGAGCTCGGGATCGGCGACGACCCGGGAGCACTGCCCGAGCTCGATCTCGCGCCGGACCGCGCCGTCGGGGCGCACGAGCACCGCGACCGCGCCGACGCGGTTGAGCGCCGCGACGAGCGTCAGCGCGCTCGGCCGCGTGCGCATGAGCACGCCGACGTGCTCGCCCTGGCGCACGCCGAGCGACAGCAGACCGCGGACGACGTTGTCGATCCGGCCCTTGACCGCGGCCTGCGTGTGGGCGCGATCGCCGAAGAGAAAGGAGACGGCGTCGGGCACGCTGCCGGCCTGCTCGTCGAGCAGCAGGCCGAGCGAGATGCGCGTGCTCGGCTGCACGCGCTGCAGGCGCGTCAGGCGCGGCAGCTGGCGCACCGCCTCCTCCGTGAGCAGGCGCGCCATGCCGGCCGCCCGCGTGGCCGTCCCGAGGACGGAGCGCGCGACGCCGAGGCCGGCGCCCGCGGCGAGCTCGAGGCCGACGCCGACACGCGTCGCGACCGGCGGCGCCGGGTCGGGCTCGTCCTCCTCGACGAGTGAGACCGGCTCGGGCAGATCGCCCTGCCGCTCGCACCAGTGCGCCCAGTCGGCGACGACCGGCCACGTCCGGCGCGACGCCGTCGATCCCACGACGAGCCCGAAGTGCCCCGCGGGCAGCGTCAGCTCGTAGACGTCCGCCCGCGGCGCGGCGCGGCGCACGGCGCGCACGGCGCGTGGCGGCGCGATCTGGTCGACCTCCCCGACGACCGTCAGGACCGGCAGCGTCATGTCGGCGAGCGTCACGAGCCGCCCCTCGATGACGAAGCCGCCCGACAGCATGCGGTTGTGGGCGACGAACTGGTGGACGAAGTCCGCGAGCGCGGGCCCCGGCCACGCGACCCAGCCGCGGGCCTCGAGGAACTGACGCTGGCGCTCGCGCGGCAGCAGCGCGTCACGGTCGTGCAGCGCCAGGAGGAAGTCGATCTGCTGGCGCAGCGTCTTGACCGGGTCCAGCAGGCGAAAGCCGATGCGGCTCGCCCAGGCCGGCAGCGTGGTGTGCGCGAGCACGTGGTCGGCGAGGAAGCCGGCGCCGCGGACGGCGATCTCCTCGAGGATCCCGAACGGCAGCGCGCCGAGCGTGTCGACCGGCGAGCCGAACGTGATGAGGCTCGCCAGCCCCTCGCTGCGGCGGTAGGCGGCGGTCTGGTAGCAGAACATCCCGCCCTGCGAGTAGCCGCCGAGGTGCACGTCGCGGCCGGTGATCGCGCGTACGCGATCGACGGCGTCGCTCACGGCGACGACATGATCGGTGAGCGTGCGCTCCAGGCCGCCCTCCTCGTGCTCGGGCGCGCCGAAGTCGACGACCCAGGGGTCGGCGCCGTGCTCGTGCAGCACGCTGACCGCGCTCGACGACGGCGTGACGTCGTAGACGTCGGCGGCGAGCATCATCGGCGGCACGAGCACGACGGCCGGGCCGGCGTCGCGCGCGCCGTCCGCGGGCGGGAAGTAGCGGCGCAGCCGGTAGACGCGCGCCTCGGCCGCGACCTCGTATGGCGCGGGCTCCTCGCCGGTCTCCAGGCCCCCGAAGCGCGCCACCTCCAGCGCGTTCTGCGCGGCCGCGCCGAGGCGCGCCGCGGGCCGTATGACGAGGTTGGACAGCAGTCCCACGGCCGTGACGCTAGTGGACGCGGCCGGAAGTTCGGCGAGGTTTTGCCGGATGCCCGGCCGTGATCTGACGGTCGACGGTGACCCGGCGCGCGTGGCTCTGGCACGTGGCCGGGCGCCGGCGGCCGTCAGGCACGGATCGGGCGCCGGGAAAGCCCGACGAACTTGCGGTAGGGCCGGACGATCCCGAGGGCGTGGGCGCCGCTGTTCGAGACGCGTCACGGCAAGGGCATCGCGCCGCTGCAGTTCGCGATCCCGGCATGAACGCGCACATCAACCACGACCTGGCGCTGGCGCTGGTCGCGACGAGCAGGCAGTTCGGGTTCGACCTGGACCGCGACAGTCCCCAGCACCGCGACTACGTCGTCGTCGACGGGATCCTCGAACGCGTCCAGGACGAGATCAAGGAGCGCTTCACGACCGGCATCGTCGCCGCCGCCGACAAGGCGTTCGGCCGGCAGGACGACGTGCTCGCCAACTGGAGCGTCGGGCACGCCCGCGAAAACGCCTGGACCCAGGCGCAGACGCTGGCCGCCATCGACGGCGTGCCGTTCCTGCGCAAGCAGTTCCTGCTCGCCCTCGGCCGCTCGGTCGGCTTCACCGGCCGCGGGCTGCTCGTCCGCACCGGCTGAACGCTGCTGTGCGCCCGCACGGGCGCTCGCACCCGTACGGCCGATCGGAGAGGAGCGATGACCGCCGGGGCCGCGGCCATTGCTACCGTCAGGTCCATGACCGATCTGGGACCAGACCACTTCACCAAGCCCGTCAGCGAGGTCGATCCCGAGATCGCGCAGCTGTTGCGGGACGAAGCTCGCCGTCAGGAGACCACCCTCGAGATGATCGCCTCGGAGAACTTCGTTCCCCAGGCCGTCATGGACTGCCAGGGCTCGACGCTCACGAACAAGTACGCCGAGGGCCTTCCTGGCAAGCGCTACTACGGCGGCTGCGAGTACGTCGACGTCGTCGAGGAGCTCGCGATCGAGCGCGCGAAGGACCTCTTCGGCGCCGAGCACGTCAACGTCCAGCCCAACGGCGGCGCGACCGCCAACGCCGCGGCGATGATGGCGCTGCTGGAGCCGGGCGACCGCATCCTCGGGATGCGGCTGGACCACGGCGGTCATCTCACGCACGGGATGAAGCTCAACTTCTCCGGCAAGCTCTACGACATCGTCGCCTACGGCGTGAGCGACAAGGACTCGCGCGTCGACATGGACGAGCTGCAGAAGATCGCCGAGGAGACGCGGCCCAAGCTCATCCTCGGCGGCTGGTCCGCCTACCCGCGCCAGCTCGACTGGACGCGCTTTCGCGAGATCGCGGACTCCGTCGGCGCCTACCTCATGGTCGACATGGCGCATTTCGCCGGCCTCGTCGCCGCCGGCGAGCACCCCAGCCCCGTGCCCTATGCGGACGTCGTGACGACGACGGTCCACAAGACGCTGGGCGGCTCGCGCGGCGGCATGATCCTTTGCAAGGAGGAGTGGGCCAAGAAGGTCAACACCGCCGTCTTCCCCGGCCAGCAGGGCGGCCCGCTCATGCACGTCATCGCCGGCAAGGCGGTGTCGCTGAAGATCGCCGCGACCGATCTCTTCAAGGACCGCCAGCGGCGCACGCGGACGGGCGCCGAGGTCATCGCCGAGGAGCTGCTCGACGCCGGGGTCAACGTCCTCACCGGCGGCACGGACGTCCATCTCGTGCTCGCCGACCTGCGCGACTCCGAGCTTGCCGGCACCGACGCCGAGAACCGCTTGGCCGAGATCGGCATCACGGTCAACCGCAACGCGGTGCCCGACGACCCCCGCCCCCCGATGGTCACGTCGGGCCTGCGAATCGGCACGTCGGCGCTGGCGACCCGCGGCCTCGACATCGACGAGTTCCGCGAGATCGGCCACGTCATCGGCGAGGCGCTCACCGGCGGATTCGGGGATGCCGAGAAGGCCGACCTGTCCGAGCGCACGCGCGCTCTGGCCGAGCGCTTCCCGCTGTACCCGCACCTGAACTCGCCGGCGCCGGTCTGAGCGACCGGCGGCGCGCTCGTCTGCGGCTCAGCCTGGATCCAGGCTCAGGCCGCCGGCGCCGCAGTCAGGGCACCGAGGTTGAGGTTCTCGTGGATCGCGATGATCGACCGCGACCTGTTCAGCGCGTAGAAGTGAAAGCCCGGGACGCCGAACTCCAGCAGCGCCTGGCACTGCTCGGTCGTGTACTCAATGCCCATCTGGACGGCGGCCTCGTCGTCGTCCTCGACCTTCGTCATCAGCTCGTCCAGGCGCGGAGGGATCTTCGAGCCGCACAGCTTCGTGAAGCGCCGGCACTGGGCCGCGGACAGGATCGGGAGCATCCCGGGGACGATCGGCACCTTCACGCCGAGCGCCCGCACGTCCTCGACGTAGCGATAGTAGTCCTCGTTGTCGAAGAAGAGCTGGGTGATGATGACGTCCGCGCCGGCGTCGACCTTCTGCTTGAGGTAGGCGAGGTCGGACTCGCGGCTCTTGGCGCGCGGATGGACCTCGGGGAAACCCGCGACCGCGATCGAGAAGTAGTCGTATTCCATCTTCCTGGCGGCCTCGACGAGGTGCTCGGAGCGGCTGAAGCCGTGCAGGTGGGGCTGCCAGTCGGCGGCGGGCCCGCCCGGGGGATCGCCGGCCAGCGCGATGAGGTTGTGGATGTCGTTGGCCCACAGGTCCTCGAGCACCGCCAGGACCTTGCTCTTGGGCTGGTCGACGATCGTGATGTGGCACATGATCTCGATGCCGAACTCGCGCTTGATGCGCTTCACGATCCCGAGCGTCGTCTCCTGGGTGGAGCCGCCGGCGCCGTAGGTCACCGAGCAGAAGTCGGGCTCGAGCCGCTTGAGGGCCTCGATCTCCCTCAAGAGCTTCTCGATGCCCTCCTCGTTCTTCGGCGGGAAGAACTCGATCGAGAACGTCAGGCCCTCGCGGGCGTAGATGTCGCGCAGTTTCATGCCTCTCCTCGTGCTGGTGCCAGCGGGAGACTACGAGCTTCTCGTCGTCGGTCCACGGCCCTCCGTCCTTCGCCGCGCTTCGTGCGCCAGCGTGGCATGGCTCAGCGTGAAGTAAAGGGAGCCTCGACCTCGACGGTGTGCGGTCTCCCGGACCGGTACTGCGCGCGGGCCCGCACGCGGACGAGGCCTGGCGGGGTGTTCGACCTGTAGAAGGTCAACTCGGGGACGTTGAGCCGACCAAACGTATCGCCCGTCCGCGCGGACGGGCGGCCGACGAAGCGCAACAAGCGGTTGCGGTCGATGGTGACCTGTACATCGACCGACTTGAGGCCGCGACGTGGTAGGCCGGCCAACGGGCACCGCTTGGCGACACCATCGAGTTGTCCGCGACGCAGTCGCAGCACGTACGGAACCGTCGTGTCGCGTCCTTTGACCGTCGTGAAGACAAGCGCCACGCGGTAGGTGCCCACGCAGAGCTTGCGCGAAATGCGCATCGTGCCCGTCGACGCGAACGGGGCCTTGACGTCCTTCGGGTCCTTCGGCGCGCCTCGGATGTCGAAGACGACCGTGCCGTCTGATTGGGCGAGGAAGACCCGAAAGCTCGCAAGGGCACCCCCGCGCGGCGCGTCCTGCGCGACAGCAGGTCCCGAGGCACTCATGAGTCCGGCCGCGAGGACGGCCGCCGCCACGACCGCCGCCCCCCAGCATGTGCCAACTCGTGCGCGGCTCGTCGCTCGTTGTCTCTCCATAGGAAGAACGTAACGCCAGCAGCCCACGGTTCCATGTGACATTCGTCACGGCCGTTCGGCAAGCGTCGGCCGTGGCTTATGCTCAATCGATGGCGGGGTCTGTCTCGGAGGTAAGTCGCGTCCTTGATCTCGTCGGCGAGGCTGTGCGAAGCCAGCAGTGCATCCTGTTCTTGGGGGCGGGCGTGCATGCTCCTCCTCCGGAGGGGTCGCCGTTTCACTACCCGGCCGATCAGCGGCCGCCGGTCGGCAAGGCGCTCAGCCGCGAGCTGGCGGCCGCCTCTGACTTCGCCGAGCGTTTCCCGGGCGAGGATCCCGGCAACCTGCAGCGCGTCGCGCTGGCCTATGAGATCGACAGCTCCCGCGGGCGGCTGGTGGACGCGATCTCAAGCGCGGTCGACACCGGACGAGCGCCGTCGCCGATGCTGCGCGCGCTCGCGCGGCTGGACTTCCCGCTGGTCATCACGACGAACTACGACCAGCTGTTCGAGCGGGCGCTGCGCGACGCGGGCAAGCAGCCGCGCGTCGCGGTGTACAAGCCCGAGCCCGAGCCGACCACGGATTTTCGCAACGCGACTGCCCAGGCCCCGGTTCTCTACAAGCTTCACGGCGACATCGCTCATCGTGAATCGCTTGTCGTCACCGACGAGGATTACATCCAGTTCGTGCTGCGGATGAGCGACAAGGAGCCGTATGACCCGATCCCGCTGTCGCTGAAGTTCTTTCTCACCGGCTCGACGACGCTGTTCGTCGGCTACAGCCTGCTGGACTACAATCTGCGGCTGCTGTTCAAGGCGCTGCGCTGGAAGATCGACGCGGCGAACGTGCCCGACATGTACTCCGTCGACGTCCATCCCGATCCGCTGATCCAGGACGTGTGGCAAAGTCAGCGCCGCTATGTGAAGTTCATCGCCCAGGACGTGTGGTCGTTCGTGCCACGGCTCTACGAGCTCGTGCGCGGGGAGGAGCTGACGCCGTAGCGATCGCCGACGAAGCCGTCGTCGCCGTGCCGGCGAGCCCCTATCGCGGGATCCATCCGTTTCGCTACGCCGACCACGCGATCTTCTTCGCGCGCGAGGAGGAGACGCAGCTGCTGGCGAGCCTCGTGGCGGTCTACCGCGGCGTGTTCCTCTACGGCGACTCGGGCAACGGCAAGTCATCGTTGGTCAACGCGGGGCTGCTGCCCCAGGCTCGCCGGCTGGGCTTTGAGCCGGTCCGCGTTCGCGTGCAGCCGCGCGCGGGCGAGGAGCTCGTCGTCGAGCAGATCGCGCTCTCCGACGACGGCGCCGACGTCTTACCGGGCGTGCTGGCGTCCGAGAACGACGGGTCGTCACGGGTCGTGCTCTCGATCGCGGAGTTCGAGCAGCGCGTGCGCGCCGTGTCGCGGGAGCACCGGCCGCTGATCGTCTTCGATCAGTTCGAGGAGATCCTGACGCTGTTCGAGGACGAGGACGGCATCACGTCGCGGCGCGCGCTCGCCGAGATGATCGTCCGGTTGCTGCGCGACCCGCTGCCCGTCAAGCTGCTGTTCGCCTTTCGCGAGGATTACCTCGGCCGCGTCAAGCAGCTGCTCGCCGCGCGCCCGGAGCTCGTCGACCAGGCGCTCCAGCTCGGCCCGCCGTCCGCCGACACGCTCACGACGATCATTCGCGGGCCCTTCGAGCGCTTCCCCGGACGCTTCGAACGTGAGCTCGACCCGGCGCTGGCGCAGCGGCTGCGCGCGGCGCTCGCCGAGCGCTTCGGGACCGGCGAGGTGAGCCTGTCGGAAGTACAGACCGTCTGCCTGCGGCTGTGGCAGTCCCCGGATCCCGACGCGTTGCTCACCGACAAGGGCGTGCGAGGACTGCTCGAGGACGAGCTCGGCGAGGCCCTCGACGCGTTTGCGCCCGCTCTGCGCGCCGCTGCCATCGCGCTGCTCAGCCAGATGGTCACCTCCGCCGGCACCCGCAACGTCATCTCCGCCGAGGACCTACGCCAGCGCGTCCGCGAGGACGACGAGGACATCCCGCCTCAGCTCCTCGACGACGCACTGGAGCGGCTCGAGCGCGAGTCCAAGCTCGTGCGCCGCGAACGCCGCCGCGACCTCTACCTCTACGAGATCACCAGCGAGTTCCTCGTCCCATGGATCAGCCAACGGCGCGAGGAGCTGCGCCTCGCCCACGAGCGCCAGCGCGAGCGCCGCCGCCTGCGCATCCTCGGCTCGATCGCCGGCGGGCTGCTGATCATCGCCGCGGGCGTGGCGGCGCTGGCGGTGTGGGCGCTCGGCCAGCGCAGCGACGCGCAACGACAGGCAGCTGAAGCGACGTCGCTCGCGCTCGCGTCGTCGGCGTCGCCGCTGCTCCGCAGCCGGCCGGACGTCTCGCTGCTGCTCGCCCTCGAGGCCTACCGTGCCAGCCCGCGCGTCGAGGCGCGAAGCAGCGTGCTGGCCGCGCTCACGGCTGCCCGCGATCCGGGAGTCGTCGCGATCCTGCACGGTCACACCAACGGTGTGCAGAGCGTGGCGTTCAGCCCGGATGGGCGCACGCTGGCATCCGCCGGCAACGACAACACGATCCGGCTGTGGAGCGTGCCCAGTCACAAGCCGCTCGGCGCGCCGCTGACCGGCCACAGCGCTGTCAGCGCCCTGGCGTTCAGTCCCGACGGGCGCACGCTGGCATCCGTCAGCAACGACAAGACGGTCCGGCTGTGGGACGTGCGCGCACGCAAACGGCTCGGCAAGCCGCTCACCGGCCACACCACCTTTGTCAGCAGCGTGGCGTTCAGTCCCGACGGGCGCACGCTGGCGTCGGCGACCGCCGGCAGGATCCATTTATGGGACGTGCGCACGCAGAAGCCGCTCGGCCCGCCGCTGACCGACCCGACCGGCTTTGTCATCAGCAGCGTGGCGTTCAGTCCCGACGGGGGCACGCTGGCGTCCGGCAGCGACGACAACACGATCCGGCTGTGGGACGTGCACACGCACAAACCGCTCGCCAAGACGCTCAGCGGACACACCGAGTCGGTCCTGGGCGTGGCGTTCAGTCCCGACGGGCGCACGCTGGCATCCGTCAGCAAGGACAAGACGGTCCGGCTGTGGGACGTGCGCGCGCGCAAACGGCTCGGCAAGCCGCTCACCGGCCACACCACCTTTGTCAGCAGCGTGGCGTTCAGTTCCGACGGGCGCATGCTGGCCACCGGCAGCGGCGACCACACGATCCGGCTGTGGGACACGCGGGCGCACAAGTCGGTCGGCGCGCCGCTGACCAGCCACACCGACGATGTCACCAGCGTGACGTTCAGTCGCGACGGGCGCACGCTGGCATCCGCCGGCAACGACACGACCATCCGGCTGTGGGACACGCGTGCGCAGGCAGGGCTCGGCGGGCCGCTCACCGGCCACACCAGGTATGTCACCAGCGTGACGTTCAGTCCCGACGGGCGCACGCTGGCAACGGCGAGCGGCGACAACATGGTCCGGCTGTGGAACACGCTCGCACACACGCCGCTCGGCGCGCCGCTGACCAGCCACACCGATCCTGTGAGGAGCGTGGCGTTCAGTCCCGACGGGCGCACGCTGGCATCCGGCAGCGCAGACGACAACATCCGGCTGTGGGACACGCGCACCCATCAGCCGCTCGGCACGCCCCCTCTCTGTCAATGTAGCGTGAGTCGTTTTCAACATCAGTAATTTTTCCCGGAAATTGTGCATAACTTGGGCGGGGAACGGGAGCTCTCAAGCGGTATGACGGAGATCACGAGCAACGGGGCTGG
>JBPCJA010000289.1:0-4881 GCA_051005755.1 Solirubrobacteraceae bacterium
TGCAGAATTCGAAGCCGTCCATGACTATGAGATCACCGGTACGATCGATCTCTCTCCTTCAATTTCTTGATTTCTTGAAAAGAAGGAACCTGACAACCCAGTCTCCGTCGAACCCGGGATGGCCCACCACCGAGGCGATCGCGATCTACGAACCCCTGCTCACCGACCGCGAACGCATCCTCGGACCCGACCACCCCAACACGCTCACCACCCGCAACCACCTCGCCACCGCCTACCGAATCGCCGGACGCACCACCGAGGCGATCGCGATCTACGAACCCCTGCTCACCGACTGCGAACGCATCCTCGGACCCGACCACCCCAACACGCTCACCACCCGCAACAACCTCGCCACCGCCTACCAGGACGCCGGACGCACCGCGGAGGCGATCGCGATCTACGAACCCCTGCTCACCGACCGCGAACGCATCCTCGGACCCGACCACCCCAACACGCTCACCACCCGCAACCACCTCGCCACCGCCTACCAGGACGCCGGACGCACCGAGGACGCCGAGCGCGTCCGCAAACCCCCTGGACGGGCTCGGTCGTGAGCACCGGCCCGTCCGCACCCAACCGGCTGGCGCTCCGCCACCTCGTGACCGAACCGGTGCGTCGTGTCAGGCGGCGAGCACTTCGCGCAGCTCGGCGACGCCAGCACCGCGCGCCTCGCAAGCGTCAGCGGTGCGGAGCGCAAGGCGGCGAATGAACTGATCGCCGGCCTGTGCCGGGCTCAGCGCGCTCAGCGTCGCGACCGCGTACTGGGGATCGGCCTCGGCGGCCGCCTGGTGCAGCCTGATCTGCGTTGAGGGACGCCATAGCCCGCGGCTCAGCCGCAGTCCCTCGTCGTGCGCGGTCTTGCTGCCGACGCCGCCGAACGCGCCGACGAACGACGCCGCATGGTGCAGGCGGTGCTCGCTCCATCCACCGACCACTTCGCGCGCGACGCCACGCGGCAGCCGCTCGAAGGACCGTTCGAGATCTCGCATCGCCGCGGCGGCGTCGTGCCTGCGGCCCAGCAGCGCCAGCGCCCGCGCGCGCGCGCCGAGCGCGTGCATCCGCCCGGCACACGGGGCGTTGGTCGCGGCCAGCGCGCCGTCGGCGAGCGCAAGCGCCTGCGCGGGCGCATACAGCGCGTAGACGCCGTCGTAGGCGTGGCACCCCGCGATGTACGCACTCAGGTGCGCATCGCCGGAAGCATCGGCCGCGGTCTGCGCCCGCGCCCACCAGCGGCGCGCGGTCGCGGACTCGCCGCGGCTGAGCGCAACCATCGCGACGCACCACGAAAGCTGCGCGATGGTGCGCTGGGAGCCGCCGTTCGCGCTCAGCTTCCTGAGGTCGGCCGCAAGGCCCGGCAGCAGCGCCCCTCGATCGGGCGCGATCGAAACCTCGCGCATCCAGTCCTGCGCGATCTGCTCGCCCTCGGCGTGGGTGAGCGCGCGCGCCGCAGCGTCCGGTCCAAACAGCACCGTCGCCAAGCCCAGCCCCAAGAAGGCGCGACGCTTCACGTCGTCGTCCACCGTAGCAGCCCCGCGGTGAGCGGCCGCCCGCCTCTGGCGCTCGAACGTGCGCTCGAGCGTTGCCGCGGGCAGCAGCGCCAGCAGTGCCCCGTCAGCGTCGAGCGCCCGATCCAGCGCGCCGATGAACGGTTCGCTGACGGGGCACTTGGCCAGCTCGGCGTCGGAGATGTACTGGGGCGAATAGCCGATCCTCCGCCCGAGCGCTTCCAGCGTCAGGTCGCACGCCGTGCGTCGAGCGCGGATCTCCGCGCCGAGGGCGGCGCCAGCCGACGCGTTCGGATCGATGGGCTTCGGCGGTCGGCCGACTGGCACGAGCGCACCCTAGCCCGGCCGCAGGTTTTCAGACGATCGTCGCCTTCGAAGCCGCCAGCCAGGCGACCACATCCGCGGCGCGTGAGCGGCCCTGACGCCCGCTCAACGCCGCGGGATGCGCCGGCCCGGCAACCGCGGCGCGGGCACGTACTCGACGGTCGCCTCTCGCGCGAGCAGGCCGCGGGTGAAGTGCTCTAACTGGACGAGCGCCTTGCGCGAGACGTCGGCGAGGATGAGCGTCCGGTCATCGTGATCGCCCGGCCACGCGACCGCGGCGACGATCGACGCCGCGAGGCGTGTGCAGGATGATCTCGATCGGCGCGCCGCGGATCGCGCGCAGGACGCTCTCGGCTCAGCCGGTCCAGGGCAGGAGCGGCTGCGAGCGCGTCAGCCCTGCTCTGCGGGCTCCTCGAGCTCGACCACGTCAAAGGACCAGATCTCGCTCGCCGTTCCGACCGGGCTGCCCCCACGAGGCTGTGCGTGGCGGGCCTTGAAGTCCGGCCCGGTGCGCCATGCCTGGAAGTCCTCGTCCGAACGCCAGCGGGTGACGACGAGGCAGACCTCGCGATCGTCGTTGGGGCGCAGGAGATCGAAGGCCTCGAACCCCGGCGCACCGGTGACGTGGCCGGCCCGCGCCGCGAAGCGCCGCTCGAACTCCGCGAAGCGCTCGCGCGGAACGGTGATGGCGTTGATCTTGACGACGCTCATGTGTGGATCCTATGGTCCCGGTCTCTGGCGGCGTCCGCAACCGGCGCCTCGCTGCCGTGCGGCCGTTCACCATTAAGCAGACTCGACCCTTCCAATGGAGGAGACGATGACCGAGCTGCAGCGGTACCTGGCCGAAGAGGTCGCCGAGGATCACGCCGGCACCGTTCCCAAGACAACTCGCGAGCGCCGGACGCAATCTGCTCAGGGCACACCGAGCCCGTCAAACGCCGACTGCAGCTGGGCTGAGCGTTCCGCGACGACGGTCAACGCGGCGCCTAGGTCGTGGTGGGCCATGTGCAGCAGGTCCTCGAGGCGCGTCGGCTTGGCGGCGAGCACACGCTCCGCGAGGTGCTGCGGGGCGCAGTCCTGGTGCCAGTGCCGGAAGAACTCCGGTCGCCGGCGGACGGTGAGCTTCACCATCGCGAGCTCGTCCTCGGGTCGGGTCGACATGCGGCCGGGGGCGTCGTGGATGCGATAGCGGTGGAGGTTCCCGGGGACAAACGCGATCGCGGTCCCGAGCCCGCGGGCCCGCCGCGTCGCGAGCAGCTCGACGCCGTACGACCAGTCCTGCCACTTGCGGATCGCGGGGTCGTAGCGGGCGCCGGCGAGCGCGTCAGCCCTGCGGTACACGATGCTGGTGGGCACGTGGTGCTTGTGTGCGACGAGCTGCTCGTCGAGCGGATAGGAGGAGATCGTGGTGCCCTCGACCGCGCCGAACATCCGCGAGCCCGTGTGCACGAACGCGCACTCCTTCCGGCGGGTCAGGATGTCGTACGCGGACTGCGGGAATCCGCCCCACCGCTGGTCCGGGGCGGCCAAGGCGTCGTCCGCGTCCAGCGGCAGGACAAGGTCGAGCGTGGCGCTGCGCACTCCTGTCGCTCGCGCCCGCTGAGCACCCAGCGCCGATGCGTGCGCGACGACGCGAACGCGCAGGTCGCTGCCCACCTCACGGAGAGCGGCTGGAACGTCCGGGGCGTCCGACGCGTCGTCGACCACGACGACCTCGTACGGCACCGTTAGGTCCTGGGCGTGGATCGACGCGACGCACTCGACGAGGTGATCGGCGAGGTTGCGATGCGGGACGACCAGGCTGATGCCCGGATTAGCGGTCATGCGAGGGCGTCGACCAGCTGCTCGTCCGGCCACGCGGGCTCGGCGTAGTCCAGCACAACGATGACCTCGCGCCCGTCCCCGCCGATGCTCTCCCCGAGAGCTTGCAGCACCGCGGCGGTCGGCACGTGCGACGCGATGTCGCTCTGCGTCGCCCGACCGTCCATCCAGCGGCGAAAGATCTCGCCTTCGGCCCGGTAGGAGAACGAGTCTCCGTGTGGTCGCTGGAGGTGGTGCTCAGCGATGAACGCCTGGTGTCCGAGCAGGACCGCGTTGACGCGCCGGGTCACCTGCGCGACGTTACGCGCGCGAAGGTCCGCCGTGTCCAGCCGGCCGCCGATCGGCACCTTCAGCACGCGGGCGGCCACGCCGAAGAGGACGGACATCCGCACGTCGAGATCGGTCGAGTGCAGGCGACCGTTGACGTTGTAGGGCACGATCGGAAACGGGGCCCACGACCGCATGCCCGGGGTGGTCTGCTCGAGACCGATCGTTCCCAGCGTGAGGGTGCGGCCGTCGCCGACGCAGAGCCGCAGCGCCGCGACGACGTCCGTCTCGCCCAGCGGCTCCCCCGCGGCGAGCACGCCGTGCGGAACCTCGTAGCCGCGCAGGGACCGCGTGAGGTCAGCGGGGATCCGCAGCTCCTGGTCCAACGGGAACGCCGCATAGGCGCTAACGCGCAGCGTGAGCTCCTCGTCCGGCAGCAGGCGGCGGTTGAGGAGCAGCAGCCGCGTCGCCACGTCGACGTAGTGATAAGCCCCATGCATGAGCATCCCGTAGCCGTACCTGTACGGGTGGTCGTCGCGGGAGAGAAACTCGGACGGCAGGTTCCAGACGCCCGACGCGGTCTTGAGGTGCAGCGACGTGATCGGCGTCCCGTGGCTGTCCATGACCCGCTGGAGAGGCTGGCGGACACCCTGCTCGTAGACCTCGTGGTGGCGGCCCAGGCAAAGCACCGCGTGGCTGGCGCCGCTCGCCCGGGCCAACTCTGCGACGGCCTCTGTGCGGCGCACGATCTCCGACAACTCGAACCGGCCCTCCCGCATGGGCACGACGAGCGGCTTGGTCGTGAGCGTGTCAAACCCCCGAGCCATGCAATGACGCAGAATGGCTTTCCATCTCGGTGCAGTAGATCAGGGTTCATCGGGCAGATCACGCGGTCAGCGGCGCCAGGGACGGTCGAGCGGCGGGCCGGTGAGGCTGTCGGGACGCACGCGCTTGCCGGGCGGCG
>JBPCJA010000290.1:0-5221 GCA_051005755.1 Solirubrobacteraceae bacterium
TGCAGAATTCGAAGCCGTCCATGACTATGAGATCACCGGTACGATCGATCTCTCTCCTTCAATTTCTTGATTTCTTGAAAAGAAGGAACCTGACAACCCAGTCTCCGTCGAACCCGGGATGGCCCACACCATCCATCGCTCGATCATGACACCGTGTCAAATATTGCCGAGCACTGGCCCCGGAGGGCCGATAGGTTGACACGGGGGATAGCGTCAGGATGGCAAAGGCCTGTTCGGGCCGGTGGCACGAATGCTGCGGACTGGTGGGCTGCCCTTAGAACGGAAAGGGGCCTCTCGTGGCGCGCCAGCGACCGACAGCCTCCAACGTCATACAGCCGAGTCACACCACCTCTGAGCATCCCGAGCGCGACCCGTTTGCGGGGCTCACGCGTGCCGAGGCTCGCGCTGCGCCAGCGAACCGCTGACACCCGGACAGTTCAAGGCGCTGCGACGTCTCGCCGAGCAAGGGATCAGTCCGCTTGGACGCGTCTGACAGCTTGAACTAGCGACAACGACGCGCCGATCAGATCGCGGCAAGTCGATCTGGGAACGGCCTCGTCGAGCCCCACGACCGGACCCTGGCCGTCCCGCGCGCCGTGAGGGAGAGGCGTGACGCGCGGGACTGGACCGGGGCCAGCGAGCGGCAGACGGGTCCGCTCGGTACTTCGCTCGCGTGCTGGACGCCACGCCGGGAGGGGGAACGTTGCGGCCCCGAGCGAAGACGGAGGCCTGCTTGTCATGACGAAGCGCACCGCCTGCTGGATCACAGGCCGTCCACGAGCGACCACATCCTGCGGGGCATGTTCCCATCCTCTTGGACGGAGATCACGGCGTCGGAACGCGATTCCAGAATGGGGTCGGTCGCTTGACTTTGTGAGGGATCCGAGGAGACTGGGTTGTCTCGTTCGGGAGTGCCAGGGTCGGAACGGCCACGGGCGCGACCGGGAAGGGGGATGTGCTGCGCCCGACCTTTGCACGGTGCCTTGCCTGCGTACTCCACGTCGTACGCAGCCGCTTCGAGCACCGACCTGAATGCCACTACGGCGGGGTGTCCAGCTGATGGCTGACACCGACCGGCCATGAGCGCGTACGAGCCGGCCGATGCCCTGGCCACGGTCAACGACGATCAGGTGATCTGGAAGATCCGCACGACCCACGCGACGCAGGCCGGCAAGGTCGCGCCGTGGGTGCTGACCGTGGCGCGCTACCGAGCGATCGACATCGCCCGCAGCAACAGGCAGCACGTCGCACACCGAGCAAGCGACGGCATCCTCCACACCGTCCGCGCGCCCAGCAGCGTCGTCGAGCAGGTCGTCGCGCGCGCCCAGGCCCGCGATCTGCGCAGCCGGCTCGCCCTGCTCCCCGATGCTCAGCGAGAAGTGATCACGCTTGCCTTCTACGGCCAACTGACGCACGGCGAGATCGCAGCGCACCTCGGCCTTTCACCCGGCACCGTCAAGGGCCGCATGCGCGTGGGCCTGCAACGACTACGAGGCGACTTCGACTGTGTTGCCACCTAGCACCGACAGCGAGCAGATGTTTGCCGACGGCGACCAGACCCTGTCGGACACCGATCAGACGGGCTCTGACAGCGACCAGACGAGCGCCGACAGCGACCAGTGGGCTGCCGACCGCGATCAGGCCGCGAGCGACCGCGACCTCGCGGCCGGTGTCGACCCGGACGCGCACGAGTTCAGCCGTGACATCCGCCAGCGCACCGCCCGCCAGCGTGGGCAGACCGCCCAGGCGCGCCTGCACGCCGCCGACAAGCGTGACGCGATCGCAGACGCCCGCGATCTCGCGGCGCTGGCGCGAGACCACGCCGCCGACGCGCACAGTCTCGCGATAGCACAACGCGATGCCGCCTACCAGCAGGAGGACGCCGCGCGCGCGCTCAACGGCGCCGATGCCATGATTCGCGCCGCCGGACAACGCAAGCGCGCCGCGCAGCGCCGTGCGCTGGTCGCCGAGCAGCGCTCGCTGGCCGCCCAAGACCGCGAGGCCGCAGCTCAGGACCGTGCACAGGCAGCCCGTGAGCGACTGGACGCGCTCGCAGACCGCGAGGCGCTCGCGCGCCAGCTTGCGATCGCCGCAACCGACCCGCTGACGGGAGCACGCGCGTCTGCCGACGCAGCCCAAGCCAGCGAGCTCGCGGTCGCCGTCGCCGAGCAGAAGCGCGCCGACGCCGACGCCCTGACCGGCGTGCTGCGCCGCCGAGCAGGACTCGCGGCGCTGCAGCGAGAGCTCGACCGGGCATGTCGCACGGGCAGCGCGCTGACCGCCGTCGTCGTCGATGTCGACGACGGCGACCCTGTCGACGACGACCAGGGTCGTCGCACCGAGGACACGCTGGCGCACAGCGTCGCGCTGCTCTCCAATGTGCGCTCGTATGACCTGGTCATCCGCGTCAGCGGCGACGCGGTTGCCTGCGTGCTGTGCGGGGGGACGATCGCCAACGCCCGCACACGCTTCGGCGCCGTCCAGCAGACGCTCACCCAAGCGGGCGTCACGACCGCGATCGGCTACGCCGAGCTCGCCACCGACGACACGCCGACAACGCTCGTCGACCGCGCCTACGCCGATCTGATCCGCACACCCGCGACCACCGCGGTATCGAGCCCAACGCTGCCGACAACGCCATCAACGTAGACATCGACATCGAGGCCGCTCCCGCCACGCAGTTCACTCGGCGCGCGGAGCAACCCCGATTTCAGCCTGCGCTTGGCGAGCGCGCCATGACGACCGACCTGAGAAGCCGCGGCTCGCGGGATCGGCGCATGCGCGAAGAACGCGCGCTGTTTGCGCGCCTCGCGACGGGCGACGACACGCTCGCTCGTGATCTGCTGATCGAGCGGTTCCTGCCGCTGGCACGATCCGTTGCGCTGCGCTACCGACGTTCGGGTGAGCCGCTTGATGATCTGCTGCAGGTTGCATCGCTGGGGCTGATCAAGGCGATCGACCGCTTCGACCTGGACCGCAAGATGCAGTTCTCCACCTACGCGGTGCCGACGATCCTCGGTGAGATCAAGCGCTACTTCCGCGACCGCACCTGGGCCGTCCACGTCCCGCGCCCCCTGCAGGAGCTCTCGCTACGCGTCGAGCGCGCCGTCGGCGACCTGGCCGAGGAGTTGAGCCGCCCGCCCTCCGTCGCGGAGATCACCGCGGCCGTCGGCGGCAGTGAGGCAAACGTCCTGGAGGCACTGCAGGCCGGCGCTGCCCACCGCGCGCTCTCCTTCGACGCGCCCGGCGGCACCGACGACGGCGTCCTCACGCTCGCCGACTCGGTGGGTATCGACGAGCACGGCTTTGATCGAGCCGAGGACCGCGCGACGCTCGCCACGCTGCTGGCGACAGCCACCTCGCGCGAGCGCGAGGTGTTGCGCCTGCGCTTTGAGCAGGACATGACGCAATCCGAGATCGGCGCGATCATCGGAGTCGGTCAGATGCAGGTCTCGCGGATCATCCGCCAGGCACTCGAGCGCATACGTCTCGCTACGGCCCTGCGTCGGCTCTCGCCGTAAGCGGCGAAGCGGTCAGAAGCCCGTAGCCCCATTCGGCTCGGGTGTGGCACTCGGCGCCTCGCGCTCGCGCGTGGCGCCGAGTGCGGCCGCGGCTAGTCGCCGATGCGCTGGTCGGCAGCCTGGAGCACGCCGGCGCGGGCCTTGTGCTCGCGCTCGTAGGCGCGAACGGACGTGGCCGTGTCCTCATCGGCCTCGCGAATGGCCGTGGCGATGTCCTCGGCGCTCTGCTCGTCGTAGCCGGACCAGGGCTCGTCTCCGGTCAGCTTGGCGATCGTGTCCGTGATCGTCGCGCGGTCCTCGTGCTTGCGCTCGTAGGCATCGATCATGCGCAGCTCGCGCTGGCTGAGGCCCTTGAGCCTCGCCGCGATGTCGGCAGCGGTCTGCTTGTCGTAGTCCTTGATCGGCAGGTCCTGCTCGGTGGCCATGGCGCCGGTGATGACACCCTCGATGGCTGCGACTCCCGGGAACTTGCGGGCTTTGTCGGCAATGCTCATGTGGTTCTCCTTGAGTGGATGGCGAAGCGCCAGCGGACGCTGGGCGTTCGTGACCTGCGGGTTCTGGTGCGACGTGCGCGGGTGATCCGACTAGGCGTTGGCGAGCTCGCGCTCGGCCGCCTTCAGGACGCTGGCGCGGTTCTTGTGGCTGCGCTCGTAGGAGCGGACCTGCCGAGCGCGCTCGTCGTCGGCCTCGGAGAGGACGGCCTGCACCTCGCCGGCGGTCAGCTCATCATAACCAGCCCACGGCTCGTCGCCGCGGAGGGAGGTGATACGGCCCAGGATCGTGGTCCGGTTCTGGTTCTTGCGCTCGTAGGAGTCGATCTTGGCCAGGTCGAACGAGGGGTCGCCCTTGACCTCGGCGCGAACGACCGCGTCCGCGAGCTTGGGGATCTCACGCAGGACGCGCTGGAGCATCTGCTCCTCGTCGGCACGGACCGATGCGGCCAGCTTGGCCGTCTGCTCGTCTCCGACGGCGCCGGCCAGGCGCTCGATCGCCGTATAGGTCGCGATCTCCAGCGCCTCCGACGCGTAGGCATCCTTGGCGTTCTTGAGCACCTTCTCCTCGCCGCCGGAGCCGCGCAGCAGGTGCAACGGCGTCTTGCCAAGTGCCAGTGCCTGCCCGACGACGCTCTGCACGGTGCCCACGGCAGCCGTCAGCGGATTGCCGCCGTGTCCCAGCTCGCACAGACGCTCACCAACGCGAGCAGCGTGGTCCCGCGTCTGGCCAAGATGCTGCTCCAAGGCCGTGCGATAGGTGCCGCGGGGCGTCATGGCGATCTGCGACTGCAACACGCGCACCAGCGCGTGCTCGCTGGCCTGGGCCTCACCGAGATACTGCACGATCTTCTTCTGAGAAGCGTTCATCCGGACGTCCAATCGAAGTAGAGATTCCCCGGGACGGCGAGACCGGAGAGCGAAGTGAGGACGCGGCGGGAGCAAGGCCGACGCCAAGCCGTCCTTCAGGGGGTTAACCGTCGCAGCGAAAGGCAAACGCCTGTTCAAGCCTGTGTGCGCTCACCACACATGGAGGGAGCGGGGTGCTCGGGCCAGGTCGCGCTCACACCGGCGCGCCGAACGGGGACTCGGTCAGCCATTGGGTGAGCTCCGCGGCGGGGCATGGGCGGCTGAAGAAGTAGCCCTGGGCGCTGTCGCATCCGTACTCGACGAGCATGTCCAGCGCGATCTCGTCCTCGACGCCCTCGG
>JBPCJA010000291.1:0-4466 GCA_051005755.1 Solirubrobacteraceae bacterium
ACAACACCCCCGGACCCGAGTGGGGGGGACCGGACCCAACCAAACCTCCTTTTCAAAACAACAACGGTTTTCCCCCCTTGCGCGGGCCACCTCGCCAGCTGTGGGTCAAGCACGAGGACCTGACCCCTAGCTCGTTGCTCGGCATGAATGGTACCGCTATGAACACCCCCAAGCGCACGAAGTGGCCCACTATAACCCCATGCAGGTGCATGAACAAGGACTTTGGCGTACCAGAGGAGTACACAAATTTGCTGGTTCGTGCTATCCATGCCATACATGGTGCGCCCGAGGTCGAATCCGCGTAGCAACGATCCTCGGGTCCCGGTGCTGAACGCGGTGCTCGCGACCGGCGGGCGTCAGACGCCACGCAAGGCACTCGCAGAGGTCGCTGGGGTCTCGCCACGCAGCGTGATGAACGTGATCCGCGAGCTCAGCGAGCTCGGCGTCCTCGAGCGAGATCCCTTGCGGTTCGGTCCTGGCTGCGGGTTCGTGCTGTGCGTCGCGCTGGGTAGCGAGAGCATGCGGGGCGGACTGCTCGATGCCAACGGTGACCTGCACCACACGAGGACCATGACTGCAAAGCCTGGGCAGCTCGACCTGTCCCCTGATGAGCTGCTTGAGCGCGTGCTCAACCTCGTCACCAAGATAATGGCCAGCGGTCTTGCGGATCGGTCGCTGCATGTCGGCGAACGACGTGCGCTCAGGATGCTCGGCGTCAACGTCGCTTGGCCGTCTCCGATCGACCGCCGTGGCTTTGCGCCAGGTCGCGCCCTCTCCTCACCCGATTGGCTCGTGCCGCGACCGGGCGAGGCCGAGCCACGCAGCCTGGGCGAGCACGTCGCGTCGACGCTGGGTCCTCCGTTCTCCGACAACGCCGAGCGCGTGAGCGCGATCAACGACGCGAACGCCGACGCCTTGAGCGTCGCGTTCGATCACGCGCGTGCCCGTGCGTTCGAATCCGATGAGACCGATGCATCGCGTGTGATCCTCACGGTCCGCGTCAGCGGTGGGCTCGGCGCAGCCATCATCGAACTGGCCCCGCACAAGCGCAATGCGCTGTCTTCCTTCATCGACGCGCGACTCATGATCGGCACGAACGGGTATGCGGGGGAACTCGGCCATCTGCCGATCAGCCTGGCCACGGTCCAGGACATCACGAGGGCTCCGCCCGAGGGGCTGGACCCCATCGAGTTCGATCGTTGGGCGTGCTCATGTGGCGAACACGGCCATCTCGAGGCGCTCGCGAGCGGGACCGCTTTCGCTCGCCGCATGGATGCAAGTGGTCACCACGAAGTCATGGGCGATGACGCACGAGCGCGCACTCAGGCGCTCATCCGCGATCGCAGCAACGCACCCGCTCAGCGTGCACTACTCGACTGCGGGCGCCTCATCGGCCGAGCGCTTGCGAACCCGATCCTCATGCACGATCCACACACTGTCGCGCTCACCGGCTTCTTCGCCGACCAGCGGATCGTTCGTGGCGTCGAGCTCGAGCGCGGAATCTGGGGCAGCACGATCGGCGACACGGTCGCCATCGAACATCTCAAAGCCGATGGCTACGCGTACAACGCCGTTCGAGGAGCCGGGCTCGCCGTCGTCCGCCACCGGGTCATGCGAGAGCTACCGCGCTTACTTCGGCATGAGACCGTCGAAAAGCTGACGTTCCCTTTCGAACCCGTGCACCTCGAGACGATGCGGCGCTCGAGCGGGTCACGTCGGTAGTCCAAGCTCGTCTGCTCTTTCACGAGTCGATGCAACAAGGTGGGCGCACCGAGCGCCAGCACGACCGCGCAAACGATCGGATGCGGTCGCGCTAGGGAGCGCTCGGGCGCGGACTCTGCAGCTCGTTGTCAGCTTGTGCGCGCTTCCGCGCACTATCTGACATTCGTCTCTTCCGCCCGGTCTCACAACCACCTGATCTAGCGTTCCGCCATCCGCGACAGGTGCGCGCGCCAGGTGTCCTCGGTGTGGACGAGCGCGCGGCCGTGGAACGTCGAGACGAGCGCCTCGCGCGGGCCGCCGCGCGGCAGCGAGCAAGCCAGGCGTACCGCGGTGTGCTCGCCCTCCTCGCGGGCGACGAGGTCGATGATGGTGCCGCCGAGCAGCGCGGCGTCGCGCAGGCCCGGCGGGAAGTCCGGACGCGGGCCCTCGCGCAGCCGGCGGGCGATCGCCGGCCGGGCGTGCGCGGACTGGCCGGAGAACCACTGCGCCGCGCCGGCGACGAGCCAGGCCCAGCGCACGGCCCGGTGGATGCTGCGTGCCGTCCACGGCGGCGGCAGGCCCGGGTTGCACTCCGCCACGACGAGCTGGACGTAGAGCGCGGCCGGCGTGAGCAGGAGCATCTCGCGTGACCCCTCGACGTTCGCCGCGCGCTCGGCGAGCAGCCGGGGGGCGAGCACGTGCAGCGTGCCGCGGCCGGCCCAGCCGGCGAGGTAGCGCCGCGCCGCCGGGGTGGTGATGCGGCGCATGATCGGCAGGAAGGGCTGCGCGAGGTCGAGCTCGGCGCGGCTGGAGTGCACGACGACCGCGACCTCCGTCGGCAGCGCCGGGAAGGCGTCGGCGAGCCGCTCGCGCGTGTCCTCGAGCAGTTCGAGCACGCCGCGGACGTCGGTCGCCTCGTGCTCGTCGTGGCGGGCGGTGAAGTTGCGCGAGCTCGACTCGACCCAGGACATCTCGCTGGCTTCGCCGCCGGCGTCCCGGCGCCCTGCCTCAGCACCTATCCCCAGTGGGTCGCGGCGCCGACCGACGGGCGCCCTGCCTCGGGACCATCCCAGTGGGTCCCGCGCCGAATCCGGGCGCAGCCTACGGCCGCGGCCGGTGCCCCTGGACCTCGACGGCCTGCTGATAGGTCGGCCGGTTCTGCCAGCCGATCATCGGCTGCGTCGCGCCGCCGATCGCGCGGAAGGCGATCGCGTCGAAGCAGACCTGGTCGCCGGGCTTGCCGGCCTTCGCACACGCCGCATCGGCGTAGAGCGAGGCAGGGTCGTCCTGCAGGGCGCGGGCGAGCGCGTCGCGCAGGGCGGCGCGGCAGCGCGCGCGGCTGCCGCCGCCGCAGTAGCGCTTGGAGTACGGCCGCGCGACGCGGCGCCCGAGGACGCGGCGCAGGTCCTTCGCCGCGTAGCCGTACCAGCCGGTCTGATAGGCCGAGCCGAGGTGGCCGCCGCCGGTGTTCGGCTCGTTGTCGAGCTCGTGGGCGGCCGCAAGCGCGTCGAAGAGCTTCGCCCCGAGCGACGGCTCGAACTCGGCCCGCATCCAGCGCGGCCAGAACGCGTCGAGGATCTGGATCGCGTCCCCGTGCTCGTAGCGGCCGTCGCCGTCGCGGTCGCGGCGGTGCGATCCGTCGGCGACCCACGCGCGCAGCTTGGCGACCGCGTCGGCGAGCCGTGGGTCGCGCGGGCTGCCGATGACGTCCAGCGCGAGCGGCAGGACCTGCTCGGCGCGCAGGTCGGTCGTCGCCGCCTCGCCCATCGCCTCGACGAGCCCCGGCAGGTCGACCTTCCGCGGGCCCGCGATGCGCGCCTCGATCTCCTGGTCGAGCATCTGCGAGCGAAAGACGGAGGAGTAGAGGTTCGTGTCGGCACCGGCGTAGCCGCGCGCCTGCTTGTTGTTCCACGACGTGATGTACGGCTGGCCGTCGATCGCCTGCGGATGCTGGGCGAACGAGGTGTAGGCGGCGGTGTTGCGGTCCGGATCGAAGCCGCGCCACGGCAGTCGCGCCGGCGCCGGGAGCTGGCCGGTGATCCCCTTCGCGCGCTGCGGGTTGTTGCCCGAGTTGAAGTAGGCGATGTCGCGGTCATCGGCGTAGAGCCAGTTGAACGTGTAGCCGATCTTGCTCGCGGCGCGCTGGAAGGCGCGCGCGTCGCGCATCTTCGCCGGGTCGTTGAAGTCCGAGAAGCCGCGCGAGGAGTCGACCTCGTGCAGGTACGTCGAGCGCAGCTGCGCGTAGACGACCGGCCTGCCCGCGATCGTCGCCCGGCCGGTGACGAGGCCGAGCTTCGTGCGCTCGGTGCGCAGCGTCTGGCTGCCGGCGGGCGTCGCGTCGGCGACCGTCGGCTTCCAGCGGTTGACGCGCTCGAGCGTCTCGATCGGCTCACAGCGCCCACGGAAGCGGTAGTGCGTCGAGTCCATCGTCGGCCTGCCGGCGTCGGGCTCGCAGAGGTCCAGCGCGAACGTGTCGGTGATGTCCTGGCCGGCGGACGTCGCGCTCCAGGCGTAGTCGGGTCCGCGGCCGAGCTGGACGTAGAGGTTGACGCCGGGGAAGGCCGCGCCGCGCGCATCGAGCGTCGGGGCGTGGACGTCCTGCTCCATGAGGATCTGTGGCGAGAAGTAGCCCGTCTGCGGGCCGAAGACCGCCAGGGGCCTCCCGCTCGCCGACTCGCTCGCCGAGACGAGCAGCGCGTTGGACATCCCGTGCCGGCCCAGCGGCCCCGCGAAGAGGCCGCCGCGCGCGCCACGCGCGCCACGCG
>JBPCJA010000292.1:0-5778 GCA_051005755.1 Solirubrobacteraceae bacterium
CATCGGCTTCGGCCTGGCGCACCCAGAGGCGCAGCGCTTCCTTGTGGACGCCGAGATCGCGTGCGACCGCGGCGATCGGACGCCGAGACTCGAACACGAGCCGGACAGCACGCTCGCGTAGCTCGTCGGGGTACTTCTTGGGTCGGGGCATGACGGGGTGTTCCTCTCTGCAGGACCGAAATCCTGGTTTGGAGGTCTCCGTCAGACCCGGGATGGCTCAGTGGTGCGTCCGGCGATTCGGTAGGCGGTGGCGAGGTCATCGCGGGTGGTGAGCGTGTTGGGGTGGTCGGGTCCGAGGATGCGTTCGGTGTTGGTGAGCAGGGGTTCGTAGATCGCGATCGCCTCCGCGGTGCGTTCGGCGTCCTGGTAGGCGGTGGCGAGGTTGTGGCGGGTGGTGAGCGTGCCGGGGTGGTCGGGTCCGAGGATGCGTGCGCTGTCGGTGAGCAGGGGTTCGTAGATCGCGATCGCCTCCGCGGTGCGTCCGGCGTTCCGGTAGGCATGGGCGAGGTCGTTGCGGGTGGTGAGCGTGTTGGGGTGGTCGGGTCCGAGGATGCGTTCGGTGTTGGTGAGCAGGGGCTCGTAGATCGCGATCGCCTCGCGCGTGCGCCCTGCCCAGAGTTGCCCCGTCGCGACGCGATTGCGGCTGATGAGCGTGGCGGGGTCGTCGGCCCCGAGGATCTGCTCAGCATGCCGGAGCGTGGCCTGCGCGAGCTGAAGGCTGCGCTGACCGCGCTCGGCCCAGATGAGGTAATGGCACGCGCGGTTCAGGAGCGCGATGAGCTGCGCGCCGGCGTCGCCGGGCTCGGGCAGGGCGTCGGCGAGCGCGAGCGTGTGCGCGAGCAGGCGCTCGCACAGCGGCCACTGGGCAGGCACGGTGATGTCGGCGGGAAAGGCGTCGTCGAGCGCGGTGAGCGCGCGCAGCGCGGCGGTCCTGTCGCCGCGTGCGGCCGCGTCGTCGCGGACGGTCTTCTGCAGCAGGCGGTGCACGCTGACGGCGTCGTCGTCGACGGTCGCGAGGCTGAAGCGTGCGAGCGCGTTGAGCGCGTCGGCGAGGCGCTTTCGCCCGCGCGCCGTGTCCGCGGCGGCGGGCTCGCCGAACAGCGCCTTGGGGATCGCGTCGGGGCCGAGGTGCGCGGCGAGCTCCAGCGCCTCGGCCGCCAGCGGCACCCTGTCGCTCGCGGCCTCGATCGACGTCTTCCACGTCGACGCCACGGTCCGCTCGTAGAACAGCTCCGGGGCCGTGTCGAACAGCTCGTGCGAGGGCAGGCCTCGGAGCAGGCGCAGGTAGTCCCCGAAGCTCGTGCCGCTCGCACAGTAGGCGGCCGCGTGCGACAGCGCCAGCGGCAGGCAGCCCAGCGCGCGCGCGAGCGTCCGCGCCGCGTGCTCGTCGCTCCGCCTGTCCGCACGCTCGGTCAGATACCGGGTCGCGGTGTCCTCGTCGAAGACGCCGACCGCGAGCATCGGCCCGAACTGGCGCAGCCCCCGGTCGCGCGAGGTCACGAGCACCCGCCCGCTGCCGCCGCCGGGGACGAGGCCGCCGAGCTGCTCCGCCGACGCGACGTTGTCGAGCACGAGCAGCCACCGCCGCTCGCTCTCGCCCAGGCGGTCGAGCGCGAGCTGCGCGCGCTCGCTCGGCGACAGGCCCTCCACCGCGCCACCGAGCCTGGCGGCGAGCGCCGCGAGGTCGGCGATCCCGCCGTCCTCGGCGCGGATCCACGCCACGACGTCATAGCCGTCCGAGCGCTGCTGGACGTAGCGCGCGGCGAGCTGCGTCTTGCCGACCCCGCCGAGGCCGGTGATCGCCTGTGCGACGACCGCACGGTCGGCGACCCCGAGCGCCTCGTCGAGCGCGTCGAGCTCCTCGGTGCGGCCCGTGAACGACGCCGCGACCGGCGGCAGGTTGAACCGCACCGGTCGTGCGGCGCGAGCAGCCGCGGCGGCGGTCGCCGGTGTCTGGATCGTGGCGAGATGCGTGCGCAGGAAGCGCCCGAGGTGCTCGCGCAGCAGCTGCACGAACTCCTCCTCGGTCTCATATCGGCACGACAGCGCCTGTCGTTCGAACGTCCGGCGGAACTCGAGCACGCGGCCCCACTGGTCGAGCTCGTCGGACGTCTCCGGCGAGTAGGCCCGCCTGGAGAAGTAGACCATGACCTGTGGGCTGTCGTGCTGCTCCCACGCGGCCCGTGCACGGCGCAGCTCGTGCTCGGTCCCCGAGTCCGCGTCGCCCGTCGGCGTGCCGAACCGCCGCCAGAACACGCCGACGACGAGGTCCGCGTCCTCGATCTGCATCTGCTCGTCGATCTGCCCCTGCGGGCCCTCCAGATGCAGGCCCGGCCAGGCATCGGTCTCCCAGCGCCACAGCGACAGCCGGCGCCCACGGTCGCCGGCTTCGCCGCGGTTGAGCTCGTCCACGACCGCCTGCGCCGCAGCGCGCTCGCCCGCGACGTCGCCGGGTGACACCAGCACGACCCTGAGATGCTGCTCGACTGCGACCATGACCGGCTCACCCTAACCCGGTCCGGTGCGCCCGATCTCACTCCCGCTCGTGTGCCTGCCGTTCGACGCTGAGGATGAAGCATGAACTGCATTGCGGGCTCTCCTCGAAGTCGACGCGCGGCGTCGTTCTGGCTCTGACCTCACGGACTCGATGTTCGGCACGTTGTACGAGTGCAAGGGCGACAACGTCCTGACCCCCTACCTCCAGAGGTCACACATGAAGATCGCTCTCATCACGGGTGCCAACAAGGGCCTCGGCATCGCCACCGCCCGCCTGCTCGGCCAGTCCGGCGCGAAGGTACTCATCGGCGCGCGCGACGCCGCCAATGGCGAGCAGGCGGTACGGGAGCTTCGTGGCGAGCAGATCGACGCCGAAGCATTGACGCTCGACGTCACCGATCAAGCCAGCGTGCAGGCCGCCGCTCGAAAGGTCGAGCGGGAGCACGGACGCCTCGACATCCTTGTCAACAACGCCGGGATCCTGCCGGAGGCCACCGACGGCGACCAGGCCGACGGACCGCTGGACCTGCGCATGTTCAGGGACACGTTCGAGACCAACGTCTTCGGCGCCGTGAGCGTGACGCAGGCGTGTCTTCCGCTGCTCGAGAAGTCCGACGGCGGTCGCATCGTCAACGTGTCCAGCAGGATGGGGTCCTTGACCGACCAGGCCGACCCCGCATCACCGTGGTACGCCCTCCCGGTGCCCGCCTACCGGGCAACCAAGGCGGCGCTGAACTCCATCACGATCGGTCTGTCGAAGAGCCTCGTGGACACCAAGATCAAGGTCAACGCGATCTGCCCCGGCTGGGTGCAGACCGACCTGGGCGGACCGCAGAACCGAGCAGACGCTCCGCTGACCGCGGACGAAGCCGCGCGGATCGTCGTCGAGATGGCGCTGCTGTCAGACGACGGGCCCACGGGCCACTTCGTCCATGCCAACGGCACGGCGCGCTGGTAGTCGGTGTGGAGCGCACGCTCTTGCCGGTCGAGCACGCGCTCGGGTTGACCCGCGCGAGCGCCTGCTGATCGCGGCCGATGGCCCGCGCGGGCCATCAGCCGTCACGAAACGGCGTGGATGACCCTACGCCGGCGACTCGGGATGCTCGGGTCGTGCGTCATGGGTGGCTGCCCGGGCCTTGACAAGCCCGCTCTCGTAGGCCATGACGACGAGCTGCGCGCGGTCGCGCGCGGCGAGCTTGAGGAGGATCCTGCTGACGTGCGTCTTGGCTGTGGCGGGGCTGATCACGAGGCGGTGGGCGATCTCTTCGTTGCTGAGGCCGGTGGCGACGAGCCCCATCACCTCGCGTTCGCGGTGGGTCAGCTCTGCCAGCTGGGCGGGTGAGTGGCGCCGGCGCCCGGGCTGGGAGACGAACTCCGCGATCAGCCGACGGGTGACGCTCGGCGACAGCAGCGCGTCGCCGGCCGCGACGACACGCACCGCGTCGCGCAGTTCGTCGGGCTCGACATCCTTGATGAGGAAGCCGCTCGCGCCGGCGTGCAGCGCATCGAAGACGTACTCGTCGAGGTCGAAGGTGGTGAGCATGATCACCCGCACGCCGGCGAGCTGGGGGTCCGCGACGATGTCGCGGGTCGCCTGCAGGCCGTCCATGACGGGCATGCGGATGTCCATCAGGACGACGTCAGGGCGGCTGGCGCGGATCTGCCTCAGTATCTGGGCGCCGTCGGATGCCTCGCCGATGACCTCGATGTCGTCTGCGCGGTCCAGCAGGAGCCGGAAGCCCGAGCGCACGAGCGTCTGGTCATCGGCGAGCAGCACCTTGACGGTCACGGTGAGGATGTCCGCGTCGGCAGCCGGGCATGGACACGGAATCCGTTGCCGTTCGCCGGCCCGGTCTGGAGGGTGCCGCCTACGGCGGTGGCCCGTTCGCGCATGCCCATGAGTCCGTAGCCGCCGTCGTGCGCGGCGGCGCCGTTGGCGTTGCCGCGTCCGTCGTCGTTGATCTCGAGCGTGATCTCATCGGCCTCGTAGCGAATCTCCACCCGGGTTGCGCAGGCGCCGGCGTGGCGCACGACGTTGGTGAGCGACTCCTGCAGGATGCGGTAGGCGGTCAGGTCGATCGCGGCAGGCAGCGGGCGTGCGGCGCCGATGATCGCGAGGTCGACGTCGACTCCCGCGGCAGCGGCTGTCCGCACGAGCCCACCGAGTCCGGCGAGCCCGGGAGCGGGCGAGCGCGGCGCGTCCCCCGCATCGCCGCGCAACAGGCCGACGGTGGCCCGCAGCTCGGCCATCGCCTCGCGGCCCTGCGCTCGGATCGTTTGCAGGGCGACGCGCGTCTGGTCAGGGACGGGGTCGATCGTGTCACAGGCGACAGCGGCCTGGACGTTCATCGCGGCGATCGTATGGGCCATCACGTCGTGCAGCTCGCGCGCGATTCGCAAGCGCTCCTGCTCGACGCGCCGAGCAGCTTCGCGGTCGCGGTCCTCCGCGGCGCGCTGCTGGCGCCGACGGACCTCCTCGGCCCACGCGCGCCGGTTGCGGACAGCCTCGCCGAGCAGCAGGACGGCGGCGAGCAGCCCGACGTCCGCGAGCGTCTGGGTGCCCAGCACCGACAGCAGCGACGCGCCCTCACCGACGTTCTGCCAACCGGCGCCGAAGGTCACGAGCACGCCGTCGATCACGGCGGCCGGCAGGAGCCTGCCGGCCACCGCCGCCGAGTACGACGCCACCGCGAGCGGCACCGCCGGCGAGAACGCCGGGTAGTTGAGCGAGTAGTAGACGCAGAGCGCGCCGACCGAGCCGGCCAGGACGAGCAGCGGATGGCGCCGTCGCGCCAGCAGCAAGGCGGCGAGGGTGAGCCCGAGAAGGTATGCCGGCGCGTTCGGCGGACGCGACCCGTCCTCTTGTGCGACGGCGATGATCAACGTCATCGCGACGGCGACCGCCACGGCGACGGCGACGTCGATCGCGCGCGGCGCGACGCCGCGCAGACGCTGTCGTGCGACGGCGATGCTCACAACTGCACCGTACGCCCCGACGGGCGGCGCGTCATCGGCCTTGGGCGTAACAGCTCCGTACTCCCGCTGACGTACGCATGCCTCCCCGACGTACGTCGGCTGGCGCAGGCGAAGTGCGCCGTGCAGGCCGATGTGCGCCACCCGGACCCGCCCGATCATCAAGCCACGTCGAATCTTGGAGAATGGCTTTCCATCTCGGTGCAGTAGATCAGGGTTCATCGGGCAGATCACGCGGTCAGCGGCGCCAGGGACGGTCGAGCGGCGGGCCGGTGAGGCTGTCGGGACGCACGCGCTTGCCGGGCGGCG
>JBPCJA010000293.1:0-3430 GCA_051005755.1 Solirubrobacteraceae bacterium
CCCTTGAGCATCTCGGCAAGGCCGGCCTTGACCCGGAAGGTTGCTTCGTCGCGCATGGTCATCCAATCCTAGCTCCGGTCCCGCCGCCGGAATGGATCACGTCACTTCAGGCGGAACGCCTTGATGCGGTCGGCGTAGCCGTCGGCGTCGCGGGCGTAGACCCCGTAGGCGAGTGCCTGGACCATGCTCAGCAGCGCGGTGTGCGAGCGCACGTAGGCCGGGCTGTTGGACGAGTAGTACAGGCGGATCTGGGCGAGCTTGGCGACCTCCGACAGCGTCGCGTCGGTGATCGCGATCGTGCGCGCCTTGCGATGGCGGGCGAGCTTCATCGCGCGCACCACCAGTGGATGCGGCCGCCCCGCCGACAGCCCGATGACGAGCGTCTCGTCGTCGATCCGGCTCAGGCGGCCGAGCGCCTCCTGCGACGGGCTTGCGACGATCTCGGCGCGCAGGTCCAGCAGCATCAGCAGATGGCGCAGGTAGGACGCGAAGAACGCCATCTGGTCAGTGCCGGCGACGAGCAGCCGCGGCGTCGTGGCAATCGCCTCGACGGCCGCGTCGACCTCGCTGCGCGAGACCTTGCGGGCGGTGTCCTCGACGTTGACGTGGTCGGCCGCGAGCATCGTCTCGAACTCGTTCTGGTCCAGCGAGAAGAGCGGCGCGACCGGCCCCATGACGCCCGCCGGGGGCGTCGTCGCGTGGCGTCGGCGGTATTCCTCGCGAGCGGACTGCTGCAGCTCGGGGTACCCCTCGAAGCCGAGCGCCTGCGAGAAGCGCACGACCGTGCTCGAGGACGTGTTCGCGCGGCGAGCCAGTTCCTCGGCGGTCTGGAAGGCGACCTCGTCGAGGTGGTCGACGATGTACTGGGCGACGTCCTTCTGGGAACGCGAGAAGTCGTCGAACCGGGCCTGGATGTAGGTGGAGAGCGACTCGGGAGTCGTCGTCGGAGTGGCGGATCGCTTCATAGGCGTGAGCCTGTTTCGACAGGTCCGCCCTCGTTCCTTTTCGGCGCCGCTTGCCGCGTGAGCGTCCGTTAACGAAGCACGCCCGGTGGGGTCGCACCGGGCGCGCGTGCCGAGAGAGTTGGAGGGGCGGGGGATATGGGCCGGACCGAAGTCTCTCGACGGGCTTCTTAAAATGTGCTTCCCCAGCTGGCATTGGCCAAACGTCATTCATCGAACGCCAACACGCCCAGCCGGCGCGTGCCGGCGGATCGCCGGCCGCGACCCCTCGGGCACGGTGTAGAACGCGCGCCCGTCGGGGGTGAGCGCGAGCGCCTCCCCCTGGCCCTCCACGAGCAGCTGCTCGCCCGCCGCGCATGGGCGCCGGCGCAGCGCGGTCGCGAGCGGCTCGCGCCCGCGGCGCGTCCACACGAACGCGCGGTCGTACGTGCGCAGGACGATCGTCCGGCCATCCGCGGAGACGTCGCAGGACCGTCGTGGTCCCCGCGACCGGCCGCGCAGCGACGTAGATGCCGGCGTCGCCGCCGAAGCTCTTCGTCGCGACGACGAGCGCGCCGCTGGAGGGATCGACGAGCAGCGCCTCGGCGTCCTGGGCGCCGGTGAAGTAGCGCAGCCCCAGGCGCGCCGCCGGCGCGCTCGCATGCTGCCCGCCGCCGCCCACGCGCGGCTCGGGCACCCGGTAGACGACGACCTCGCGCCGCCGGGCGAGGTTGTCGCCCGTGTCGGCGATGTAGAGCGCGTCGCCGCGGCCGGGCGCCGGTCCGATCGCGATGTCCTCCCAGTCGACGTTCTCGGCGCCGGTGACCGCGACGTCCGCCAGCAGCCGGCCGGTGGTCGTGACGGCGAGGACGCGCGCGCGATCGCCGGAGTCGTTGTGGGTCCACAGCACGCGCGGCTGCGTCCGCGACAGGACCAGGCCCGACAGCTCGGTCGCCGCGGCCGCGGCGACGCGGCCGGTGACCGCGGCGCGCAGGGAGCCACAGAGCGCTGGGTGCTCCGCGGCGCGCGCCGGCGGCGTCGTCGCGCTCGGCGTGCGCGCCGATTCGCCGCCGCATCCGGCGAGCACGACCACGGCGAGGGCGGCGAGCCCGCCTACCCCAGCGTTCTGGCGGTCTCGCGGGCGCGCAGGATGCGCTGGTCCTTCTCCTTGTGAGAGTCGGGCAGCCCCGAGACCTCGGCGAACGCGAGGACGTCGAGTGCGAGCTCGAGCTGGAGCTGGAGGGCCTGCTCAGCGACGTCGAGCATCTGCTCGCGGCTGAAGCCGTCGGTGTCGCCTCCGACGAACCGGCGCAGGTAGTAGCCCATCAGGTCCTCCTCCGCGTCATTGGACAGAGCATCCCACGAATCACCTCAGGCGCTCGACGATCTCCTTCGCGCGCTGCACGCGATTGTCGGATTTCGCGATGCCGGCGACGTCGGCCATCGACACGACGTCGCGGGCATGCTGCTCCTGCATGAGCGCCGCACCCTCGGCCACCGCCTCGATCTCCGCGAGCGACCGCGTCTCGTAGTTGACCCGGAACACCTTGCGCAGCAGTTCGCCCATCCCCCGTTCCTTTCCTCGATGACAGCTCGCGGCGCCGGGGATTATCCGCGAACACGCCACAATCCGCGCACGGGGCAGTAGCTCAGTTGGTCAGAGCAGCCGACTCATAATCGGTTAGACGGAGGTTCGAGTCCTCCCTGCCCCATCGCGGCGGTGGTATCGCTCAAGCGAGAGGCTCGGGGGTTGATGCGATCGACGAGTCCGGCGGAAAGGAACGTCTTTGCGACGGCGCGGTCGTCTTCGATCAGCACGGCGGTCGAGCCTGGTCAATTCGAGCATGATTCGCGCCGATGTCGCGTTCGCGGCGTTTGCGCAGGCAGCGCAGGGGCCGCAGTCGTGGACGGCAGACCCGCACCCTGACGGCCAGGTGGGCGCGGACGCGGGGAACGCGCAGGCTCGGGTCGTTCGCGGTGGTGCCGGCGTTGGTGAACGGCATCACCGAGGAAGGGTGGGTGCGGTCGCCGGATGAGGGCGCATCGATCGATTGGCGAGTTCTTCGAGCGCAGCGCGAAGAACTCGCCATTTCGCTGTCGTGCGGTCGGGTGCCGGTAGCTCGCGCGCGGCGTTTGGCGAGTTAGTCGCGATGGGCGCGACGAACTCGCCATCGTGGGTTGCTGGTCGAGGATCGTGGGCGAGAGTGACTCGCCTGGCTGCACCATCGAAGCGACACGGCCGTTCGAGAGCCCCTCCTTCATCGCTGCCGTACCCAGGCGCACGCGGCCCCGCCGCCTCGAACGATGCCGAACACGCCCGCGCAGGGGCGCCTTGCGCATGACATGGCTGCGCAAAGCGCCCCGGGATTGCTCGGACCGAGCTGACCCGTGGGCGTGGGGGGGAGGGGGGCCGGGGCGGGGGGGGGGAGAAGAGAAGGGGGGGAGAGGGGGCGAAAAGCTCCGCGGGAGAAGAGAAGAGAAAAAAACAA
>JBPCJA010000294.1:0-8623 GCA_051005755.1 Solirubrobacteraceae bacterium
AGCCCGGTCACCTGCAGGCCTACCTGGACGAGTTCACCTTCCGCTTCAACCGCCGGCGTTCCCGCGCCCGAGGCATGCTCTTCTACCGCCTGCTCGAGCAGTCCGTCCAAGCACCACCTCGCACCTACCGCTCGCTGCTCGCCGATCCCGGGTCCAGTCAACATCGACCGCCGCCGCCACCGCCCGACAAGCGCATACGCCCTGCCAGCCTCGCCGGCGCGCCCCTCGACCGCCCCTGGCGTCGCCAGTCAGACCGTTCAACCGATGAACATTGACCTACTGCACTGAGATGGAAAGCCCTTAGGAGGAAAACGCGACACACTGACCGCCGCCCGCCAAGCGCGGCGACGCGAGCGCGAGAGCGGCGCCCGCCGCTCGCCGCCCGCCGCCGCTCGGGACCCCGCGCTGAATCCCTCCCGCCCGAGCACGCCGCCGAGACGCACGAGGGATGCGGGCAGGACGGCGGTCAGTCCAGTCGCCGGACACGTGCAAGCGATCTTGGGATGACACACGCCGTGGCATTTCGTCCCTGTGCGGCTGGTAGACACTGGTGCCGTGAGCAACGACGTCTCGATGATCGCGGACGCCCTGGCGTGCAAGACGGAGCCTCGCCTGGAGCACGTGATCTTCGGGACGGCTGACCCGGCGCTCATCGTCGAGGCCGTGGACGGATTCTGCGAGGCGCAGCTCCGAATGGGCGTCCGCGAGTACGAGTTCTTCGCGACGAGCGTCGGGAGCGTGCACGGCGTGCGCCTGAACGACGGCCGGCGGGTCGTCGTCAAGGTCCATCGCGCCGATGCCGACCGCGACCATCTCCTCGCGGTTCAGCGCGTGCAGGAGCATCTGATCGGCGCCCGGTTCCCCAGCCCGCGTCCGCTGCTCGGCCCCACCCCGCTCGCGGCTGGGCTGGCCGTCGTCGAGACCTTGCTCGACCACGGCTGCTGGGCTGACCCGCACCGACCCGCGGTCCGCCGGGAGATGGCCTCTTCATGTGCCCGGCTCGTCGAGCTGTGCCGTCCGCTCGCCGGCCTGCCGGGATTGAGCTCCATCCGGGATCGAGCCGGGCGCCTGTGGCTCCAGCCGCACAACCCGCGCTTCGACTTCCCCGGCACATCCGGCGGCTCGGAGTGGATCGAACGTCTGGCGTCCGCCGCGAACGAGCAGCTCGACCGGTTCGCGGGCGCGGACGACGTGGTCGGCCACAGCGACTACAAAGCAGAGCACCTGCGCTTCGCGGACGGCGCGGTGAGCGCCGTCTACGACTGGGACAGCCTCGGCATCGGATCCGAGCCCGTCGTCGTCGCGTGGGCGGCCTACGCGTTCACCGCCGACTGGAGCCGCGAGGGCCACCAGTGCGTCCCGACGCTCGACGAGTCGCTCGCGTTCGTCGCAGACTACGAAGCGGCGCGCGGCACGCCGTTCACACCCGAAGAGCGCCAGGCGACGTCCGCGGGGATCGTGGCCGCGCTGGCCTACGGCGCCCGCTGCGAGCACTCCGACCGGCTCACCGACTTCGGCGCTCGCTCGCCTCGCCCGGCCGCCCTAGCCGTGCCGCCCGGCGGCTTCCTCGCCTCCCTCCAGGCCAATGGCGCCCGGCTGCTGGGCATCACAGAGCGGGGCCCGGCTATCGCGGCTCGCTGGCGGCCGTGCCCACCGTCGCGCCCGAGCTGATCGCCCGCGGCAGCGTCCAGCCGGTGGCCCGTCAGGGGTACCTGCTCGCCGCCGGCGCGATCGACGAGACCATGGCGGCGCTCATCCAGCACAAGCGCGGCATCGTCGCCGCCGTCACGACGGCCGCTGGGGCGACGGCCACGGGCTCGTCGAGGCCGTCGTGCGCGAGCTGCGCGACGGCCGGCCGCTGCGCCATCTGCGCCCGGTGGCCTGAGCTTCACGCGCAGCCGGCCGCGATGTCCAGCGCGGCGCACAGCTCAGCCAAGCGGGCGGGCGGCAGACGGGTGATGCGTTCGGTCAACAGCACCTTGGGGACGGACAGCAGGTTGTCGAGGCTCAGCGCGCACTCGGTCGGCATGCCGTCCGCGGGACCGAGGCGCACCTGGGTCGGGATACCGCGGATCGTGCGCGTGGCTGGTGCGACGAGCAGGGCATTGAGCACGGGAATCGCAGCCTGGCGCGTCAGGATCAAGCCGGGCCGCCTGCCGGCATCCGGCAGCTCATACCACCACACCTCGCCGCGGTTCACGGATTGGACGTGGACTTCATCGCGGGTCCTCCCATGGCTCAGATTCGATCGACGCGCGGGCCGCCCACGCGGCACCGAAATCCTCGTCTGGCGGGATGCGGGTGTAGCTGTCGACGATCGCCGCGTCGATCGCCGCCGCCGGGTCGTCAGTCAGGTAACACATGGCCTGAGCCTGGATCCCTGCCGCGCCCGACCGGCACACGCGCAACAGTGCTCGCATGCCGATCCATCGCAGACCTTCACAGCATTCGGGCACGCTTGACGTGCGCCCGCAGTTCACGCAGGGCGGAGAGGTGCACGACGTCCCGCGCCTGGAGCTCCCCCAGGGCGAGATGCCGGCCGACAGCGCCTACCAGATCGTGCACGACGAGCTGATGCTCGACGGCAACGCGCGGCTGAACCTCGCGACGTTCGTCACGACATGGATGGAGCCGGCCGCCCGGGCGCTGATGGCGGAGTGCCAGGACAAGAACATGATCGACAAGGACGAGTACCCGCAGACGGCCGAGCTCGAGCGGCGCTGCGTGGCGATGCTCGCGCGGCTCTGGGGGACGACGGCCGACGGACCGGCGGTGGGCTGCTCGACGACCGGCTCCAGCGAGGCGGCCATGCTCGGCGGCATGGCGCTCAAGCGCCGCTGGGCCCAGCGGCGCCGCGCGCAGGGCCTGCCGGAGGACCGGCCGAACCTCGTGATGGGCGCCAATGTCCAGGTCTGCTGGGAGAAGTTCTGTCGCTACTGGGATGTCGAGCCGCGGCTCGTCCCGGTCGGCGCGGGCAGCACCTGCCTGACCGCGGAGGGCGCTGTCGAGCACTGCGACGAGCGCACGATCGGCGTCGTCGCGATCCTCGGCTCGACGTTCGATGGGGCCTACGAGCCCGTCGCCGAGATCGCGGCCGCGCTGGACGCGTTGCAGGACGCGCGCGGCCTCGACGTGCCGGTTCACGTCGATGCGGCTTCCGGCGGCTTCGTCGCGCCGTTCGTCGACGCCGACCTGGAATGGGACTTCCGCGTTGCGCGCGTGGCGTCGATCAACGCGTCGGGACACAAGTACGGGCTCGTGTACCCCGGGGTCGGCTGGGCGATCTGGCGCGACAGCTCGGTGCTGCCCGAGGACCTCATCTTCCACGTCGACTACCTCGGCGGCGACATGCCGACGTTCGCGCTGAACTTCTCGCGGCCCGGCGCGCAGGTCGTCGCGCAGTACTTCACGTTGCTGCGCCTGGGCTTCGACGGCTACCGGCGCGTGCAGCAGGCCTGCCGCGACACCGCCCGCTGGCTGGCCGCCCAGGTCGCCGAGATCGGCCCGTTCGAGCTGATCTCAGACGGTGGCGCGCTGCCCGTGTTCGCGTTCCGGCTGCGTGACGGCGTCGATGGCTACACCGTCTTCGACGTCTCCGAGATGCTGCGTGTCAAGGGCTGGCTCGTTCCCGCCTACCACATGCCGCCCGCGCTGCAGAATCTCGCCGTCCTGCGCGTCGTCGTCCGTAACGGGTTCAGCCACGACCTCGCGAGCATGCTGCTCGCTGATCTGCGCTGGGCCGTCGAGCGCCTGCAACGCGGCCCAGGCGCGACCGGTGACATGCACGACCGGCGCGCGTTTCACCATTAGCCGACTTCACACCGACCCGAAGTGAAAGAAACTCACCCGGTTCATCGTCGGCATGCAGGTCCCCTTGCACGACTGCCGGCTGCGCGCCGCCCTCGGCCAGGGTGCCCGCGCCGCCGCGTTCGCGGTACCGCTGGCACTGGCCGCGGGCCTTGTGTCATCTGGTCGGGTCGGGCAGCCCAACCCTCGTCTACGCGGTCGTGATCTGCTCCTCCTCGTCGGCGGTGGCGCTGCAAGAAGCGCGATCGGGCGATCGACCTGCGCATGGCGGTCATCGCGCTGCTCGGCCTGTCCTACATCGCGCTGGAGGTCGGCGCCAGCGTGCTGATCGCCGGATTCGGCGTCGGCCTGGTCGTCGGAGCGCTCGGCGGGCCCAAGCGGCTGTCCCGGGAGGTGCTCGGACTGGGCCAGGGCTTCTTCATCCCCGTGTTCTTCGTGCTGCTCGGCGCCCGCCTCGATCTGCGCGCGCTCACCCACAGCGCGCAGGCCGTCGAGCTCGCCCTGCTGCTGGCCGGACTGACGATCGTCGTGCACCTCGCGGTCAGCCGCGTCATTCGCGCGCCACCCGCGATCGGACTCCTGGCGTCAGCGCAGATGGGCGTGCCCGCAGCCGTGATCGCGCTCGGCCTGCCAACGCACGCGATCGACCAGGGAGAGGCGTCCGCGATCTTCTGCGCCGCCCTGATCTCGATCGTCGTCTGCGCAGCCGGCGGCGCGATCCTGCGCCGCCAGGCAGCCGAGCCCGGTGATCGTCAGCGGCCCGGCGCAAGCCACGAGCAGCCCGCCCCGGCGGGCTGACAGCTACCGCACCAGCGCCCCGCACCTCCTTGACACATCTAGCCTGGGAGCTCGAACTCCCCGTCCTTGATGCCCGCGATGAAGGCCCGCCACTCGCGGGGCGTGTAGATCAGGGCGGGCCCGCCGCGGTCCTTGCTGTCGCGGACGGCGACACGGCCGTCGGGGAGGAAGGCGGTCTCCACGCAGCCTACGTCGGTGGAGCTGTGGCGGCTCTTGCGCCAGCTGGCGTGGCCGAGGTCCGGATCCGGCGTTTGCCTGTCGTTGCGCGCGGTCATGCGATCTCCCTGGCGATGTCACGATCATGGCCACCGACTCCTGCGCCGAGAGCGCGACCGCCTCGAGGCGCCGCAGCGAAGGGGTCCCGATGGTCGAGGTAGATTACCCGCCCCGCGTCTCCACGGAGACGAGGTCATCCTCCTCGCGGAGCACGTCGAAGGCGCCGTTCGCTCGTTGCATCGACCATCCCGAGAACAAGAAAGTCCAACAGTTTTCAGCCGCGCGCGACCGAGCCCGACCTTCGCCATCGATCCCCAGCCGGCGAACACACCAGGTGGCCGGTGGCGCCGGGCCGTGGCTCAGCGGAGCTCGAACTCGCCGTCCTTCACGCCCGCGATGAAGGCCCGCCACTCGCGGGGCGCGTAGATCAGGGCGGGCCCGCCGCGGTCCTTGCTGTCGCGGACGGCGACACGGCCGTCGGGGAGGAACGCGGTTTCCACGCAGCCCTCCTCAGAGGCGCTGTGGCGGCTCTTTCGCCAGCCAGCGTGGGCGAGGTCCGGAGCCGGCGTCTGCCGATCGTCATGCGCGGTCATGCGATCTCCCTGGCGATGTCATCGATCATAGCCAGCGACTCGTGCGCCGGAAGCGCGACCGCCTCGAGGCGCCGCAGGGCCGCGGCGAAGGGGTCGGGGCGGTCGAGATACATGTGCCCGCCCCGCGTCTCCACGAAGACGATGTCGTCCTCGTCGCGGAACTGCAGCACGTCGAAGGCACCGGCGAGGCCGGCGTGAGCGCCGGCCGCCAACGGGACGACGCGGATGTCGACGTTCGGCAGGGCCGCGCGTTCGACGAGGGAGCGAAGCTGGGCGCGGGCCGTCTCCGCGCCGCCGACCGGGCGGCGCAGGACCGCCTCGTCGAGGATCGCGGAGAACTCGAGAGGGTTTTCCCCTGTCAGCCGCCGCTGGCGCAGCTCGCGGGCGGCGATCGTGCGCTCGATGCGCTCGGAGGTCGCGGTCGGAAGCCAGGCCATGAGCACCTCGCGGGCATGCTCGGGCGTCTGCAGGAGGCCGGGGACGAGGACGGTCTGGAACGTCTCGATCCTCCACGCCCTGCTCTCCAGCCAGATGTGGTCGGCAAGTGAGACCGACACGTCGACCTCCGAGAAGCCTGGCTGCCGCGCCTCCTCTGCTCGACGCATGAGCATGTCGCGTTCCTCGTCGCGGACGCCGTAGATCTCGAGCATGTAGTACATCTCGGCGGGTCGTGGGATGAGGTCGCCGGACTCCCACTTGCTGATCGTGCCGGGCGATCGCTCGATGCGCTTGCCGATCTCGATGCCCTTCAGCCCGGCGGCGCGGCGGTGCTCGCGCAGTCGCGCCCCCAGCCATCGCCCCCGCATCGTCGCGCGATCGATGCCGACTCGCAGCACCGTGGTCGACTCTGACGGTCCACCGCTCGAAGCACGTTCCATCCCGTCCCCCCTTGTCTCTGACTTGCTTGCGTTCCCCAGGAAGGCAGGAAAATCCCGCGCAATATTTCCGCTTCAAGGAAAATTTGACGGAGTAGATTACCTCCTGACATGCTGCCGGTCGTGTCAGACGTCTCGTTTCAGGCCCCCTCCCTGACCTGCGCGGCGGGCGACACACGGCGCAGCCGGGGATAGGACGCGATGCCTGTCGACCGTCCGACCATTGCGCTGGCGGGAGTCCGCGCCGCCCGGGGCGAACTGTGCCGGGCGGCCGGGCTGCTGCACCAGGCGATCCGCGCCGCGGCCGGCGAGGGCGTCTCGGTGCAGCGGCTGGCTCGGGCGGCGGGCACGTCGGTCGATGAGGTCCAGCGGATCGCCCGCGTCGAGGACGGGCGTCGTGACGGCGGCGCAGTCCTGCGACCGGGGCGCGACGGGCGCGGGGGTGCGTCGTGACGGTGCTGCAGCGCCTCGAGGGCAGCGCGTACCGGGACGGTCAGCTCGTGTGCGCGCGGGCGGCCGTCACCGTCGTGGCGGACGCGCCCTCGGCAAGGCGCGTCCGCGTCCGCTTCGTGGAAGGGGTCGATCAGCGGCTACGCGACGAGCTCGAGCGGCTCATGGCACGCCGCGGAGCGTTCGCCACCCGGCTCGCGGACCAGCTCGATCCGATCGAGATCGTCGGCCGCGACGCCTACGGCGCCCTGGAGTGGCGGCTCGTGGGCCGGTTGGAGCGTCCGGCGGCGCAATACTGGCCACCGACAGACACCGAGTTCTGGCTGCGCGCAGGCAGCGAGCCGGGCGTCGTGCGCCGATCGAGCCGGCCGCAGGAGCCCGCGGACGGCCAGGCCCGCCCGGCAAGCCTGCGCGGATGGCGATGAGCAACAGCGGATCGGCACGGCGTCTCGGCGCAGCAGAGATCCGGGCGACCAGGCGCGCCGTCCAGCGCCAGCTCACACGCTGGGCGAAGGCCGACCTCGATCCCGACAGGCAACGACAGGTCGCCGATCTCAGGCAAGCACTGCACGTCCTGCGCCAGTTCCGCGACGGCTGCGAGCTACACCCGATCGGCGATGAGGACCAGCGTCCGGGGTCGGGATAGCAGGCGCTGCGCGGATCGCGTGATCACGCGGCCCGTCCTCGGTGGCGCGGCCATCATCGAGATCCCCGGCACCACCTCGTCGCGGACCGCGAGCAGCGACAACGACGCGCGCGTGCTTGCCGGTAGGACGCGCAAGCGCGTCTTCATCTATCTCGTAAGCGCCGCGGCGATGCGCTCCATGCCCCGGCGATCGCGCTCGTCGAGGTCGCACTTGAGATCCTGCTCGATATGGCTCTGCCAATCCCCGGTAACCAGTCTGACGTTGTCGACGGCGGTCTCAGAACCACCCTCTGAGTCTAGCCAGCCCGTGCGCGATGATGTCCTGCGGTCATGCCTCGCAAGCCATACCCCTACACGGTTGGCGCGTACAGCACTCCGCCACGCCTGCGTCGCGAGGACGACGGTCGTTGGACCGCACCAGGGCAGATTGAGCAGTGGACTGGCTCGCTCGCCGATGTCTGCACTGCGATGGAGATGGTGTTGGAGGGTGCGGGCGAACGCTGCGCGCGGGTCAGTGTGGCGCTGAACGCCGGGACCTCCGAGCATTACGAATCGCTTCAGGAGTTCCGTGACGCGCTGGAGCGGCTTGACCCCGACGACATAGCGACGATTCGCATGGACGCGGAACTCCCTGATGAAGGCTGCGCAGTGATACTCGTGCGCCGGCAGAGACCCGGCGTCCTCGTGGAGGTCACCGGACGCGACCGGGCCAACGTTCTGGGCCTTGCTCAGCTCGTGCACGGCCGACTGATGACCGGTTACGAGGATCTTGGCAGCCCTCGCGGGTTCATCGCGCGTACCAAGTCGAAGGGCGCCCTCTTTCTGAGCGCGTCAAGCGCCGCTGTCGAGAGGAGCTCGAGCTCCGCTGACACTCGAACGCCACTGGCAAGCTCAGAAGGCGTGCGGTCCGCGAGACCGCCGACCGCCGTTGTCCTGTGGGCACACGGAGATCCACACTGGGGGAACAACGAGAAGGAGGCCTGGAAGAACACGGTGCTGGGCTTCACGCACCTGCTGCGCGCCTGCGCGATCGACGCGGACCTCGACCTGTTTCACAGCAACGCCGCCACCGACTGGGCGCGATTCGGGCCAACGGCTATTCGTGACTCCGACTATTAGTGCTTTGGTAGGTGTATGGAGGTGGGATGGGGTGCGGCGGCGAATGTCGTGGGATGGTCACTGTTATGGAGGGCGAGGACGCGGCTGTGGGTGTGGTCGGCGTGGCGCCGGAGGTCAAG
>JBPCJA010000295.1:0-7999 GCA_051005755.1 Solirubrobacteraceae bacterium
GCACACCGTCGGCGCCGGCGGCGGCTCCGTCGCCTGGGCCGACGCCGGTGGTGCGCTGCGGGTCGGTCCGCGCTTGGCCGGTGCCGACCCGAGTCCCGCCGCCTACTGCCGGGGCGGCGAGGAGCCGACGGTCACCGACGCCAACCTCGTGCTCGGCCGGCTGGACGCGGGCGCGCCGCTGGCGGGCGGCGTGGCTCTCGACCGCGACGCGGCCGAGCGCGCGGTCGGCGCGCTCGCGTCCTCGCTCGGGATCGATCTGGTCGGCTGCGCGGAGGGGATCGTCCGCGTCGCGAACTCCGAGATGGTGCGCGCGCTGCGCGTCATGACCGTCGAGCAGGGCATCGATCCGCGGCGCTTCGCGCTGCTGGCCTTCGGCGGTGCCGGACCGCTGCACGCGGCCGCCATCGCCGGCGAGCTCGGGATGGCGACGATCCTCTGCCCGCGGGCGTCGGGCGTGCTCAGCGCGCTCGGCCTCGCCGCGGCCGACCGGCGCGCCACCGAGCAGCGCACCGTGCTGCTCGCAGGCGACGAGCTGACCGACACAGCGCTCGAGCGGGCACGGCGTGAGCTCGCCGACGCCGCCCGCGACACGCTCGGAGCCCAGGACGCGCGGGTCGAGCTCGTCCACGAGGTCCGCTACCGCGGCCAGGCGCACGAGCTCACCGTGCGCGACGTGCCGCGGCCAGACCTCGCCACACTGCACGAGGCCTTCGAGGCACTCCACGAGGAGCGCTACGGCTACCGCGACGAGGCCGCGCCGATCGAGGTCGTGACGATTCGGGCGAGCGCGAGCGTGGCGGGCCCGCAGCTCGACCTCGCGGCGGGTGACGAGGCGGCGGAATGGACGCGTTCGCGGCGCGACGTCGTCTTCGACGGCGAGCGCCACGACACGAAGATCCTGCGCGGCGAGCCGGCCCCCGGCGAACGGGTCTCGGGCCCTGCGATCTGTGAGCTGCCCGAGGCGACGCTCGCCGTCCCGCCGGGCTGGGCGGGCGCGGTCGACGACGCGGGCACGATCGTCCTCGAGCGCGCGCGGCCGGACGGTCATCCGCGATGACCATCGACCCGATCGACCTGCAGGTCGTCACCGGCGCGCTGCGGGCCGCCTGCGAGGAGATGGGCGCGGCGCTCGTGCGCAGCGCGCACTCGGCGAACATCAAGGAGCGCCGCGACTGCTCGACCGCCCTCTTCGACCCGGCCGGCGAGATGGTCATGCAGGCCGAGCACATCCCCGTCCACCTCGGGGCGATGCCCGCCGCCGTTGCCGCGGTACTCGGCGAGGACCATGACGCGGGCCGCCCGTGGATCCTCAACGACCCCTACCGCGGCGGCACCCACCTGCCCGACATCACGGTCATCACGCCGGTCCGCGGCAACGGAGATGGCCTGCTCTGCTTCGCCGCCAGCCGCGCGCACCACGCCGACGTCGGCGGCCGCGTCCCCGGATCGATGCCCGCCGACTCGACGAAGCTCGAGGAGGAGGGCGTCGTCATCGCGCCGCGCCCGCTCGACGAGGCGGCGATCGACGAGCTCGCGGCGCGCATGCGCCAGCCCGAGCAGCGCCGCGCCGACCTGCGCGCCCAGCTCGCCGCCAACCGCATCGGCGCGCGGCGCCTCGTCGAGCTCGGCGACCGGCTCGGCGCGGACGCGCTACGCGAGGCCACCGCCGCCGTGCTCGACTACGCCGAGCGCCGCACCCGCGCATGCCTCGCCGAGCTGCCCGACGGGCCGCGCGAGGCGCGCGATGTGCTCGAGGCGCTCGGCGGCGACCTCGAGCTGTGCCTCACCGCGACGGTCGACGGCGACCGCCTCACGCTCGACTTCGCAGGCAGCGCGGCCCAGCACCCGGGCAACCTCAACTGCCCGCTCGCGGTCACGCGCTCGGCCGCGTACTTCGCCGTGCGCGTCCTGACGGACCCCGACGTCCCGCCGAGCGCCGGCGCCTACCGGGCGATCGAGGTCCGCGCGCCCGAGGGCTCGCTCCTGAACGCCCGGTCGCCGGCGGCGGTCGCCGGCGGCAACGTCGAGACGTCGAGCCGCGTCGCCGACCTCGTGCTCGCCGCCTTCGGCCGCGCGCTCGGCCAGGGCACGATGAACAACCTCACGCTCGGGACCGAGGACTTCACGTACTACGAGACGCTCGGCGGCGGCCAGGGTGCCTGCCCCGACGCAGACGGGCCGAGCGGCGTGCACGTCGCGATGTCGAACACGCTCAACACGCCGGTCGAGGCGCTGGAGCTCGAGTTCCCGCTGCGCGTCACGCGCTACGCGATGCGTCGCGGCTCCGGCGGCGCCGGCGCGCAGCGCGGCGGCGACGGCGTCGTACGCGAGCTCGAGGCGCTCGCGCCGATGACCTACTCGCTCATCACCGAACGCCGCCACCATGCTCCGCCAGGCGCCGCGGGAGGCGCACCCGGCGCACGGGGACGCAACCTCCTCAACGGCGAGGAGCTGCCCGCGAAGGCAACGGGGGAGCTGCGCCCCGGCGACCGGCTGGCGATCGAGACGCCGGGCGGCGGCGGGCACCGAACGCCGCCGCGCTGACGTTTGCGTATCAGGCGCGGGCGCAGCGCCCTCCCACAGGGCAACCAACCAACCACCCGCGGGACGCGCTCGCGCCCGGGCGATCAAGGAGGAGCCCGACATGACCGTCAAGTACGTCGAACTCGACGGGGAACGCGTGTCCACGCAATGGGGAGCCGTGCTCGCGGCTGCCCGCCGTGACGGCGTCGTCTTCCACCTCAACGAGGGGCACCGCACGATGGCCCGCCAGCAGGAGCTGTTCGACCTGTTCAAGGCCGGCAGGGGAAACCTCGCCGCCAAGCCGGGCCCGAACGCCCCGCACATCCGTGTCGGACGCATCGACCACGCGATCGACGTCGACGGCTCGGACGCGCTGATCGCCTGGAGCGCGCGCCACGGCATCTCCCTGCAACGCACCGTCGCCGGCGAGAGCTGGCACCTCGAGGCGGACGCCAACGCGTTGATCGCTTTCGTCAGGAAGAACGGCACGCTCGAACCGACGCTGCGCAAGGGACAGAAGGGCAAGGCGATCAAGGTCCTGCAGCAGCGCTTGCGCGCGCGCGGCTTCGTCAGCGTGCCGAGCGCCGGAGAGCCAGGCCACGGATACTTCGGCGAGAGCACGGTCAGCGCCGTCAAGCGCTTCCAGGCCAAGCGCGGGCTCGACGCCGACGGGATCGTCGGCCCACTCACGCACAAAGCGCTGACGAAGGCGATCGCATGAGCCCGAACGGCCCCCTCGCCCTCCCGGGCGCACCGAAGCGCATGAGCCGCGCCCAGCTCGAGGCCTCACGGGCCCTCTGGCGTGGACGCGAGCTCACGGCGCACCGCCTGTGGCGCAGTCGCGTCGGGCGCCTGCCGATCCAGGATCCGCGCCGGGGCGGGGCCTACCGCTCGTACGTCGAGGCGCGCGACATGCGCAAGCGCCGCGAGGCGCAGATCGCCCGGCTGGGGATCGTCGGCGTGTCGACGGCGTGCGTCGAGCTCGTCAAGAGCTTCGAGGGCTTTCGCTCTGCGCCCTACACGGACGCGGTCGGCGTCTGGACGATCGGCTACGGCCACACGGCCGGGGTCGGGCCGCGCTCCAGGCCGCTGACCGAGCCCGAGGCCGCAGCGCTTCTCGAGCGCGACCTCGACCAGAGCTATTTCCCCGCCGTCAAGAAGCTACCCACGTTCGCGGCCATGGCGCAGCATCAGGTCGATGCCCTGACGTCGTTCGTCTACAACCTCGGTCCCGGCGCGATCGCCGCGGACACGGGTATCGGCAAGGCCCTGCGAAGCATGCAGTGGGTGACCGCGGCGGACGAGATGCTGAAGTGGGACAAGGCCGGCGGGCGTCGTCTGGAAGGGCTCACGCGTCGCCGCCGGATGGAGCGCACGCTCTTCCGCGGCACCCCGTAGTGCTTCATAGCGCCCGTTGTAGCGCCGACGGGTCGCCGATCAGCGACCGATAGAAGGGCGACAGGACTCGCCGGGGACCGACAGGCCCGCGCATCACCGCTCGTGCGGGTGGCGCGCGCCTCGCCGCCGTGCGATGCTCGGTAGCCGATGCAGACGGCTGAGGCATCACCCGCGACGGCCGAGCGCGTCGGCTTCGTGGGGCTCGGGATCATGGGCTCGCGGATGGCGGCCAACCTCGCGCGCGCGGGCTACGAGCTGACGGTCTTCAACCGCACGCGCAGCACCGCGGAGCGCTGGGTCGCCGAGCACGGCGGCACCGTCGCCAACTCCCCCGCCGCCGTGGGTGCCGCCAGCGACGTCGTCATCAGCATGGTGGTCGACGGCGACCAGGTTCGCGAGGTGCTGGTCGGGGAGCAGGGCGTCGCTCAGGGCGCCGCGCCGGGCGCGCTGTGCGTCGACATGTCGACGATCGCACCGGCGCAGACGCGCGCGATCGGCGCGCAGCTGGCCGAGCGTGGCGTGCGCATGCTCGACGCCCCCGTCACCGGCTCGTCGCCGAAGGCGCAGGACGGGACGCTGACGATCATGGCCGGCGGCGAGGCCGGCGACTTCGCCCGCGCCGAGCCGCTGCTGCGCGTCATGGGCGAGCTCGTGGTCCACGTCGGCGCGCTCGGCCAGGGCGAGATGGTCAAGCTCATCAACAACGCCGTCGCGGCCGCCAACGCCGCGACCGTCGGCGAGGCGCTCATCGTCGGGCAGCGCACCGGCGTCGACCTCGATGCGCTCGTCGAGGTCATGGCGAAGGGCTCAGGCGGATCGGCGATGCTCGACCTCAAGGCCGCCCCGATGCGCGAGCACGACTACACGACGCTCTTCAAGCTCGAGCACATGCTCAAGGACGTCCGCCTGTGCGTCGAGGAGGGCCAAGCCGCGGCCGTGCCGTTCCCCTCCGCGGCGCGTGCTCGGGACGTGCTCGTCGCCGCGATGGCCCGCGGCCACGGAGACGACGATTTCGCTGCACTCGTCGAGGCTCTCGAGGGCTTCGCCGGCACGCGACTCGGGCCCTGAGGCCCGCGCTCGGTCAAAATTCGGGACTATTGAATGAGCCGGAAGTTTGTGGTTCTGCCGGTACCTGTGGCACAATGTCGCCTCCCGTCGTTTGGACCCCGGACTACCGGGTCGGCGGGCTTGTTTGTTTGGCTCTCAGTGTCTTGTCACGTCGTCGTCTGGTTCCCTCATGCCAATTGCGTTCAAGGAGTGGGCGGTCACCGTCCGCGCGCTCGCCGAGGGCGAGCAGCTCATCACCCTGCGAAAGGGCGGCGTACGAGAGTGCGATAAGCGCTTCCGCGTCGAGCACGATCGGTTCTTCCTGTATCCGACCTTCGATCACCAGCGCCGGGATCTCGTGCGAGAGTCGCACGTCCCCGAGCTCGATCGCGCGCTCGAGGAGGGGGTGTGGGCTGAGGGCGAGCCCCCGGCGCAGGCGCTGACGGGCGACGGGATGATCGCGCAGCCCGATCGCGTGCGCATCCGCGCGTGGGCGGAGCTCGCCGACCACTTCACGATCACCGATCCGCGTTGCGTCGACGCGCTCTCGCCGTTCTACGTGTGGAGCACGGACTACGCCGAGAAGCGGCTGGCCTGGAAGCGGCGCCATCCGTTGCATGTCCTGCTGCTGCGCACGTACCGCATCCCGCGGCCGGTCACGGTCCGCGTCAAGGACGAGTACGGCGGCTGCCGCTCGTGGCTCGACCTCCAGCGCGACCTGCCCTTCGAGGGCACCCCGGTCCTCTCGGACGACGAGTTCGAGCGGGCGGCCGAGGAGATCAGCGCGATCGCCGACCTCGTCCCCGCGCTGGTCTAAGGACACCCGTCCGCAAGTTCTGCGGGTTTTCCGGGCGCCCGATCCGTGCCTGACGGCCGGGCATCCCGGAAAACTCCACAGAACTTCCGGCCGGGTGTACTAAGGACCTATCCCAGTCGGGTGGCGGTGCCGCATCCGCGACGGTCATCGGACGCGTCGACGTGCGACACCTACGGGGATAGCCCGGGGACGGCGATGTGATCGCGGCGCTCGCCGCGGCCGGGCGCGTCCTCGCCGTCGGGATCGGCGGCGGCGGTGACGTCGTCGGAGCCCTCGTCGTCGCCGAGCTCGCCCGGCTGCTCGGCACGCCGGCGGTCGTCGGCGGGCTGACGTGGGAGCGCCCCCCGATCGACCCGCTGCCCGGCCCGCGGCGCATCGCCGAGCTGCGACGGGCGCGGCGCCTGAACGACGCCGTCGCGCTCGCCGGCCCCGATACGACCGGCCCCGGGGGCTTCCACTTCGCCGAGTCGCACGTCGCGCGCCACCTCGGCGAGCCGACGCTCCTGCTGGACCCCGACGGCGGCCCCGCCGCGATCGCCGCCGGCCTCGCCGGCGCCGCGCGCGAACTGCGCTGCGACCTCGTCGTGCTCGTCGACGTCGGCGGCGACGTCCTCGGCCACGGCAACGAGGCCGGCCTCGCCAGCCCGCTCGCGGACGCCGTCTGCCTCGCGGCGACGCCCGCGCTCGTCGACGCCGGCATGACGGTGCTGCTCGCGGTCTTCGGAGCCGGCTGCGACGGCGAGCTCACGCCGGAGGAGGTCCTCGAGCGCGTCGCCGAGGTCGCGGCCGCGGGCGGCCATCTCGGCACGTGGGGTCCGGGGCGCGACGAGCTCGCGCGGCTGGAGGCGGCGGTCGCGGTGGTCCCTACCGAGGCGAGCGCCATGGCGCTGCGCTGCGCGCGTGGCGCAACCGGCCTCGTGACGATCCGGGACGGGCACCGGACGGTCATGCTCACGCCGGTCGGCGGGCTCCTGATCTGCTTGCACCCGCTCGTCGCCCTCGGCAGCGCCGCCCGCTGCGCCGCGCTCGTCGGCGATGCCGCCTCGCTCCAGGAAGCCGACGCGATCCTCCGGGGGCGTGGCATCACGACCGAGCTCCCCGCCGCGCCCGGAGGGCCAGATGAACAGTAGGGTTCCGGCAACGGTCGCCATGCCCGCTCGTTCGCTCATCGCCTGCGCGGCCGTCGCCGCGCTGTGCGTCCTCGCCGCGCCCGCCGGCGCCCAGGTCCAGCCCTACCGGACCGGCGACTTCGGAGGCTTCCACGACGTCCTGCCGCCGGGGACGAACGGGCGTACGAACCTCGTCGAGCTCGCCGCCTTCCTCGCATCCGGCGCGCGCCCGCCGCACAACGACGACCAGCGCGACATGTACGCGCGCCTGCTCAGCGCGACCCCGGGCGTCACGAGCGACAACCTCGGAGCGCTCTTCAAGGACTCGAGCTTCGGCAGCCCGCCGGGGGGCCAGGCGCGCGCCTACAGCCCCCGTCCGGGCCTGACGATCACCCGCGACGAGGCGTTCGGCGTGCCCCACGTCTACGGCACGACGCGGGCGGCGGCGATGTTCGGCCTCGGCTACGCCGCCGCCGAGGACCGGCTGTTCCTCATGGATGCCCTGCGCCACACCGGCCGCGCGCAGCTCAGCTCGTTCGCCGGCGGGGCCGCCGCCAACCGCGCCCAGGACGAGGAGCAGTGGCGGATCGCCCCGTACACCGAGGCCGACCTCCAGCGCCAGGCCGACCAGCTCGACGACCTCTACGGCGACGAGGGCCGCCAGCTCCAGGAGGACGCGGCGAACTACGTTGCCGGGGTCAACCGCTACATCTCGGAGGCCAAGCTCGACATCACCAAGCTGCCCGGCGAGTACGTCGCGATCGGGCGCCCGCTCGGCCCCGACCCGTGGCGGGTGACGGACATCATCGCGACGGCCTCGCTCGTCGGCGGGATCTTCGGCAAGGGCGGCGGCGACGAGCTCACGCAGATGGAGCTGCGGCGCTCGTTCATCGGGCGCTACGGAGCGCGCCGCGGCCAGACGCTCTGGCGCGAGTGGGCAGCCTACGAGGACCCGGACGCACCGACGACCGTGCGCGGCCGGCGCTTCCCGTACCAGACGCCGCCGAAGCGACCCGCGCGCGGCGGCCGCGGGGGCGCCGGCGCCGAATCGCTGGGGGAGGCGCAAGGCGTCTCCTCCTACACACTCTTTCTTCTCCCCATCTGC
>JBPCJA010000296.1:0-4652 GCA_051005755.1 Solirubrobacteraceae bacterium
TCGTGACCCTGTTCGTCAACCCGGCGCAGTTCGACGACGCCGACGACCTGCGGGCCTACCCGCGCGACGAGGCGCGCGACGCGAGCCTCGCGCGTGCGGCCGGCGCCGACCTGCTGTTCGCGCCGCCGGCCGAATCGATCTACCCGCCGGGCTTTGCGACGACCGTCACCGTCGCCGGCGTCAGCGAGCCGCTGGAGGGCGAGTCGCGCGGCGTCGAGCACTTCGCCGGGGTGGCGACCGTCGTCTGCAAGCTGCTGAATATCGCCCAGCCGGACGTCGCCTTCTTCGGCCAGAAGGACGCCCAGCAGGTCGCGGTCATCCGCCGGCTCGTGCGCGACCTCGACATCCCGGTGGCGATCGAGGTCGGCGCGACGGTCCGCGACGCCGACGGCCTCGCGCTGTCGAGCCGCAACGCCCGCCTGCGCGGCGACGAGCGCGAGCGCGCGCTGGCGCTGCGCCGCGCGCTGGACACCGTGCGCACCCGCGCTGCCGCCGGTGAGCGCGACCCGGCCGCTCTCGCCGCCGCCGGAAAGGCGGCGATGACCGCCTCCAGCGTCGAGCCCGAGTACGTCGCGCTCGTCGCGCCCGACACGTTCGCCCCCGTCGCCAGCGTCGGCGACGAGCAGGTCCTCGTCGCGGTCGCGGCGCGGGTGGGCGACGTGCGCCTGATCGACAACGACATCCTCGAAGGAGGCCCCTGACCGCATGCAGCGAACGATGCTGAAGTCGAAGATCCATCGTGCGACCGTCACCGGCAGCGATCTGCACTACGTCGGGTCGATCACGATCGATCCCGACCTGCTCGACGCCGCCGACATCCTCGAGCACGAGCAGGTGCATGTCGTCGACGTCGACAACGGCGCGCGCTTCGAGACCTACACGATCGCCGGCGAGCGCGGCACGGGCACGATGCAGGTCAACGGCGCCGCCGCCCGGCTCGTGCACCACGGCGACACGATCATCGTCATCTCCTACGCCCAGTACGACGCCGCCGAGCTCGAGCGCCACGAGCCGCGCGTCGTGCACGTCGAGGCCGGCACGAACGCGATCCTCGACGTCGACCGCGAGGTCGCCGCCCTGCTGACCGCGCCCCGGGAGCGATAGCGATGTCGACCCATCCCAGCCACATCTCCGTCGTGGCGACGCCCCCCGAGCGCCTGCCCGTCACGCTGCCGCAGCTGGCCGAGTACAAGCGCCTCGGCGAGCCGATCGTCATGGTCACCGCCTACGACTTCCCGAGCGCCCGCGCCGCGGAGGCGGCCGGCGTCGACGTGGTGCTCGTCGGCGACTCGGGCGCGATGACCGTCCTCGGCTATCCCTCGACGGTCGCCGTGGAGCTCGACGAGCTGCTCGTCCTCGCCAAGGCCGTGCGCCGCGGGCTGCGCACGCCGCTGCTCGTCGGAGACCTCACGTTCGGCTCCTACGAGATCTCCGACGAGCAGGCCGTCGGCAGCGCCCTGCGCTTCGTCAAGGAGGCCGGCTGCGACGCCGTCAAGCTCGAAGGCGGCGGGCCGGTGCCGGTGGCGCGGGCGCGGGCGATCGTCGGCGCCGGCATCCCCGTGATGGGCCACGTCGGCCTGACGCCGCAGACCGCGACCGCGCTCGGCGGCTACCGCGCCCAGGGCCGCAACGCCGCCGGCGCCGCCCGGATCGCGGCCGAGGCGCTGGCGCTGCAGGACGCCGGCTGCTTCTCGATCGTCTTCGAGGCGATCCCCTCCGACATCGCCGCCGAGCTCATGACGCGCATCGACGTACCGGTCATCGGGATCGGCGCCGGCCCGTCGACCGACGGCCAGGTGCTCGTCTTCCACGACCTGCTCGGCATCCGCGAAGGGCTCGGGGCGCGTTTCGTCAAGCGCTACGCGAACTTGCAGGACGAGATGGTCGCCGGTGTGGCGGCGTTCGCCGACGACGTTCGCGCGCGGCGCTATCCGGAGCCGCGGCACGGCTACGCGATCGATCCCGGCGAGCTCGAGGCCTTCCGGCGGGCGCTGTAGCGCCCCCGGCAACCGGAGCCGTTTCGCGGTCATGGCGGCCCCCTGATCGAACTCTCGAAGGAGTGCTTCAAGGTGCGCCATTGCCTGGTGCTGGCGCCGAACCGCACGAACCCTCCGGGCAAGCAACGCTGGCGGATCGTCTTCGCCGTGGGATTCAAGGAGCACTGGTACGGCATCCCCCACGTACAAGGGCTTCAGCCAGCACTTCGAGTTCTGATCGCGAGGCGGCCCGCGACGCGCTGCCTCTAGAGTGCCGGGGCCATGGCCCGGCTCTCGCAGATCTTCGCACCGAAGGACCGCGCCTTCTTCGACCTGTTCGAGGAGTCGGCGAACAACGTGCTGCGCGCGGCCGAACTGCTCGACGAGATGCTGCGGTCGTATCCCGAGCAGGCGCTGCTGGCGCGAGACATCCTGCTCTGTGAGCAGGAGGGGGACCGCATCACGTACGACATCATCCATCGGCTGAACTCGACGTTCGTCACGCCGATCGACCGCGAGGACATCCTTGCGCTCGCCTCCGGCCTCGACGACATCGTGGACCTCACCGAGGAGGTCGCCGACTACCTCGGCCTCTACCGGATCGAGGCGCCGATGGAGCAGGCCGAGCGGCTGGCCCACATCCTCGTGGAGGCCTGCCGGAACATCGCGCAGGCTGTGCCCCGGCTGCGCGGCTTCAGGGACGTCTCCCACTACACGAGCGAGATCCATCGGCTCGAGACCGACGGCGACCGCGTCACCCGCGAAGCCATCGCATCGCTGTTCGACACGGGGATCGACCCGATGGTCGTGATCCGCTGGAAGGACATCTTCGAGCGCCTCGAGGACTCGGTCGACGCGACGGAGCAGATCGCCAACACCCTGGCGAACATCGTCGACAAGAACTCCTAGCGCCCTGCCGAGGCGGCGTGGACAGCGACATCATCTTCGTCATCGTCGTGGTCACCGCGCTGGCCTTCGACTTCACGAACGGCTTCCACGACACCGCCAACGCGGTCGCGACGTCGATCTCGACGCGGGCCCTCGCGCCGCATACGGCGGTCACTCTCTCGGCCGTCCTGAACTTCGCCGGGGCGTTCATCTCACTCGCGGTCGCGGCAACGGTCGCGAGCGGCATCGTCGACGCCGACCTCGTCAGCACGACGGTCATCTTCGCAGGGCTCATCGGCGCGATCTCGTGGAACCTCTTGACGTGGTACTTCGGGCTGCCCTCGAGTTCCTCCCACGCGCTCATCGGCGGCGTCGTCGGCGCCGCCTTCGTGGCGGGCGGAGCCGACGCGGTGCTGGCAGACGGACTGCTCGAGAAGGTCATCGTGCCGGCGATCGTGGCTCCCGTCGTCGCGTTCCTCGCGGCCGGCGGAGCGATCCTCATCACCTACCGGATGGTCGGGCGCCTGCGCCCCGGCCCGGTCAACCGCGGCTACCGGCTGGGCAGATCTTCAGCGCGAGCCTCCTGTCGCTGTCGCACGGGACGAACGACGCACAGAAGACGATGGGCATCATCACGCTCGCGCTCATCGCCCACGGCGACCTCACGGGCACGAACCCGGAGCCGCCGCTGTGGGTCGTGGTGTCGGCGGCGACCGCGATCGCGCTGGGAACCTACTCCGGCGGCTGGCGGATCATCCGCACGATGGGCAGCCGCATCATCAAGATGGATCCCGCCCAGGGCTTCGCCGCGCAGAGCGGCGGTGCGGCCGTCCTGATGACCGCCGCGCACCTCGGCTTTCCGCTCTCGACGACGCACTCGATCACGGGGGCGGTGCTCGGCGCCGGCGCCGCGAAGCGGCTCTCGGCGGTGCGCTGGGGACTGGCCGGGAACATCGTCGTCGCCTGGATCCTCACGCTGCCAGCCGCCGCGGCCGTCGGCGCGGTGACGTACGGACTCAGTCGCGCGTTCGGCAGCGGCGCGCTCGGGCCGCTCGTCATCTCGGTGTGCCTGCTCGGCCTGATCGGCGCGATCTTCGGCCAGCGGCTCAGGCGCGGGCCTGCCCTGACGACCGCCCCCCGGTTCGACGCGTGATCGCCGCGATCGACACCGACGCGCTGCTGCAGCTCATGTGGGCCGCCCCACTGGCGGTCCTCGCGGTGACGGTCTCCTGGGGCCTGGTCGTCAACGGCGTCACCCGTGCGGGCGAGGCGCGCCGCGACGGGCGCGCGGCTCTCGCAGGCGCCTACGCCGCGGTGGCGGTCGTCGGCGCGGCGCTGTTCGCGACGGTTGTCGTCTTGGGGCTGCTCGTCATGATCTCCCAGGATTGAACGGGCCACATTCGGGCGCAGCCGTCGCTGCAGCCGCCGTTGCAGCGACACGTAACCACGCGCGCCGACGTGCAAATGGCGCTCGGGAGCGGCATGTTGGTCGCACCCGAAGGGAGAGGAACCCATGCGTCCCCTGCGAATCAGCGTCCTTGCGGCCTTCGCCGCGCTGCTCGCCGCCCCGGCCGCGAGCGCACATGTCCTGCACACCGTCGCGCCCGGCGAGACCCTGTGGTGGATCGCGGCGCAGAGCAACCTCACGACCCGCACGGTGGCCGCCTACAACGGTCTGTCGCCCGATGCGCACGTCGTGCTCGGCAGCACGCTGAAGGTGCCGTCCGTCTCCGAGGGCGCGGCCGCGCTCGCGCTCGCAGGCGCCGGGCCGGCGACGCCGGCCGGAGC
>JBPCJA010000297.1:0-8216 GCA_051005755.1 Solirubrobacteraceae bacterium
TTCGCTGTCTCTTTCGGCTGGGCTCGGGTTGCGTCCGCTGAGCAAGAAAGAGCCCGCGCGAACGGTGTCCGTGCAAGCTCCTTGCCCCACCAGCTCAGGGTCGGGGCGCTCGACCGCACGACGCGGAAGTCCGCCCGCACGGGCCTGCCCTTCGTCGTCTGCAGGACCTGCGTGAAGCCGTCGTCGTCGACGCACTCCACGCGCGTCACGCGCGGCCACCAGCGCGGCAGGTGGTGCGGGTCGCCGACGATCGCCCACAGCTCGTGGGTCGACGCACGCAGCGTCCGCGAGCGGCGGACCAGCGCCACGCGCTACTCCGCGTCGTAGCGGATGAGCGCGCGCACCTCGTGCGGGGCCAGCCGCTCCCGCCCGCCGAGGAAGGCGAGCTCGATGAGAAACCCGCAGCCGACGACCTCGCCGCCGAGCTGCCGCACGAGCGCGCACAGCGCGCTGGCGGTGCCGCCGGTCGCGAGCAGGTCGTCATGGACCAGCACCCGCGCGCCGGGGGCGAACGCGTCGGCGTGCAGCTCGAGGCTGTCGGCTCCGTACTCGAGCGAGTAGTCGGCGCTCACGGTGTCGTGCGGGAGGCTGCCGGGCTTGCGCGCGAGCACGAATCCGGCGCCGAGCTCGCGTGCGACCGCCGGCCCGAGCAGGAAGCCGCGTGCCTCGGGACCGATGACGACCTCCGGCCGCAGGTCGCGCGTGGCCTCCGCGAGACTGCGCACGGCCGCATCCAGCCCGTCCGCACTGGCGAGCAGCGGCGTGATGTCGCGAAAGACGATCCCCCGCTTCGGGAAGTCCGGGACCGACCGGATCCAGCGCTCGAGTTGCGCGTCGGTGCTCATCGCGCCGTCAGCCGGCGATCTTGCGCAGGTCGCGGATGAGCAGGAGATGCTTGAGGTGCGATGCGACCGCCGCGAGGTTCTCCAGCGCCTCGAGCGCCTCCTTGCGGCGATCTGGATTGCGCGAGCGCAGCGCCGGGGCGAGGATCTGCTGCAGCAGCGCCGCCTCGCGATCGGCGGAGGAGCGAAAGACGCGGAGGTTGCGGCCACCGACGCCGTAGCGGGCCAGCTCGGTGACCGCGCGGATGATCTCGCGCTCGGTCTCGTCGTAGTAGTTCGTGCCGGCGCGCACCTCGCCCTTGATGACGCCGTAGTCCTCGAGCTCCTTGACGAGCTCCGGGCTCGCCCGCGTCTCCTCGAGCACGTCCTCGAGCGCGTACAGCGCGCCGCGGTCCTGCACCGACACGCTCGCACGCCGCTTGCGCTTGTCGGCCACCGACGTGCTCGAGCCGGGTGCCACGGCGCCGTCCTGGGTGCCACCACGACCGGAAGCGAGCTCCTGGCGGATGACCCGCAGCGGCAGGAACTCGTCGCGCTGCAGCCGCAGGATCGTTCGCAGGCGGACCATGTCCGACGACGAGTACAGCCGGTAGCCCCCGGGCGTCCGGCGCGGGTTGAGGAGCTTCTGGTCCTCGAGGTAGCGGATCTTCGAGATCGAGATGTCCGGGAACTCCTGCGCGAGGCCCTTGCAGACGGCGCCGATCGTCATCGACTTCTGCGGCCGGCCGGCCTCGAGGTCGGGATCCTGCGGTGCGGCGGTCTGGTCGGTGGCCATCAGCGGGAGAGGAAGGTGAGCTTGTACTTGCCGACCTGCAGCTCGTCGCCATCGGTCAGCCGGTGGCTCTCGATGCGATGGCGATTGACGTAGGTCCCGTTGAGCGAGCCGAGGTCGTCGAGGTGCCAGTCGCCACCGCGGCGCACGATGAGCGCGTGATCGCGCGAGACCGTCACGTCGTCGAGGAAGACGTCGGAGTCCGGTCGACGTCCGATCGTGCTGCGCTCGCCCTCGAGCGCGAAGCTCTCGCCTACACGGCCGCCGCCGGCCCGGATGACGAGCGCCGCTCCCTGCGCGACGACGGCTTCGAGCTCGACCGGGACGAGCTCACCGGTCTCGTCGATGCGGTACGTCGCCGTGGCGGGATCCTTCGGCGTCTCCAGGGGCCCGACGAAGGCACCGCACTTCTGACAGTAGTTGGCGCCCTCCGCGTTGACGAACCCACACTCGGGACAGTGGTGCGCCATTACTCCTGGGGGGCGCGCCCCGCGAGGATGTCCGTCAGCCGCTGCACGTCGGCGCCGGAGATGACGTCCTCGCCGGTCTCGTGCTTCTTGCGCAGGCGGTTGACGAGCTCAGCTCGCAGGATGTCGATCTTGCCGTGCAGGATCCGCCGGCGGTAGGAGACCTCGACCTCCTCGTCTGTGAGCTGCTGGATGAGGTCCTTCAGCTCTTGATCCGACAGCGAGCCGAGGTCCGGAAACGTGTCCAACACGAGAGGTCTCCTCCATGAAAGGGGCGCGGCAAAGCGGGTCCGGCGAGCATACCAGCGCCGGTCTTGCCTTCAAGCTGAGCTTGAGAGTCGGGCCGTCGGCCCTACGAACGAGCAAGAGGACCGGTCGGTCCAGTAGTCTTAGGGCTCCCTAACCACCTTCACGTTCCCGAGAGACGACATGACGCCCACGCCGACGCCAGCCCCTGGAACGAGCTCGATGCTCGCGCCGTCGTTGGTCGATCCCGCGGCGTGCGGGGTGTGCACGCTCGTGCCTGGGTCGTTGCAGCGGGTGTTGCAGATGGCGGCGTTGCGGGAGCAGGGCTGGAGCCTTGACGAGATCGCGCTGCGTTTCGAGGTCTCGCGCGAGCGGGTGCGTCAGATCCTGCGCGCGCACGGAGGACCGCATCTGCAAGACGTCGCCGAGGCCCGGCGCCGACGCGCCGAGCGGCTGGCCGAGGCACGGGTCGATGAGCTGCTTGCCCTCTGGCGCGCGGGCGAGGGCCCGGGCGGCGTCGCGGGCAGGCTCGGGCTGCAGGCTGCGGCCTGTCGCGCCACGATCGAGCGCTTCGCGACCGATGTCGACCGTGCCGCGCGCAGGGCCAGCATGGCCGGCGCCCGCGGCGCAAGGACCTACTCCGACCGCGACATCATCCTCGCGCTGACATCCGCCGCCGCACGGCTGGGGCGCGTCCCCAGCGCCAAGGAATACGCCGCCGTCGCACGCGGCATGCAGTTCCCCAGCCTCGCGACGGTCCTCAACCGCATGGGCGGCTGGTCAAGCGCCATCACCGCCGCAGGCCTGCGCCCCGCCGCCACCAGGCCCGCCCGCCCCCGCCCCCGCCGTTGGACACAACAGGCCTGCTGGGACGCACTGCGACGCGCCGCCGACGACCTCGGGGAAATCCCAACCGTCCTGGCCTACGAACGCTACGCCGCCGGCCGCACCGACCTCCCCTCCTCCGCCACCATCCGCAACCGCCTCGGCCGCTGGAGCACCCTCGCAACACGCCTTGCCGCCCAACGCGAACTCACGCAACAAACGCAGGCCCGCTCCCACTCAGCCGGCAGCCGGCGGTCCCGCGCGTAGCTGCACCAAGCCGTCGCGCACATAGACCACGACCGCATACCAGGCGAGCGCGAGCCCGACGTAGAGCAGCAGCGCCGCGAGCGTGCCGAGCCCGACGAGGGCGAAGAAGATCGCCGACATCGTCGGCCACACGGCAAGTCGCCCGGGCCAGTTGATCCGCAGGTCGAGGCCGCGGCGCTGAGCCAGCCCCCCGACCACGAGCACGAACCCCTCGCGGAAGACGACCAGCGCGATCGCCCACCGCGGCAGCAGCTCGAAGTGCCAGCAGACGACGAGCCCCGCCACGACGAGCAGGCGGTCGACGAACGGGTCCAGCAGCGCGCCGAAGCGGCTGTACTGGCCCGTGATGCGGGCAGTGATGCCGTCGATGTAGTCGCTCCAGGAGACGACGGCGAAGATCACCGCGGGCAGCGCGTCGGTGCCGGTGTCCGAGCTCAGGGCGAGGGCGACGAAGACTGGGATGAGCGCGAGACGGACGAAGCCGATCGCGTTGGGGAGCGTCCAGACGTGCCACGGCTGGTCGCGCAGCGTCTGCGGTGGCGGCGGACCGGAGCGGTCCAGGCCGGCGAGGCGGCGGAACTTCAGCCGCACGCGCTCGGCCGCCTGCTCGACTACGGGAGGCTTCGCCACAGCTCGGCCACCGCCTCGGCCGCGCCCTCCAGCGGCACGCCGTGCTCCACGTCCTCCAGGCCACGCCGGCGCTGGGCCTCGACCCGGCCGTCCTTCAGCGAGCGCCGCCCGACCGTCAGCCGCAGCGGGCAGCCGAGCAGTTCGGCGTCGGCGAACTTCGCCCCCGGTCCGAGGTCGCGGTCGTCGAGCAGCACGTCCAGGCCGATCGCGCCCAGCTCCTCGTACAGCGCCGCGGCGGCGGCGACCTCCTCGCTGCCGGCCTTGCCGAGCGCGACGATCTCCACGTCCCACGGCGCGAGCGCGCGCGGCCAGGCGATTCCCTTTTCGTCGGCGAACTGCTCGACCGCGGCCGCCGCGATGCGCGCCGGCCCGATCCCGTAGCAGCCCATCCAGATCGGCCGCTGGGCCCCCTCGACGTCGAGGTACGTCGCGCCCAGCGGATCGGAGTAGCGCGTGCCGAGCTGGAAGATGTTGCCGACCTCGATCGCCGGCTCGATCGCGATCGGATGCCCGCCGACCGTGTCGCCGGCCTCGACCGAGCGCACGTCGGCGCGTTCGAAGATGAAGTCGCGAACGGGCTCGACGCCGCGCAGGTGATAGTCGGGCTCGTTGGCGCCGACGACGTAGCCGCCGTCGGAGACCGCCTCGTCGAGCAGCACGTGGACGTTGGCGCCCACCGGGCCGATGAACCCCGGCGGTCCGATCCGGTCGCGCACCTCCTCGTCGCGGGCGGGCCGAAACGGCGTGCCGAGCGCGCTTTGGAGCTTGATCTCGTTGACGCGGTGATCGCCGCGCACGAGCACGAGCACGAGCCCGCGACCCTCGGCCACGACCGGGAAGGCCTTCAGCAGCGCGCCGGACGGCACGCCGAGCCTGCGCGCGACGTCGTCGATCGTCGTCGCGCCGGGCGTGTGGACCGGCTCGGGCGACGGCAGCGGGTCCGGGAGCGCGACCGGCTGCGCCTCGGCGCTGGCGACCTCGACGTTCGCCGCGTAGCCGGCCGCGAGCGCGACCTCGTTCTCGCCGGCCGCGCACGGCGCCATGTACTCGTCGGCGCCGTGGCCGCCCATCATCCCGACGTCGGCCTCGACGCGGTACCACTCCAGGCCGGTGCGCTCGAAGATCCGGTCGTAGGCCGCGATGTGCTTGTCGTAGCTGGCCTGCAGCCCCTCCCGATCGCGGTCGAAGCTGTAGGAGTCCTTCATGATGAACTCGCGGGTCCGCAGGACGCCGGCGCGCGGGCGCGGTTCGTCGCGCTCCTTGATCTGGAAGTGGTAGAGGATGAGCGGCAGGTCGCGGTAGGACCGCACGACCTGCGCGACGTGGGTCGTGACGCACTCCTCGTGGGTCATCGCCAGCACCATGTCTGCGCCCTTGCGGTCCGAGAGCTTGAACAGCTCGTCGATCTCGTAGCGGCCCGTGCGCCGCCATGGGTCGGCCGGCTGGAGCACCGGCATGAGCATCTCCTGTCCGCCGATCGCGTCGATCTCCTCGCGCACGATCTGGACGATCCTCTGGTGCACGCGCCATCCCGCGGGCAGCCATGACCACAGGCCCGATCCGATCTGGCGGATGAGCCCCGCGCGGACCATGAGCTTGTGCGACAGTGCCTCCGCATCCGCGGGCGGCTCGCGTTCGGTCGGCAGCAGCAGTTGTGAGAGTCGGGTCACGATGTCGCGGAAGCCTACGTGGGTAGAGTCCGCGACGAGACCGCCGATCAGAGGAGAACAGCCCAATGGCCTTCGAGGTTCCGCCCCTGCCATACGCCCCGGACGCGCTCGAGCCCCACATCGACGCGCAGACGATGACACTGCACCACGACAAGCATCACCAGGCGTACGTCGACAAGCTCAACGCGGCGCTGGAGGGATCCGAGCACGCCGACAAGCCGATCGAGGAGATCATCGCCAACCTCGACGCGATCCCTGAGGACAAGCGCACAGCGGTGCGCAACAACGGCGGTGGGCACCTCAACCACTCGCTGTTCTGGAAGACGATGAGCCCAGACGGCGGCGGTGCCCCCGACGGCGACCTCGCCGCCGCGATCGATAGCGCGTTCGGATCGTTCGACGAGTTCAAGGAGAAGTTCGAGGCCGCCGGCGTCGGCCAGTTCGGCTCCGGCTGGGCCTGGCTCGTCGTGGACTACGACGGGCTCGCCATCACGAGCACGCCCAACCAGGACAACCCGATCAGCGACGGCAAGTCGCCGCTGCTCGGCAACGACGTCTGGGAGCACGCCTACTACCTCAAGTACCAGAACAGGCGCCCGGAGTACCTCAAGGCGTGGTGGAACACCGTCGATTGGACAGAGGTCCAGGCGCGCTACAGCTCGGCGACCGCCTGACCGATATACGTGGGCGGAACTCCGCCCCACCAGCGGTGTTCCGACGGCGGGACGGCAGGACGCCGTCCCGCCGGACCCTTGTTCAAACCCCGTCTGGCAGGAGTTCCATGACGCCCACCATCCGCTCGATCATCCTCGCGCTCATCCTGGGCGCCCTGTTCGCGCCGGCAGCGCAGGCGAGTCCTCAGCAGACGTCGATCATGATGGACGACGATCTGCTGGTCTACAGGGACGACAGCGTCGCGGCACGTGCGCTGACCCAGATGAAGTCGCTCGGGGTCGACACGATCCGCGTCACCGTCCTGTGGAAGGTCGTGGCCGAGAGCGCCCGCCCGACGAAGGGCGAGCTCGCGAAGCTCAAGGGCCGCGCCAAGACGCGCGCCCAGCAGCAGCTGCGGCGCTTCAAGGCCGACGACCCGCGGACGTACCCACGCCAGAACTGGGACCGCTACGACAACCTCGTCAAGGCGGCGCAGGATCGCGGCATCCGCGTCTACTTCAACATCACAGGCCCGGGGCCGCTGTGGGCGCAGACCACGCCGCCGAAGAAGCTGCGCAGGCTCTTGGGCACGTACAAGCCGAAGGCCGGCGCGTTCAAGCAGTTCGTGACTGCCGTCGGCCGGCGCTTCGGCGGCACCTATCGCGACGAGAACGGCAGCCGCGCCCTGCTGCCGCGCGTGAGCTTCTGGTCGCTGTGGAACGAGCCCAACCAGGGCGGTTGGCTGTCGCCGCAGTGGGAGACGCGCGGCGGGCAGAAGGTCCCGACCTCACCGGCGATCTTCCGTGAGCTGTACCACTTCGGATATGAGGGCCTCGTCGCCAGCGGTCACGCGGGCGACGTCATCCTGCTGGGCGAGACGGCCCCGCTGGGCTCGGACGCAAAGACCGAGAAGTCGCCCATGCGCCCGAAGCAGTTCCTGCGCGAGCTGTTCTGCATCAAGCCCGACGGCACGCCCTACAGCGGCACGGCCGCGCGACTGCGCGACTGCGGCGACTTCGCCAAGCGCGGGCCGCTGCGCGCGACCGGCTACGCGCACCACCCGTACACGAAGAACGTCGCGCCGACGGTCCGTGACAAGAGTCCGGACTCGCTGACGATGGCGAACATCGACGAGCTCGGAACGCTGCTCGACGACATCGCGGCGAAGACGAACAGCGTTTCCACGGGGCTGCCGCTGTTCATGACCGAGTTCGGCTTCGAGACCAACCCACCCGATCCGTTCTCGGGCCTGCCGCTGGCCTCACAGGCGAAGTTCAGCACGGTCGGCGAGTTCATGGCATGGCAGAACCCGCGCATCCTCGCGCAGGCGCAGTTCCTGCTCGCCGACGTCCCGCCGATCCGCCAGCGCAAGAAGAGCAGCAAGGGCTACTGGTTCACGTACCAGTCCGGGCTCTTCTTCCAGCGCGGTCAGCCGAAGCCGGCCGCATTCGCGTACGCGATGCCGTTCATGGCGACGGCGGCCGGCGTCGACCCCGCGACGGGGGCCCCGGCGTTCAACCTGTGGGGTCAGCTGCGCTTCCTGCCCAATGGCACCCCGGACGTCGCCTACATCCAGTGGCGGCCGAAGGACGGCTCGAGCGACTGGGTCAACGTCGGCGATCCCGTGGCGATCGACGAGCGCGGCTACTACACCGCCACCCGCGTCGCACCCGCGGCGGTGGCGAGCGAGTGGCGCGCCGCCTGGGCCCTTCCCGACGGCAGCGTCGGGCAGACAAGCCCCGGCAGCGACGGCACCTGACGCGTCTCATCCGCCGGTGGGCGGCGGGGGGGGGGGGGGCACAGAGAACCCCACCGCACGCCCCGGGGCAAACGAACCCTCAGG
>JBPCJA010000298.1:0-12712 GCA_051005755.1 Solirubrobacteraceae bacterium
CGCAGAAACCGGTCGTCGTGACAAACATGTCGGCCTGGCGCGGAGACAAACCCAAAGTCATACCCTCAATCATGACTTGAGGGTCGGACGGAACCGCGCCGCTGCGAAAAACACCAGCCTCCTAGGGGGCGTATACCGCGCCCGCGGCGACACGACGGGCGGTGGCGTAGGTTCTGAGCTTGCGATGGATCCCGGGGACACGCGGCACGTGAGGTGGGGCGTCGTGCGCGTGCGTGGCGGCTCGCCACAGCCGGCCCTGCGCGACGGCGACGACGTGCTGCTGGCGGCCGAGCTGGAGCTCGGCGACGACCCGGATCTCGCGCGCGCCGTCCGCGCCCCGGACCTCAACGCGCTCATCGAACTCGGCCCCGCGGCCTGGCGGGCGGTGCGCGACGCGGCCGCCGACGCCCCCGCCGCCGCACGGGTGCCGCTCGCCGACTGCGTGCCCGTGCTGCCCGTGCGCGTCACGGACTTCGCCGACTTCTACGCCTCGCTCGAGCACGCGACGAACTTCGGCCGCCTCTTCAGGCCGGGCCGCCCGCCGGTGCGCGACAACTGGCGCCACATCCCGGTCGCCTACCACGGGCGCGCGTCGACGATCGTCGTCAGCGGCACGCCGGTGCGCCGGCCGCGCGGCCCGATCAGCCCCGGAGCGCTCGCGCGCACGGGCCAGCTCGACCTCGAGTGCGAGCTCGGCTACGTCTGCGGCCCGTCCGGGGCCGGGCCGATCCCGATCGACGACGCCGCCGAGCGTCTCTTCGGCGTCGTGCTCGTCAACGACTGGAGCGCGCGCGACATCCAGCGCTTCGAGTACGAGCCGCTCGGACCCTTCCTCGGCAAGTCGTTCGCCACGTCGATGTCGGCGTGGATCAGCCCGCTCGACGCCCTCACGCACGCGCGCGCGGCGCCGCGGCCGCAGCAGCCGCCGCCGGCGCCCTACCTGCGCGCCCGCGAGCCGTGGCTGCTCGACCTCGCGCTCGAGATCGAGCTCAACGGCGAGGTGGTTTCGCGTCCTCCCGCCTCCCGGCTGTACTGGACGCCGGCCCAGATGCTCGCCCACCTGACCGTCAACGGCGCAGCCGTGCGCGCCGGCGACCTCTTCGCGACCGGCACCATCAGCGGCCTCGGCCATGGCACCCAGGGGTCGCTCGCCGAGCTCTTCGGCGGGCGGCGGTGGCTCGCCGACGGCGACGAGGTCGTCCTGCGCGGACGCGCGGGCGACGTGGAGCTCGGCGAGGTGCGCGGGCGGGTGGTGGCGGCGGCCTGAGGGCGGGTGGGTGCCCGGCCTCGCGCAGCTCAAGCGGATCTGAGTACCAGCCGCGGCCGGGCGCCCGCTACCGTGCTGCCTGCGTGTTCGGAGTCGCGACAGCCGAGCCTGCGAAGCGCACCTTCGCAGACGACGAGGCGCTGCTGGGCGGCGTCCTCGACGACGTCATCCGCGCCGTCGAGGGCCCGCGCGCGCTCGAGCTGCACCTGCGCGCGGTGGAGCTCGGCCAGCGCTCGCGCAGCGACGACGCGGCCGCGGCCGACGCGCTCGCGCAACTCGTCGCCTCGCTCGAGCTCGACGACCTCGTGCTGCTCATCCGCATGCTCACGCGCTGGTTTGCGCTCATGAACCTCGCCGAGGACAACGACCGCGTGCGCCGCATCCGCGCGCTCGACGAAGGACCCACGCCGCGCCGCGGCTCGCTGCACGAGGCGATCGCGCAGCTCGCCGCCGACGGCACGAGCGCCGCCGAGCTGCGCGACACGCTCGCCGAGGCCGAGGTGCGGCTCGTCATGACCGCCCACCCGACCGAGGCCCGCCGGCGCACGACCGTCAGCAAGCTGTCGCGAATCTTCGCGCTGCTGCGCTCGCTCGAGGATCGCCGGCCCGCGCACGGCGAGCATGAGCAGATCCGCCGCCAGATCGCGGCCGCCGTGCAGGAGATGTGGGTCTCCGACGAGCTGCGCGCCGTCTCGACGACGGTCCTCGACGAGGTCCGGGCGGGGCTCATCTACTTCACCTCGACGCTCGCCGACGTCGTGCCGACGATCTATCGCGACCTCGAGGCGACGATCGGCGAGTGCTACCCGAACGCCGAGATCGACGTGCCGCCGCTGCTGACGTTCGGCTCGTGGATGGGCGGCGACCGGGACGGCAACCCGTTCGTGACGCCGGCGATGACCGCCGACGCGCTCGCGCTCATGCAGGAGACCTGCCTGCTCCACCTCCAGGAGACCGTGCGCGCGCTGGCCGAGCGGGTGACGCTCTCCAGCCGCGTCGCGGGCGAGCCGCCGGAGCTGCGCGAGCTGCTCGAGGCGCTCGGCGACCTCTTCCCGGAGCTCGCCGCAGAGGTCCTGAAGCGCAACCCCGAGGAGCCCTACCGCCGCCTGTTCAAGCTCGTCGCCGAGCGCGTGCGGGCGACGCGCAAGGGCCTGGACGTCGCGTACGCCCGCCCGCAGGAGCTGCTCGACGACCTGCACGTCGCCGAGCACGCGCTGCGCAGCCAGGGCGCGGGCTTCGTCGCCGCCGACGCGCTGCGCGACGTCATCCGACAGGTCGAGGTCTTCGGCTTTCACTTCGCGGTCCTCGACGTGCGCGAGCACGCCGATGTGCACCGCGCGGCGATCGACGAGATCCTGCGCGAGCTCCACGTCGAGGAGGACTACTCAGCGCTGCCGGAGACCGATCGGATCGCCGTGCTCGCCCGTGAGATCGCCGACCGCCGCCCGCTCATCCCGCTCGACACCAGCGGCTTCAGCGCCACCACGCGAGAGGTTGTCGAGACCTTCCGCACGATGCACGACCTGCTCGGCGGGCCGCATCCCGGCGCGATCGGCTCCTACATCGTCTCCGGCACGAGCAGTCCGGCCGATCTCCTCGAGGTGCTCCTGCTCATGAAGGATGTCGGGCTCTCGCGGGCCGGCGGCGCCGACGCGCAACTGCGCATCGTCCCGCTGTTCGAGTCCGGCGAGACGCTGGCCGAGGCCGCCGACACGATGCGCACGCTGCTCGACACGCCGGTCTACCGCACCGCCGTCGACAGCGTCGGGCTGCAGGAGATCATGGTCGGCTACTCGGACTCCAACAAGGACGTCGGGTATGTCGCCTCGGGATGGCACATCTACCGGGCGCAGCTTCAGATCGCCGGCGTGCTGCGCGAGCGCGGCGTGACCTGGCAGTTCTTCCATGGCCGGGGCGGCGCGGTCGGCCGCGGCGGCGGACCGAGCTACACCGCCGTGCGCGCGCAGCCGCCCGGGACGGTCGGCGGGCGCCTGAAGGTGACCGAGCAGGGGGAGATGCTGTCGGCGAAGTTCTCGGTGCCGGAGATCGCCCACCGCGAGCTCGAGCTCACGGCGAGCGCGGCACTCGTCACGACCCTCGGCCGCCTCGACGCCGACGCTCCCGCGCGCCTGGCCCGCTTCGAGGCCGTCATGGCGCAGATGGCGGACGTCTCGACGCGGGCCTACCGCGACCTCGTCTACGGCGACCCGGACTTCGCCGCGTTCTTCCACGCCGCGACGCCGGTGAACGAGGTGCAGCGGCTGCAGCTCGGCTCGCGGCCCGCGAAGCGGCGCGCGTCGACGCGCATCGAGGACTTCCGCGCGATCCCATGGGTCTTCTCCTGGACGCAGACGCGGGCGGTGCTGCCGGCCTGGTACGGGCTCGGGACCGCGCTGCAGGCGGCTCGCGAGCAGCACGGCGTGCGGATCCTGCGCGACATGGAGCGCGACTGGCCGTTCTTCGCCGCCCTGCTCTCGAACGCCGAGATGGCGTGCGCGAAGGCCGACGTCGAGATCGCCCGGCGCTACGCCGAGCTCTACGAAGACGAGCCCGCCCGCGAACGCATCTGGAGCGCGATCGAGAGCGAGTTCGAGCGCACGCTGCGCGAGTTCGGCCAGGTCCGCGACGAGGAGCACCTGCTCGACCGCGAGCCGATACTCCAGCGCGCGCTCGCGCGCCGCAAGCCCTACGTCGACCCGCTCTCCTTCGTCCAGCTCGAGCTCCTGCGACGCCTGCGGGCGCCGGGCGGCGAAGCCGACCAGCCCGAGCTCGTCCGCACGAGCCTCCTGGCGATCAACGGCATCGCCGGCGGGCTGCGCAACACGGGCTGACGGTGCGCGCCTTCCCTATCCTGCCTGCGCTATGACGGCCCCCTCCCCCGCCGCCCCGCCACGCGTCTACGTCTGCGGGCACCGCCATCCCGACACCGACTCGATCGGCTCCGCGATCGCGTACGCGGAGCTCAAGAACCGCGTCGACGGCGAGCGGCGCCAGTACGTCCCGGTGCGCCTCGGCGAGGCCAACGCGCAGACCGAGTGGCTGCTGGAGCGCAGCGGCGCGCCGCTGCCGGTCTTCCTCCCCCACGCCAAGCTGCGCGTGCGCGACGTCATGCGCACGAGCTTTCCGATCGCCAACGGCACCGACCCCGTCCGCACGGTGGGGCTGCTCATGGCGCCGAAGGACATCGTCCCGATCGTCGACGACGACGGCGTCCTGCGCGGGGTGCTCACCGAGCGCGCGCTCGCGCGGCGCTACATCCGCGAGTCGCGCGAGGCGTCGCGGCTCGACGTCCCGACGCCGCTGCGCTCGATCGTCGACGTGCTCGAGGGCGAGCTGCTCGCCGGCGAGGCGGACCGCGAGATCCAGGGCCGCGTCTGGGTGCAGGCGATGCACAGCACGTCGCCGAGCAAGGTCGGGCGCGGCGACGTCGTCGTCGTCGGCGACCGCCCCAACGCGCAGGAGCACGCACTCGAGCGGGGGATCGCGCTGCTCGTGCTGAGCAACGGTGTGGCGCCCGACGAGCGCATCCTCGGCCTCGCCCGCGAGCACGGCACGGCGATCGTCGGCTCAGCACTGGACAGCTACGTCACGAGCCGGATGATCACGCTCTCAGAGCCCTGCCACGCGCTCATCGAGGGCGATCCGCTGACCGTCGGCCTCGACGACCTCGTGAGCGACACCGCCGAGCAGATCAAGGACGTCCACTACCGCGCCGCGGTCGCGGTCGACCGCGGCGGCCGTCCGATCGGCCTCGTCACGCGCTCGGACCTCGTCAGCCCGGAGCCGCGCCGCGTCCTGCTCGTCGACCACGCCGAGCGCGCGCAGAGCGTGCCGGGGATCGAGGAGGCCGAGATCGTCGAGATCCTCGACCACCACCACATCGGCTCGATCGAGACGAGGCTGCCGGTGATCGCGGTCTTCGACCCCGTCGGCTCGACCGCGACGCTCGTGACCGAGCGCTTCCGCCAGGCCAGCGTCGAGCCACAGCACTCGACCGCGACGATGCTGCTCGGCGCGATCGTGTCCGACACCGTCCTGCTGACGTCGCCGACGACGACCGAGCGCGACCGGACCGCCAGCGGCTACCTCGAGGGGCTGCTCGACCTCGACGCGGTGGCTTTCGGGCGCGAGATGTTCGAGCACAGCTCCGACGTCGGCAGCATCTCCGCCGCCGACCTCGTCACCCGCGACCTCAAGGAGTACGAGCTCGACGGCGGCAAGACGCTCAGCGTGGCGCAGATCGAGACGGTCGGCAGCGCCGTCCAGGAACGCGCCGAGGAGCTGCTCGCCGCCGCCGAGGCGCACCGCGAGCGTCGCGGGCATGTGCTCTTCGCGCTCATGCTCACCGACATCCTCGCCCGCGACACCGTCCTGCTCGTCGCCGGTGCCGAATCGATCGCCGAGCGCGCGTTCGACAAGGCGGTCGTCGACGGCGCGATCGAGCTGCCCGGCGTCATGAGCCGCAAGAAGCAGGTCGCGCCGGGGCTGATGGCGGCCGCGGCCAGCGGCGGTTGAATCAGCAAGCATCAACGAGCGTCCCCCAGCGTCACAGCCCGGGGGCGGCCCGATCTCCCACCGCGCTGCAAAACCGTATCCTGCGCGGTCGCGCATGCCCACACGACCGGTCAAGATCGCGCTCGCCGGAGGCGGCTACGGCGCCAAGGTCCCGCTGCCGGTGTACGGGGAGCTCGACGAGTTCGAGCCGGTCGCCGTGTGGTCGCGCCGGCCGCAGCGCGCGCAACAGCTCGCCGACGAGGCCGGGCTCGCACTCGGGACCTCCGACCTCGACGAGCTGCTCGGCCATCCGGGCCTCGAGGCAGTCCATATCGCCACGCCGGTCGCGCTGCATGCCGAGATCGCGATCGCGGCCGCCGGGCGGGGCCTGCACGTGCTCTGCGAGAAGCCGCTGGCCGCGAACCTCGAGCAGGCCCGGGCGGTCGTCGCCGCGGTGCAGGCCGCCGGCGTCGCCGGTGCCGTGAACTACGGCCGGCGTATGCAGGCGACGCGCGCGCGGGTGCTCGAGCTCGTGCGCGAGGTCGTCGGCCGGCCGCGGATGGTCGCGATCTCGCTCGTGCACGACGACCACGCCGAGCCTGACTCGCGTCCGTTCACGTGGGTCCAGGACGCGGCGCTCGGCGGCGGGCGTCTGCAGGGCTACGGCGTCCACGACCTCGACCTCGTGCTCGAGGCCTTCGGCGACGTCGAGGAGGTCGCCGCCGCCACCGAGGTCGGCGTCGGCGAGCGCGCGGCCTCGGACGGCACGACGCGTCGGGTCACCGCCGAGGACGCCTACGCGATCCTCCTGCGCCTGCGCGGCGGCGGGCTGGCGACGATCAGCCTGACGGCGACCGCGCGCCATGCCCGCGGCGACGTCGTCGAGATCCACGGGGACGGCGGGACCGTCCGCCTCGACGCGGACAAGGTCCTGTGGTGGGGCCGGGCGGGGGAAGAGCTGCGGTCCGAAGGCCCGCTGAAGGCGGGCTCGAAGGACGCCTTCGCGCAGGTCGCGCGCAACTTCTACGCCGCGATCCGCGAGGGCGCGGCGCCGGACCCGTCCCTGCAGGAGGGCCTGCGCGTGCAGGCGCTCCTGGATGCCGTGCACGCGGCCGACGCCGAGCGCCGCTGGGTCGCGCCGGAGCCGGTCTGAGCATGGCCCGGACGGTCACGCTCGTACGCCACGGGCAGACCGAGCGCTCGGCGCGCAAGGCCTACTCCGGCCAGCTCGACGTCCCGCTGACCGACACCGGCCGCGAGCAGGCGCGCCACTGCGCCGAGCGCCTCGCGGGAGCCGGCGTGGACGCCGTCTACACGAGCCCGCTCGTCCGCGCGCGCGACACCGCACGGGCGATCGCCGCGGTGACCGGCGCGCCGCTCACCGTCGACAAGCGGCTCATCGAGGTCGACTACGGGCCGTTCGAGGGCCTCGACCGCGCGGGCGCTCGCGCGAAGTACGGCCAGGCCTTCGAGGACTGGCGCGCCGATCCCTTCGGCTCGCCGGTGGCCGGGATGGAGACGCTGCCGGCCGCCCTGAAGCGAGCGAGCGCGGCCACGGCCGACGCGCTGGAGGCCTCCGAGCACCCGGTCCTCGTCGGCCATCAGGGGATCCTGCGGATCGTCCTCGTCGCCCTCGGAGAGCTCGAGCCGGGCGACTACTTCTCCAGGCTGCTGCGCGAGGCCGAGCCGATCGTCATCGACGATCCGGAGGTCGTCGCGTAGCCGAGCGCTGCAAGCGCACGACCGACCGCCCAAACGCGCTTGACGGCGCAGCGCCGGCACGGTGTGCTAGCCGACGTGAAGCTCGAATTCAAGAACCTGGGGCCGTGGATCTTCGGCACCGAGCAGCTCAAGCGCTTCACGCAGGACTCGCCGGTCATGCCGGACGTCTGGCTGCAGTACGGCAGGGAGCCGAACGCCGCGATCGACCTCCTGCTCGAGCCGCACGCCGAGTCGACGACCGCCGAGCTCGCGCAGGCGGTGCTCGAAGCGGACCACAGCCCGAAGGACCCCGCGCCGATCCAGCTCGCCTACAACCAGTCGCACGTCGCGGCCGAGCTGACGTTCCGCCAGATGCTGCGCAGCGTGCTGCCGCTGTCGGCGTGGTGGCAGGAGTACCTGTGGCCGTCGGACGTGACGTCGGTCGCCGCCGTGCTGCGCGAGCGCCGCGACGAGATCGTCGCCGGCCTCGCGGAGCCGATGCGCGAGCAGGGCCGCCGGCCCGTCGGCGCCGGCGAGCTGCCCGGAACGCTCATCTGGTTCGCCGGGCTCGTCGGCCGGATCACCTGGGAGGCGGGCCGCGAGCCCGACTCCGAGCAGCCCGACGACGAGCCGCCGCCGGGGCTCACGTACGACCGGCTCGTCGGCCTGGCCGCGGACGCGCTCGGCGACCTCCAGCGCCTGCCACAGCCGCCAGGACGTCCCCTGCTGTGGGCGATCAACCGCAACCGGCCCGCGCGCCCGGCGCTGTGGCGCTCGCGCAACACGATCAAAGCCGACGCCGCGACGCTGCTCTTCGGCCTCAGCTGTGACGACGTCTGCTGGGCGATCATCGACTCCGGCGTCGACGCAACGCATCCCGCGTTCAGCGTGCGCGGCGCGGACGGCGCGCTCACGGGCTCGTCGCGCGTGCGCGCCACGTACGACTTCACGCGGCTGCGCAAGATCCTCGCTGGCACGGCGGAGGACCGCGACACGCTCGGCGACGCGGACGACAAGCAGCGCAGGGAGATCGAGACCCGGCTGCGCAGCGGCCGCCCCGTCGACTGGTCGCTGCTCGCCGACCAGCTCGCGGTGCCCCGCAACGCGGAGAGCTACGCGGCGCCCAAGCACGAGCACGGCACGCATGTCGCCGGGATCCTCGGGGCTGACTGGAAGGCGACCGATTCCGACCCGCCCCGCAGCAACGACATCCGCGGCATCTGTCCCGACATCGGTCTCTACGACCTGCGCGTCTTCGACGACAGCGGCGCCGGCGACGAGTTCGCGATCCTCGCCGCGCTGCAGTTCGTGCGCTGGCTGAACGCCAACTCGCCCGCGCCGGTCGTCCACGGCGTCAACCTCAGCCTCTCGCTCGACCACGAGGTCGGCGCGTACGCCTGCGGCCGCACCCCGGTCTGCGAGGAGTGCGAGCGCCTCATCGGCAGCGGGACGGTCGTCGTCGTCGCCGCCGGCAACGAGGGCCGCGCCTTCGTCTCGATGGCGTCGGGGGTGTCGGAGGGCTACCGCCAGATGTCGATCACCGATCCCGGCAACGCGAGCGGCGTCATCACCGTCGGCGCGACCCACCGCCACCAGCCGCACACCTACGGCGTGTCCTACTTCTCCAGCCGCGGGCCGACCGGCGACGGCCGGGCGAAGCCCGACCTCGTCGCGCCCGGCGAGAAGATCACCGCGCCGGTGCCGGGCGGCGGCCTGAAGAGCCTGGACGGGACGAGCATGGCCGCGCCGCACGTGTCCGGCGCGGCCGCGCTGATCCTCGCCCGCCATCCCGAGCTCATCGGCCAGCCGGCGGAGATCAAGCGGGTGCTGTGCACGACCGCGACCGACCTCGGCCGCGAGCGCTACTTCCAGGGCAGCGGGGTCGTCGACGCGCTGCGCGCGATCCAATCGATCTAGGTCCAACGGCAGGGGGAACCGCACGATGATCTTCTCGCTCGAAGCACTGCAGGCCTTCCACGGCGACTCGCTGCTGCTGCACGCCGGCACCGCGGGCGCGCCGCTGCTCGTCCTCATCGACGGCGGCCCGTCGGGCACGTGGGAGACGAGCCTGCAACCGCGGCTGGAGCAGCTGCGCTCCGAGCGGGGCGGCGGGGCACTGCAGATCGACCTCGCGATGGTCAGCCACATCGACGACGACCACGTCCACGGGATGGTCGACTTCGCCGGGGAGCTCGTCACCCAGCAGCTGGACTCACAGCCACTGAGCTACGAGGTCCAGACGCTCTGGCACAACTCCTTCGACGACATCGTCGGCAACGACGCCGACGAGCTGCGCACCGCCGCCGTCGAGGTGCTGTCCGAGCCGGTCGGCGACCCGCGCGCCGACGAGATCCGCGCCGCGGGCCTCGCGGTCGTGGCGAGCGTCGCCCAGGGCCGCGAGCTGCGCGACCAGGCCGGCCAGCTCGGCTGGGGCGTCAACGAGCCGTTCGACGGCCCGGTCCTGCTGCCGGAGCAGGGCGCGCGCACGATCAAGCTCGGCGACACGAAGCTCACCGTGGTGTGCCCGCACGCCGCGCAGCTCGAGAAGCTGCACACGGTCTGGGACAAGTGGCTCAAGGAGCACCCGAAGGCCGCCAAGAGCGCGGCCGCGACCGCGGCGTTCGTCGACAACTCGCCGTACAACCTGTCGAGCATCGTCGTCCTCGCCGAGTGCGACGGCAAGAGCATGCTGCTGACCGGCGACGCCCGCGGCGATCACGTCCTGAGCGGGCTCGACGAGGCGGGAATCGCGAAGGACGGCAAGACCCATGTCGACATCCTCAAGCTCCCGCACCACGGCTCGATCCGCAACCTGGCCGACGAGTTCTTCGAGCGCGTGACTGCCGACCACTACGTCATCTCCGCCAACGGCCGCGACGGCAACCCGGAGACGGAGACGCTCGAGACGATCGCCCGCACACGAGCCGACGACGACTTCGAGATTCACCTCACCAACCGCGCCGGCAAGGGCGACCTCGAGCAGCGCCTGGATGCCTTCCTCGCCGCGAAGCAGGCCTCGGGGCGCACGTACGGCGTGAGCTTCCGCGACGACGACGCGCTCTCGCTGCGGATCGACCTGCTGGAGGGCGGCTGAGATGGGCGAGCACGACGACCTGCTCAAGCGCTTCCAGCCCGCGCTGCGCTACGACTCCAACGAGCAGTTCTTCGCCGACAGCGCCGCCCAGTACACCGACGCCCCCGGGATCGAGCTGCGCCGCGGGCCGTCGGCGATGGGCAAGGGCGGCGCGGTCATCGCCCGCGCGGTGCCGGTCGGCGAGGAGCCCAAGCTCACGCTGGAGTTCCTCGGCCCGCGGACGTACGCCAATGGCGCGAAGGTCGACAAGACCGACGTCATCGGCGTGCGCGGCAAGGACTACCGCTCGCAGTACGTGCGCCTGCGCACCTCGCGCCCGGACCTCAACAACCGCATGTACGGCCGCGCCGTCGAGGCCAACGGGCGCCTCTGGCTGCAGTACTGGCTCCGGTACTTCTACAACGACTACCAGCTCGCGCTCGGCGTCGGCACGCACGAGGGCGACTGGGAGATCGTCCAGCTGCGCATCCACGAGGGCCAGCCGGACGTCGCCGTCTGCGGTCAGCACCGCCACGGCGAGAAGCGCGCCTGGGCGGATGTCGAGAAGCTCCGGTCCGACCCCGACAGGCCGGTCATCTACGTCGCTCGCGGCTCGCACGCCTCGTACTTCGAGGCCGGCTTCCACGAGACCGACGTCTGGTACGACGTCGCCGACGGCAAGCGCGGGGCGCCGAGGCTCGCCCTGGAAATCGTCGCCGACGCCACGCACGCCTGGCTGCGCTGGCCCGGGCGCTGGGGCGACACGTCGCCGCGCGACCGCCTCGACATCGATCAGAACAGCCCGACCGGCCCCGGCACCAAGAAGCACTGGCGCAACCCCGACAGCCTGCTCGACAATGCCAGGGCCTCCGTGGTGCGCGCACCCCCGCGCGCCCCGGAGCTGCAGATCACACGGGATTCCGGCAACCACGTCCACATCGCGTACGACCTCTCGGACCGCGACATCCCGGCCCGCGCGCTCGTCGTCACCGTCAACTCGCGCAACGAGAAGGGCGTCCCGCCGATGACGCACACGTTCGAGGAGGTCGCCGAACATCCGCGCGGCACGCTGAAGACCGACATCTCGGCCCACCCCGCCCGCCACTACGACATCTACACGAGCACCGTCGCCGGCGATCCCGCGGTGCCGTCGGCGTCGATGTTCATCGAGCTGACCGCGGTCGAGTCCGAGCCGGACGCACCCCTGGCCGAGGAGATCGCGCACGCGCTCGGCGGCCTCTTCGCCAGGATCCGCGGCGACCGCTGACCGTGGTTCAGCGGGTGCGCTCGGCCTCGACGTCGGCGCGAACGAAGCAGCCTGCGAGGTGGTCGTTGACGATCCCGCAGGCCTGCATGAGCGCGTAGGCGGTCGTCGGGCCGACGAAGCGAAAGCCGCGGCGCCTGAGCTCGCGCGCGAGGGCCGTGGACTCGGGCGTCGTGGCCGGCATGTCGCCGAGCGCCCGCGGCGCCGGCGCGGGCACCGCGGGCACGAACGACCACAGCAGCTCCCCGAGCGTCTCGCCGGCGTCGTGCAGCACGCCCGTCGCGCGCGCGTTGGCGATCGTCGCCTCGATCTTCGCCCGGTTGCGGACGATGCCGGCGTCGCCCATGAGCCGCTGCACGTCGGCCTCCCCGAAGCCTGCGAGGCGCTCGGGCCGGAACTCCGCGAAGACCGTGCGGAAGCGTTCGCGCTTGCGAAGGATCGTCAGCCACGACAGGCCCGACTGGAAGCCCTCCAGGCAGAGTCGCTCGAGCAGGAGGTGCTCGTCGCGGACCGGCCGTCCCCACTCCTCGTCGTGGTAGGCGAGGTAGAGCGGATCGCTCGTCGCCCAGCAGCGCTGCGGCTCAGGGCTCACGAACGAATAAGTGTGAGGGTTTGGGTGCCGGATCGTGGATGCCAGAGGCCGCGCGCGAGCCGAAGACGGGCGCTAGCACGTTGAGGATCGTGGGTGGTCTCTGGTGCCGCGAGACGGTGTCCATACCCGTCAGGTATTCGGTCGTGAGGCCTTAGGCCTGCGCGCCGGCGACCGTGTGCTCGCGGCTTTGGGTGCCATCGCGATGGTGGCGCGAACTCGCGAACGCCGTGGGGAACCGAGTCCTCAGACGGCGGGCGCCGCGTGCCCGGCGCCGTCGCGTGCCCGGGCGGCGCCGCGCGCCCGGTCGCGTGCCTCCGCGGA
>JBPCJA010000299.1:0-12672 GCA_051005755.1 Solirubrobacteraceae bacterium
CCGCCGCCCGGCAAGCGCGTGCGTCCCGACAGCCTCACCGGCCCGCCGCTCGACCGTCCCTGGCGCCGCTGACCGCGTGATCTGCCCGATGAACCCTGATCTACTGCACCGAGATGGAAAGCCATTACCAATGAAAGCAATGAAAGGCCTGGCCGACGAACACCGCGTCGACCGACTCGTCCGCCAACGGGATCGCCTCCGCGGTGCCCGCATGGCCATCAACGCTGGGCAGCTGATCGCGCAGTACCGCGAGCATGGCGTGGGAGGGCTCCACGGCGACGACGCGGCCGGTGTGCGGCAGCAGGAGACGGGTGAGCTTGCCGGTGCCGGCGGCCAAGTCAAGGGCCGTGCTCGCTGAGGTCAGCCCGAGGTCGCGTGCGAGCTTCGCGATGGCGTGTGCGGGATATGAAGGGCGCCCGCGCTCGTAGGCGTCCACAGCCCGGCGAATCCAGTGGCTGCGCGGGGATCGACCGTCACCGCGACGGCATCCTTCCACGCCGCTAGGCGAACGTCACCTCCACGACGTCGTGATCTCTCGCGCTGGCGTGCTCGCACCGGCGATCCCCGCGCCCCCAAAAGAGCCCGAGGGTGCGTGGGCCGCTCGTTCCGCGCCACGCGCCCTCCGCCTGAGTTTCGCACCGTCCGTGGGTGCGCGGTGGGCGGCCAAGCCCGCAGCGGGCAGGCCCGAGTCGAAGGAGGGTCGTCATCGCCGAGACTGCCGAGGATCGCTATGTCCTTGCCGGGGCGCTCCTTGAGCTTGGTGACCTCGTCGGCGACGTGGCCGGTGATCAACCGCGTGTTCGCCCAGTCGACCTTGTCCAAGGTCCGCGAGACGACGATCTTCGAGAGGCCGTTCATCCTCGCCGCGACCCTCGCGTCGTCCCAGCTCCCCCGCGGGCGTCGGCCAGTACGCCCATCCCCTGGTACGTGACGCGCCCGAACAGGAGCTCGGCAACGCCCAACGGACCAGCATCGCCCTGCTCGGCGCGGTCATCGCCGGCCGGACGATCACCGCCCGCCACGCCAATTCGCCGCGCGGCCCAACAGCGGATCAGGCGCGGGAGGCCCGAGTGTTCCTTCTCGCGCAAGAGAGCGTCCGCTCGCGACGCGATCAGCCGACCCGATCGCATGCACAACCGACGGCTGCTCGGTGCATCCCGAGTGAACCGTCGCTACTGCATGCATGTCCTGCACAAGTGACGTCTCGGCCCCGGCGAATACTCGAAGCGTCAGTTCTACAGGCTCCCACGCTGGCGCCATCCATCCCCGAAACGACCACATCCCCAGCCGCCCGACGCAGCATCACCGGCGAGCCCCGTGACGCTCGACCCAGAGCCGCAGTGCTCGCTTTCGCGCGCGTGAACGCAGCACTCCGACCCCGCAGGGAATGGGCTGTTCCCTGGGAAGCCGTACAGACAAGGAGGCTCGATCAGCATGCGCCATGAGGCGGCCAAGCGCTTGGCCCGAGTCCGCCCGTCACGGCTTCGCCGCTCGCGCCGCCTCGCGCACCCGTCGATCAGCGCAAGCGTCCTTACGACGGGGCCAGTCGGCTACGCCGTGCGGCCATGGCGCGTCCCGCCGACCGTACCGCGAACGTCACAGACAATGCGGCTATCCGCTCCGCGCGTCGAGCCGGTAGGCCCACGCGAGCGCCTCGGCGACCGCGCTGTAGAGCTCCTCGGGCACCCGGAGCCCGAGATCGAGTCCCGCGAGCGCCTCGGCGAGCGCGGCGTCGTCGCGCACCGGCACCCCCGCCGCGCGCGCCTCGGCCAGGATCCGCTCGGCGACGTGTCCCCGCCCGGCTGCGACGACGCGCGGCGCCGCGTCGGTGCCGGCGTCGTAGTGCAGCGCCGCGGCACGGCGCTCCCGTGGCGGGCGTCGCGGCGGGCGTTCAGGCATAGGCGTCGAACGGGTCATGGCGCGGGCTGACGGAGACCTGCGCGGGCCTGCCGATCGCCGCGCCGATCGCCTCGGCGAGCTCGGCGGCGTGGCGCTCGGCGAGCTCGAACGGGGCGCCGGCGCCAGCGCGCACGTTGACGCGCACGGTCTCGGCGCCGGCGAGCGCGAGGTGCAGCTCGAGATTGCCGAGCGCCGCCGACGCATACGTGAGGCGGACCTCGTGGTGCTCGCGCGGGCCGGCGGCGGCGTCGCGCTCGTCGACGATGATCCGCGCCGTCGTGCCGCCCGGCAGCGGGATCGCGACCGCCACCGGCGGCGGCGGCGCGGCCACCCCCGGCTCGATCCGCAGCACGACGCGCTCGGCGCTCGTCTCGGCGACGACGAGGCGCAGGACGTCGCCGACCTGCACCTCATCGGGGAGCTGCGCCGCGAGCGGCGTGCCGGCGAGCACGATGATGCCCCGCTGGCCGGCGCGCTCGGCGACGCTCGCGACGATCCGCATCCCCTCGCGCAGGACGAGATCGGGCAGGAGGTCGCGCAGGAGAGCGGCTTCGACGCGCAGCATGTCCATCGCTCAAGGATGACGTGTCGCGGCCGATCACCCCGCCCATGGAGCGTGGTCTCTACATCGCCGCATCCGGGATGCTGGCCGAGCAGGTCCGCCAGGACCTCATCTCGCACGATCTCGCCAACGCCTCGACGCCCGGCTACAAGCCCGATCGCGTCGCCAGCCGGAGCTTCGGGGAGCTGCTCCTGAGCGACACGCACAGCGGGCGACCGATCGGCGGGCTCGGGCTCGGGACACGGATCGAGACGCAGGTCATCGACATGAGCGCCGGGCCGGTGCACGAGACCGACGAGCCGCTGGACTTCGCCGTCGAGGGCGACGGCTTCTTCGCCGTACGCACCGCGGGTGGCGTTCGCTACACGCGCGACGGCCAGTTCTCCGTCTCCGCGAAGGGCGCGCTCGTCACCGCAGCCGGCGACGCCGTGCTGGGCTCCGACGGCGCGCCGGTCAAGATCGGCGCCGGCGGCACGGTCGCGCCCGGCGCGATCGGCGTCGTGGCCCTCGACGTCCCCCGCCGCGAGGGGGACAACCTCTTCACCGGCACCGCGCGCGGCGCGGCGCCGGGCACGGTCCGCGCTGGAGCCCTCGAGGGCAGCGCGGTCGATCCGGTCTCCACGATGGTCGACATGATCGGCTCGCTGCGCACCTTCGAGGCCGGCCAGCGCGTCATCACGACCATCGACGGAACGCTGCAGAAGGCCGCCAACCAAGTGGGGAGTATCTAGTGCTCGACGGGCTGAAGACCGCCGCCACCGGCATGATCGCGCAGCAGCGGCGGATCGACGCGCTGTCCAACGACATCGCGAACGTCAACACGACCGGCTACAAGCGCGACCGCGTGGCATTCAACGACCTCGTCGCGACGGAGCCGGGACTCGGCGGCGCGCAGACGGTCCGGGTCGGCGCCGGCGTGGCGGTCAGCGCGGCCGGCCGCGGCACGGGCCAGGGCGCTCTGCTCACGACCGGCCAGCCGCTCGACGTCGCCATCGCCGGCGACGGCTACCTCCAGGTCAAGACGGCCGACGGCCGCGTCGCGCTGACGCGCGACGGCTCGCTGCACGCCGACGCGGGCGGGCGCCTGACGACCTCCAGCGGAGCGCTGCTGCAGCCGCCCATCACCCTGCCGCGCGGCGTGTCGGCCAAGGAGCTGACGATCAACCCCGACGGGACGCTCGTCGCCGAGGGCAAGCCGATCGGGCGCCTGGCGCTCGTGAACGTCGTCGCGCCGTCGAACCTCGACGATGCCGGCTCTGGCCTCTACATGACGAACGCCGGCAGCGGTCCGCCGCGCCTCGCCGGCACCGACACGACGCTCGTGCAGGGCGCGCTGGAGTCCTCCAACGTCGACATCGGCGACGCGATGGTCGACCTCATCGACGCCCAGCGCAGCTTCCAGATGGCCAGCCAGGCGGTAAAGACGCAGGATCAGATGCTGTCGATCGCCAACGGGCTGAAGTCGTGATCTCGCCCTCCGAGCTGGCGCCTCTCCCAGCCGGTGCGGTGCTGCCGGCCGAGGTCCGCGCCGCCGGCGTCGACGCCCAGCAGGAGTACCGCACGGCGCTCGCCTTCGAGCGCGTCCTCATCGGCCAGCTCACCAAGGCCATGCAGGCGACGGTCGGCGGCGAGGAGGATGCCGGCGGCGCCGCGACGCAGACCTACCGCGACATGCTGCCCGGGACGATGGCCGACGCGCTCGTCGCCGGCGGGGGCATCGGCCTGGCCTCCGACCTCGTCCGCGCCCTGCGGACCGACACGCCGTGACCGTGGGCTACGCAGCGCCTATCTCCGTCGACGTGCTCGTGCACATCGACGCCCAGCTCGCCTCGGCGCGGCGACTGCTCGCGCAGATCCTGCGTCAGAGCGGCGCGATTCGCAGCCGTGACGTCGACGGCGTGCTGGCGACGATGACCGACATCCAGAGCGAGATGTCCTCCCGCGGGCGGTTGGAGAGCGAACGCACGGAGCTGCTGTGGCGCGCCGGCAGCGTCCTCGGCGTCCCCGCCGAGGTCGTGACGCTCGCCGAGCTCACCGGCCTCATGGACCCGCGCGACGCCGACGCGGCGCGCGCGCGCAGCGCCGAGCTGCGCGGGCTGCTGTCCGAGATCGAACGCGAGCACGCGATCAACCGCGCGCTCATGCGCCAGGAGCTGTCCTTCCTCGAGCACCTCACGCGGATGCTCGGTGGCGGCTCGGAGAGCGCCGGCTATCGCCCGCCCGGGCAGTCGATCTCGAATTCTGCGCGTCCGACCGCGCGCACCGCACTACACGTTCTCGACCTGGAGGCCTAACCGTGCCGATCTCGACCTTCATGGGGCTGCACACGTCGCTGCGCGGGCTGCTCGCCGAGCAGCGTGCCCTCGACGTCACCTCGCACAACATCGCCAACGCCAACACCGTGGGCTACTCGCGCCAGGAGGCGCAGCTGCAGGCGACAGATGCCCTTTTCGAGGCGGGCAGCGGCCAGCTCGGCACCGGCGTCGACGTCCTGGCCTACAAGCGCATCCGTGACAGCTTCCTCGACCTGCAGTACCGCACGCAGGCGATGCAGGTTGGCGCCGGCACGACGCGCGCCGGCGCGCTGGACCAGGCCGAGCTGCGCCTCGGCGAGCCCGGCGACAACGGCATCGCCGCGCGCCTGAACAGCTTCTGGAGCTCGTGGTCGGACTTTGCCAACACGCCCGACAGCGGCGCCGCACGCCAGTCCCTCATCGGGGACGCGACCACGCTTGCCAGCGCGGTCAACGCGCTGGACGACAGCCTGCAGACGGTCGCGGGCCAGGCCGCCGCCAAGCTCGCAGCGCTCACGGGCGCCGGCGGCGAGCTGCAGCAGATCGCCGGGGAGCTCGCAGGGATCAACGGCGCGATCCGCGACGCCCAGAGCGTCGGCTCCCAGCCCAACGACCTGTTCGACCGCCGCGACCTCCTGCTCGACAAGCTTGCCGGATTCGCGCAGGTGTCGGTCGTCGGCGACGGCGCTGGATCGATTCGCGTCACGCTCGGCGGCGCCGCCGCGCCGCTTGTCGACGGCGCGACGCTGACCTGGCCGCCGCCGGCGATGACGAGCCCCGGCGGCACGATCGGCGCGCTCATGGACCTCAGCTCGCCGACCGGCACGCTCGCCTCCTACCGTGGCGAGATCGCGACCTTCGCTCAGGCATTGACGACGCAGGTCAACGCGATCTACCAGCCGGCCGCGGCTGCCGACTTCTTCGCCTACGACGCCGGGACCGCGAGGCTCTCGGTCAACCCCGCGGTGACCGCCGCGACCGTGCGCGCCGGCGCGGGCGCGGCAGGCGACAACAGCGCCGCGATCGCGCTCTCGGAGCTGCGCGGCAAGTCGGGCGGGCCCGACGACCTCTACGCCCGGCTCATCACGCGGATCGGCACCGAGGTCGCCGACGCGCGCCGCGGCGCGAGCAACGCGAACGTCCTGTCGAATTCGATCGAGGACCGCCGCCAGAGTGCGGCCGGCGTCTCGCTCGACGAGGAGATGACGAACCTCATCCGCTTCCAGCGCGGCTACCAGGCCGCGGCGCGCGCCATGTCGGCGACCGACATGCTGCTCGACACGCTCATCAATCGCACCGGCCGGGTCGGGCTGTAGAGCATGACCTCTCCCCGCATCACGACCTCGATGATCTCCCGCAACGTCCTGGCGGATCTCAACGACGTCAGCGCGCGCATGTCAGAGACGCAGCGCAAGATGGCGACGGGCAAGGAGCTCACGCGTCCGTCCGACGATCCCTTCGCCGTCGGCCGCGCGCTCGCCCTGCGCACCGAGCTCGAGGGGGTGGGCCAGTACCGTCGCAACGCCGCCGAGGCCGAGGGCTGGACAGCGGCCAGCGATACCGCGCTGGGCGCGGTCACCGACATCGCCCAGCGCGCCCGCGAGCTGCTGCTGCGGGGGGCCAACGGCACGGCCTCATCGAGCCAGCGTGCGGCGATCGCCGAGGAGATCGACCAGCTTGTCGACGCGGCCAAGCAGGACGCCAACGCCACCCACGCCGGGCGCTCGCTCTTCGCCGGCACGGCGACCGATGTCAAGCCCTACGACATGGCCTCCGACGCCTATGCGGGCGACGGCGGCGATATCGCGCGCTCGATCGGGCCCGGCGTGTCGGTCGTCGTCAACGTGCGCGGATCGGACACGCTCGGCAACGGCGCCGACGGAAAGCTGCTCAACGTGCTGCGCGACATCGCCGCCCATCTGCGCGGCGGCACCCCCGCCGACCAGGCGGCGCTCACAAGCACCGACATCGTCGCGATCGACCGCTCGATCGACGACCTGCTCGGCATGCGCGCGCAGATCGGCGCGACCGCAAACCGCCTGTCGGCGGCCGACGACCGGCTCGCCGAGCTCGAGGAGGGCGTGCGCGGGCTGCTGTCCAAGACCGAGGACGCCGACATGGCCGCCACGCTCATCGACTACTCGACGCAGCAGGCCGTCTACCAGTCCGCGCTGCGAGCAGGCGCCGGCATCGTGCAAGCATCGCTGCTGGACTTCCTGCGCTGATGATCCCACCAAGGAGACCCGACATGTCCATGACCGTGAAGAGCACCCGCTTTGGCACGCTCGAGATCGAGCCGGAGGCCGTGTTGACGTTCCCGCACGGCCTCATCGGCCTCGGTGGCTCGCGCTATGCCCTGCTGAGGACCGACGCCGAAAGCCCGTTCTCGTGGCTGCACTCCGTCGATGATCCCGACCTCGCGCTGCCGGTCACGCGGCCGTGGCGGTTCTTTCCCGACTACGAGGTCGTGCTGCCCGACGCCGAGGCCGCAGCGCTCGGGCTCCGCGGCGACGCCCCCGCCGACGTCTGGGTGACCGTGCGCGCGACCGAGCGCGTCGAGGACTTCACCGTGAACCTCCGCGCACCGATCGTCGTCGCCGCGGGCGCTGCCGGCGCCGCCGGCCCGGAGGCCTACCAGGTGATCAACGAGGCACCACACGCCGAGGTGCGCACGCCGCTGTTCGCGATGGGCGACGCGGACGCCGCCGTCTAGTCTTACCTGTTCTCCCGCACACCGGATCCATGGAGGACCCGTGCTGAGCATCACCCGCCGCGTCGGCGAGCGCATCGTCATCGGCGACGACATCGTCCTGCACGTCCAGGAGGTCAGCGGCAGCACGGTGCGCATCGGCATCGAGGCGCCGAAGGCGATACCGATCCATCGCGAGGAGATCTGGGCGGCGGTCAAGGAGGAGAACGCCGCGGCCGCGCGCTCCGGCGCCGAGCTGCCGCCCGGACCGCTGAAGCCGCCGGCGCCGGCTGAATAGCGGCGGGCGGCCTTGTGCGGCCGCTTGTCGTCGATCGGTGGCGGCGCTGGATGCCGCCGGAGCTCGGCGCGCGTGTGTGGCCGGGCGTGTCGTCGAGCGTGTCGCTTTCTCCCCCTATGGAGGGGAGAAGGCGACACGCTCATCCTGTGGGCGTGGGGTGGGGCGCTTTTCTGCATCCATGTGATGCGGAAGTCGCCCCGGCCTGGCGCGCGCTGCTTGCGCCTGGGCTGAACGGCCCCGGTCCGCTCTCGCTCTCGCTGCCGCTGCCGCGACGCGGCCACCCTTCGGTTGGTGGGGCTGCGTGGCGGCCGCGTGAGCGGGTGGCGGGCGGGCGTCGGTGGCGTGGGTGTGGTCGCTCGGTGGCGGGTGGGGAGGCAAGGTGGTCGTTGGGTGGTGGATTCGGCGTGCGGCGGCGGGATGAACTGCATCGCTGAGGAGGTGGGCGGTGCGCTGTGGGCGGGGGGTGGGGCGATTTCTGCATCCATCCTCGCCCGGCCACGCGCTGCTCGCGCCTGGGCTGAACGCCCCGTCCGCTCGCGCCTGGGCTGAACGCCTCGCGCTGCTCGCGCCTGGGCTGAACGCCTCGCGCTGCTCGCGCCTGGGCTGAACGCCCCGTCCGCTCTCGCCTGGGCTGAACGCCTTGCGCCGCTCGCGCCTGGGCTGAACGCTCCGTCCGCTCGCGCTGCTGCGACGCGGCACCCTTCGGCCTGTGGGAGTTGCGTGGCGGCCGCGTGAGCGGGCATTGGTGGCGTTGGGGTGGGCTCGCTCGTGAGCGGGGCGCGCCGGCCGGGCCGGCGGGGCGTGTCGTCGAGCGTGTCGCGTTTTCCCCCTATGGAGAGGAGAAAGCGACACGCTCACGCTGTCGGTGTGGGAGTGGGGCGCTTTCTGCATCCATCTCATGCGGAAGTCGCCCCGGCTGGCGCGCCGTTTGCGGCTGGGCTGAACGCCCCGGCCCGCTCTCGCCGCCGCGACGCGGATACCCGTCGAAGATGGCGTCGATCGTCTCCGGAACCCGGTCAGGCCGTCGAACGCCGGCGACAGGACGTCGTCGGCGCCGCGGGTGCTCCAGGTCGTTGACGACGGCCAGCCAGAACTTCGCGCCCCCGGTACTGCCGCCACCAGGCCCGAGCACCTCGCGCTCCCCCTCAACGGTCGCGCCGAGTCGCCACATAGCAGGCGCGCGTGCGCACGCTGCGGGGATGGCGCTTGGCGACGAGCTGGGCTCGACGCCGGCTGGCCTCACGGTCGCGGGCGCCTGACCTCACGGCCCCGAGCTCGGTGCGGACGGTCCGCGGTCCGTGGGCCGGCGCCCTGCCGCGGCCTACGGCGCTGCCGACGCGTCCAGCAGTCATGCGGGAGGCGCGTTTACCGCACCCCTCAGCCCATCCGCACGTACCCCAGCGCGTCGCCGGGCGAGTGCACCCTGCGCGAGACCTGGTCAGACGAGTTGCCCTCGATCGTCGCGATGCTGCCGTCCGTCTGCACGCTCTCGACGATGCCGATGTGCTCGTCCCAGACGACGAGGTCGCCTGGGCGCGGGACGACGCCGGCACCGTTGGGGACGGCGCGCCCGGCGCGCTGCGCCCAGGCGTAGAGCGCGTCGACCGAACCGAAGCCCTGGCCCTGCTCGCCCAGCGGCATACCCGCCTCGCGGGCGGCCCACGACGTGAAGTACGCGCACCAGGGGCCCACGCCGCTGCCGGCGGTGGCCTGGCGGTACTGGGCGATGCGGGGCGAGTCGTTGGAGCCGGGGGGTTGCTCGGCCTGGCCGACCTCGCCCTGGACGGCGGCGAGGACGGCGGCGCCGCCGCTCGTGGCAACCGTCCCGGACGCGGCCACGCCCGCAAGCGGCAGACTGGATCCGGTGACGGTCGGCGGCCCTGTGGCCGCCTGCAGAGCCTGCGAGAACGGCGTCGTGGCGTCGGTGGCCGGCTGCGCCGCAGGGGCCGGCGCAACGAGGCCGGAATTGATCGCCGCGATGCGGACGAGAACCTCCTGGACGCTCATGGCGCCTGTGGCGTCGCGTGGGGGACCAGCGTGGAGCGCGGCTCCGCGATGCGGGCGATGGTGGCGTGGAGGCCCATGTGCCCAGGGTTATCGGTCGCAACCGGCAAGGCTTGAGCGGGGCTGTGCCGGCGTCGACCAGCGTCCGCCGCATGTCCGAGCCGTACGTGCCACGCACAGGTCGCGGCGTCGCGAAGCAGCGTCCCAGCTCCTTGGCGCGGGCGAGCGAACGTGCCCTCGGCCCTCGCCCTCGCCCGCCCGCAACGCGAAACGGGCGGCCCCGAAGGGCCGCCCATCACGTGAGTCATGTTGCGGGGACCGTCGACTAGCGCAGCAGCGACAGAACCGACTGCGGTGCCTGGTTGGCCTGCGCGAGCATGCTCATGCCAGCCTGCTGCAGGATCTGGTACTTCGTGAAGTTGACCATTTCGTCGGCCATGTCCACGTCGCGGATCCGGCTCTCGGCGGAGACGAGGTTCTCCTGGTAGTTCGCGAGGCTCGCGAGGCGGTGCTCGAGGCGGTTCTGCGTCGAGCCGAAGGACGCACGCTGGGTGGAGACCTCCGTGATTGCCAGGTCGATGTTGGTGATCGTGAGCGCGTCGAACGCCGCGGTGGTTGCTGCGCCCGTGATGACAGCTGCCATCCCGGCCGAAGCGACCAGATCGGTCGTCGAAACGTCGATCTCCTCGCCGGTGTTGGCGCCCACCTGGAGCGTCAGCGTGGACACCGCGTCCAGCAGCGCCGTGCCGTTGAACTTCGTGTTGGCCTGGATGTCGTTGATCTCGTTGGAGAGCTCCAGAGCCTCGGCGGCGATGGAGGCCTTGTCCGTGGGGCTGAGGGTGCCGTTGTCGTTCTGGACCTTCAGCTCGCGGATGCGCTGAAGCATCGAGTGCACCTCGTTGAGGGCACCCTCCCCTGTCTGCACGAGCGAGACGCCGTCCTGGGCGTTGCGCTGCGCCTGGGAGAGACCCTTGATCTGGCCGCGCATCGTCTCGCTGATCGCGAGGCCGGCGGCGTCGTCGGCTGCACGGTTGATCCGGTAGCCGGAGCTCAGGCGCTCCATCGACTTTGCCATCTTGGACGAGCTGTCCACGAGGACACGGTGGGTGTTGAAGGCTTCGACGTTGTTATTGATACGAAGGGACATGCGTTCATCTCCTTGATGACGTGGGTTTGGTGTTGTCCCGAGGCGACTCCATGTCGCCTGCGACCGAGGTGATCGGCTGGCCGTGGAGGAACTTGAGGAAGAACGTCTCAGCCGTCGGAGGCGGCGTCGGCCGCGGCTCGCTGGAGCTCGGCGTGGCGCGCGCGGACCTCGGCGACGACGAGCTGGCGGGCGACCGCGAGGGCGAGCGCCCACAGGACGAGGTAGCCGACGACGCCGCCGGCCAGGCCGCGCAGCATCGTCTCGAACGCCGGCAGGTGCGCGCCGAGCGCGAGCGCCGTGCAGAGCACGACGCCGATGAGCCCGCCCCAGCCCTTCGCGCGGCGGACGAGGCCCGCGGAGCGCGGGTGGCCTGCGACGCAGATCCCCTCGGGGAGGCTCTCCGGCGCGTCCTCTTGCTTCTTGCGCCGGCTCATGCGGACGACGCCCGCTTGAGCTCCAGGCGCTGGCGCACGATGACGAAGCGTACGAGCCGCTCACGGTCGGCGTCGTGGAGGCGTTCGAAGCGCACGGCCCGCAGGCCGCCGTCGAAGTCGCACACGACCCGGCCGCCGATCTCCAGCGGTGGCTCGCCGGGCGCGAGCGCCAGGCGCAGGTCGACCGCGTCACCGGTCGACAGGCCGTCGAGGCGCGAGATGACGGCGCCGGAGGCGCTGATGTTCACGACCGCCGCCGCGATCGTCTTCGCGCTGCCGGGCGGCGCCGTCGCAAAGACCTCGAGAAATGCCTCCACGCGCGCGAACGCACGCCGCTGGACGACGTCGCAGCGGGTGTGGACCTCGAGCGCGAGCCGGTCGTCGGCGCCGACGGCTGCGATCCGGGCGTCGAGGCGCAGCAGCCCGCGCCCGGTCGTGACGTGGATCGCGACCTCCTCGCCGACGAGGTCGGCGAGCGGCCGGAGCGGACGCGCCAGCAGCACCGCGGTGGCCTGCTCGCCATCGAGCTCGACGAACGCCGGGATCGCCCCGAACTGCGGCAGGACGACGGTCGCGTGCTGCCGACGGGCGTTCATGCGAGCACGCGCGCAGCCAGCGCGGCCGGGTCGGCGGGCGTGAGCGCCCGGGCGTCGCTGCAGTAGGAGAGCGCGAGGCCTCGGGCGATCGCCTCGTCGAGGACCGAGCCGGCGTGGTCGACCTCGTCGAGGTGGGTGATCACGATCGCCGTCGGCTTCAGCGAGGCGAGGCCGTCGAGCAGTCGCCGCACGGCGGCGGCGCTGAACGTCGCGGGGACGACGACGTGGACGTCGCACGGACCCAGCCGCCGCAGCTGCCTCGCCAGCGCCGCCAAGGCCTCGGCGCCCGCCGCGGGCGATACGGCAGGCGTGTCGACGACGGTCAGGACGGGCCCTCCGGCATCGGGTCCCGGGAGCCCGCCGGCGAGGTTCAGCACGCGGACGCCGAGATCGCTGCCGCCGGCGTAGGCGGCTGCGAGGCGGGTCACGCAGAGCGTCTTGCCCGCGCCGCCGGCGCCGACGAACGCGATCGTGCGCCTGCCCGGCGCGACCGGAGGGGCGAGCGGGATGCGTGCGGCGAGCGCGTCGCGCACGAGGTGCTTGAGCGGGCGGTTGCGGCCGAACGGGACGGCGTGGGAGATCGTGGCGGCGAGGATCTCGGCGGCCAGCGCCGGCGCGATACCGGCGGCGACAAGCGCGCGCTCGTGGGTGGCGGCGGCGCCGGCGCGCGGAGCGGATGCGAGCGCAGGCTCCTCGGCGAGCGCGAAGTGCTCGCGCCGCGCGGGCTCGCGCACGGGCTCGGGCCGCTC
>JBPCJA010000300.1:0-32800 GCA_051005755.1 Solirubrobacteraceae bacterium
GGCGGCGGCCTGCGCGGCGCGCGCGTGCTCGAGGCCCTCCTGCTTGCGCTGCTCCTTCTCTCCTTGGTGGCGGGACATCGGCACAGAGCCTGTTGGACGCGTGCGGACGTTCGTCGCACGTCCGCACGCGTCCAGGGGAGCTTTACGAGGCGGTCGCGCGTCGGCGGCGAGTCGCGCCCCGCGCGGGCTTCCAGCAGGTGTCGAGGAAGTCGGCGATCTCGGTCGTCAGGCGCTCGGGCGAGACGCGCAGCTCGATGATCGAGTTGGCCTCGATGAGGCGCGCGTTGGGCAGCTCGTCGGCGAGCATCCCGGCGTCGGAGAGGGGGTGGACGGGGTCGCGCCGGTGGCCGATGACGAGCGTCGGCGGCGCGAACGTGCGCCGCTGCTCGGGATGCGGGGCGACCCGCCCGAAGAACAGGCCTTCGATGACGGCGCCGCTGGGCCCCGGCTCCTGGCGCACGGCATCCAGCAGGACGTTGCCGTAGAACGTCAGCGACCAGCGCGGGACGGCGCGGGCGGTGCGCGCGACGAGCTTCACGAGCGGCCCGCCGAACGTCAGCCCGATCATGAGCGGCGTGAAGGCGACGACGCAGGCGATGAGGGCTTGGTCGAGGACCGGCATCTCGATGACCATCCCGCGGACGCGCTCGGGCGCCAGGAAGCAGGCCTCGAGCGTGGTGTTGGCGCCGAGCGACGTGCCTGCGATGACGGCTTGCTCGAGCCCGAGGTGGTCCAGCAGCCCGACGACCTGCTCGGCGCAGCCGGGGATCGAGTAGTTCCACGGCTCGGGTGGACGGTCCGAGAGGCCGTGGCCCAGCAGGTCGATCGTCAGGACGCGGTTGCCGCGCGCGACGAGGTCGCGGGCAAGCGGCTCGTGCATCCGCTGCGACAGCAGCAGGCCGTGGATGAGGACGCAGATCCGCGGCCCCGACCCGAACTCGCGATAGGCGATCCGGTGGCCCTTGTATCGAAAGGATGGCACCGCGCCACGATAACCGCCGGGCCTCGGTAGCCTCGACGGCCATATGAGCCGCGCACCGCGCCCGCTGGCCGGTCATGTCGTCGCGATCACGGGGGCGGCACGCGGCATCGGCCGCGCCACCGCGCAGGCGTGCGTGGGCGAGGGGATGCTCGTCGCGATCGGCGACCTCGACCTCGCTGCCGCGCAGCGCACGGCCTCCGAGCTCGGCCACGGCACCATCGCCGTCGAGCTCGACGTCTGCGACCGCGCCTCGGTCGCGCGCTTCCTCGACGAGGCCGAGGCGCGCCTGGGCCCGCTCGACGTGCTCGTCAACAACGCCGGCATCATGCAGCTCGGCCGCCTCGTCGACGAGGACGACGCGACGGCGCGCCGCCAGGTCGACATCAACGTCCACGGCGTCCTGCACGGGATGAAGGAGGCGCTGCCGCGGATGCTCGCCCGCAGCACCGGCCACCTCGTGAACATCGCCTCGACCGCGGGAAAGGCGGGCTTCGCCGGTGGCGCGACGTACTCCGGCACGAAGCACTTCGTCACCGGCGTCAGCGAGGCCGCCCGCTTCGAGCTGCGAGGCAGCGGCGTCGAGATCTCCTGCATCATGCCCGGCATCGTCAAGACCGAGCTCGCGGCCGGGCTGCCGGAGCCGCGCTTCGTCAAGCACACCGAGCCCGGTGAGGTCGCCTCGGCGATCGTCGGGGTGCTGCGCGTCCCGCGCTTCGACGTCTTCGTCCCGCGCTCGCTCGGCCCGCTGATGCGCGCCGCCGGCATGTTGCCGCGACCCGCGCGCGAGGGCCTGGCGCGCGCGCTGAAGGCCGACCGCGTGCTCGACCTACCCGACGGGCGCGTGCGCAGCGCGTACGAGCTGCGGGCCGCGCGCTCGAGGCCCGGGCTGCCGGACGGGGCGGATCCCACGCCACTGCCCGCGCCGCCGGAGCCGTAGCGAGGACGAGCCGTGGTCTTCGCCGCGTGCGTCTCGTCGAGCAACGGCGCGCAGTCGTCGCGAGGACGAGCGTTGGTCTTCGCCGCGTGCGTCTCGTCGAGCAACGGCGCGCAGTCGTGAGCCTCTACGGCCGGCTCTTCGCCCGCCTCTACGACCGCGCGGTCGCCGCCAGTGAGGCGGCTGGCCTCGCCGAGCGGCGCCGCGCGCTGCTCACCCACGCGCGCGGGCGAGTGCTCGAGCTGGGCGCCGGCACCGGGCTGAACCTCGCGCACTACCCGCCCGGTCTCGAGCAGCTCGTCCTGACCGAGCCCGAGGAGCCGATGCTGCGCCGCCTGCGGGAGCGCGCCGCGGCTCACCACCCGCCGGCGACCGTCGTCGCCGCGCCGGCCGAGCGGCTGCCGTTCGCCGACGCGAGCTTCGACACGGTGTCCGCGACGCTGACGCTCTGCACCGTCGACGACCTCGCGGCGGCGCTACGGGAGGTGCGGCGGGTGCTCGCGCCGGGTGGCCGGCTGCTGTTCCTCGAGCACGTGCGCGCCGACGACGAGCGCCTGGCGCGCCGGCAGGACCTCCTGCACCCGCTCTGGAAGCGTCTCGCCCACGGCTGCCACTGCAACCGCACGACGCTCGCGGCGATCGAGGCGGCGGCGCTGGACCTGCAGGACGTCGAGCATGGCCGGATGCCGCGAGCGCCGCGGATCGTCGAGCCGCTCATCGTCGGCGTCGCCGTCAAGCCCAGCTGAGCTGGAGCTCGAGCTCGCCGCCGAGGAACGCGGCGAGCCGCCGCGCCTGCGCCTCGGCCTTCGCCCGCATCTGCTCATCGGCAGCACCGAACGGCTCGATGCGCACCGTCAGCCGCCCGCCCTTGCGCTCGTGGCGCCAGACGCCCTCCATCCTGCCGTCCACGAGCACCACCGGCGACAGCCAGCCCTGCGGGCGGTAGACGCGAGCGCGGTGCTCGGTTGCGAGCGCCGGGCTGTCCTCGCGCGGCGCGGCGACGACGTACTGGTCGAACGCCGGCAGCAGCGCGACGCTCCCGCTCGGCACGGCGCGCGCTGCCGCCGCGACGTCGTCCGCCAGCATCCAGCCCTCCCGGCCCTCGACGCTCACGGCCGCGACCTCGTCGCCGAGCGCCGTGACGAGCTTCCCGGCCTGGGCCGCTGAGCTCATCCCGAACCAGCGCGCGAAGCTCTCCCGGCTGGCGGGGCCGTAGGCCGCGAGGTGGCGGCGCACGACCTCGGCCATCGCGTCGTGTGCCGCCGCCGGCGCCCAGCCGTCGCCGAGCCAGCGGTCCGGTCGCGTGAAGCGCACCTTCTGCCCGGCCGGCGGCGCGAAGCAGACGTCCCCGGCGAACGCCGCGAGCTTGGGCATCGTTCCCCAGCTGCCGCGCACCGCCTCGCCGAGCCTGGCGTCCCCGAGTTGCGCGGCCACGGCGTCGGCGAGCTCGTCACGCGTCATCGGCTCGCCCGCGAGCGCCGTGCGGATCGCGTCGAGCAACGCGACCGCCTCGGCGCTGCTCATGCCGAACGCCTTGCGCCAGCTCGCCGTCTCGTAGCGCGGGCGCAGCGCGCCCTGCGCTCCGACCCACGTCGCCAGCTCGCCGGCGGGCAGCAGGTGCAGCGTGCCGCGCATCGCCCACGTCTTGACGAGCGTGCGGTCCGTCCGCAGCGCGCGTGTCACGGCGTCGGGGGCGAGGTCGTCGACCCGCGCCCACAGCGTGAGCTCGGCCGAGCTGTGCACCTGGGCGTGCAGTCCGCAGATCCGAGCGACGACCTGCGGCCAGTCCGCGGCCGGTACCCGCCGCTGCAGGCCCTGGCGCGCCATGCGCCACGCGAGCACCGACGCCCAGCTCAGCTCGTCAGCCACCGCGCGAACGGCTCCTCGGCGTGCGGATGGCGTCGAGCATCGACAGCCGATGCTAGGGGCGCCGCGGCACGCCCGCACATACTTCTGCGCGCCCGTGGGAAGGCGGGTTGTGGATGGCCGCGAAACGGCGTGCCCCGATCACCTCGACCCCTCCTGCGGTCTGCGTGGCATGTCCAACACGCAGCGCACGGAGCGGATGTTGATACTCCTTCCCATGACCTCTGAGACCGACCTGCTCTGCGTCAACGCGATCCGCGCCCTCTCGATGGACGCGATCCAGAAAGCCAACTCCGGGCATCCCGGCCTGCCGATGGCGATGGCGCCGACGGCCTACGTGCTCTACCGGCGCATCATGCGCCACGACCCCGCCGATCCGATGTGGCCCGACCGCGACCGCTTCGTGCTCAGCGCCGGCCACGGATCGATGCTGCTGTACTCGATCCTGCACCTCACCGGCTACGACCTCTCGATGGACGAGATCAAGCAGTTCCGGCAGTGGGGATCGCTCACCCCCGGCCACCCCGAGCGCGACCGCGTCCACGTCACGCCCGGCGTCGAGGTCACGACCGGTCCGCTCGGCCAGGGCTTCGCCAACGGCGTCGGCATGGCGATCGCCGAGCGCTTCCTGCGCGACCACTACGGCGCCGAGGTCCAGGACCACCACATCTACGGGATCGTCTCCGACGGCGACCTCATGGAGGGCATCTCAGCTGAGGCCGCGTCACTCGCCGGCCAGCTCGGCCTCGGCAAGATCATCTACCTCTACGACGACAACGACATCTCGCTCGACGGCCCGACATCGCTGAGCTTCGACCGCGAGGACGTCGACAAGCGCTTCGAGGCCTACGGCTGGCACGTCCTCGACGTCCACGACGCCAACGACATGGTCGCGCTGGAGAGCGCCATCCGCGACGCCCAGAAGATCGACAAGCACCCCTCGCTCATCCGCGTGAAGTCGATCATCGGCTACCCGTCGCCGAACAAGGCCGGCACGAGCAAGGTGCACGGCGCCGCGCTCGGCGAGGACGAGGTCCGCGCGACGAAGGAGGTCATGGGCTGGGACCCGGAGAAGCACTTCCACGTCCCCGACGAGGCGTACGCCGCGTGCTCGATGCGCGACGAGGGCACGAAGGCCCGCTCGGAGTGGAACGAGCGCTTCGAGGCCTGGCGCGAGCAGCATCCCGAGCTCGCCGAGGAGTGGGACCTCGCCTGGCAGGGCAGGCCGCTGCCCGGGCTCGCCGACGCGCTGCCGAAGAGCTGGGACAAGGACGAGCTCGCGACGCGCAGCGCCGGCCAGAAGGTCATGGCGGCGTTCGAGTCGTGCGTGCCCACGATGGTCGGCGGAGCCGCGGACCTGTCGGAGTCCACGAAGACCGAGTTTCCGGCCTCCGAGCAGTTCACGGCCTCACGCGCCGGGCGCAACGTCTTCTTCGGCGTGCGCGAGCACGGCATGGGCGGGTCCGTCAACGGCATGGCGGCGCACGGCGGCATCGTGCGCCCGTACGGGTCGACGTTCCTGCAGTTCGCCGACTACATGCGCGGCGCGATTCGCCTCTCCGCGCTGACCGGCCTGCCGGTGGTGTGGGTCTTCACGCACGACTCCGTCGGGCTCGGCGAGGACGGCCCGACGCACCAGCCCGTCGAGCACCTCGCCGCGCTGCGCGCGATCCCGGGCCTGGTCGTGCTGCGCCCCGGCGACGCGCACGAAACGGCCGAGGCGTGGCGGGTCATCCTCGAGGACCTCGAGGGCCCTGCCGCGATGGCGCTCTCGCGCCAGAACCTGCCGGTGCTGGACCGCTCCGTCTACGGGTCGGCCGCGGGCGTCGCGAAGGGCGCCTACGTCCTCGCCGACGCCGACGACGCCCAGGCGACGATCATCGCCACCGGCAGCGAGCTCTGGGTCGCGCTCGCCGCGCGCGACGAGCTCGACGTGCCGGTGCGGGTCGTCTCGATGCCGTCGTGGGAGCTCTTCGAGCAGCAGGACGAGGACTACAAGGGGTCGGTCCTGCCCGTCGACCTGCCGACGGTCTCGGTCGAGGCCGGCATCCGCATGGGCTGGGAGCGCTATGCCGACGCGAGCGTCTCGGTCGACCGCTTCGGCGCCTCGGCGCCCGGCGACACCGTGCTGGAGAAGCTCGGGATCACGCCATCGAACGTCGCCGACCACGTGCGTCAGCTGCTGAGCTGACGCACTACGGCGCGTGGAGGACGCCGAGCAGCGACTCGGCCCGCGACGAGACCGTCACGTGGATGGCGGCGGGCTCGCGCACCCACGCGATGAGGTCGTGTGACTGCAGGCGCCCGAGCATGAACTCGAACGCGAGCGCCTGCGCCCGCGAGCGGTAGCGGCGCAGGATGTCGAACGCCCAGCCCGTCGTGTGCAGCGAGTAGTGGCGCGTCGCCTCGCCGTTGCGAGCGATGAGCAGGTGCTGGTAGCGCTGGTCGCGCACGGTGCTCGTCAGCATGAGCGGCTCGCGGCCCGAGATCTCCTTCGTGCCGGCGCCGAGGACGACGAGCAGCGCGAGCGCCTGCGGGCGCAGCCCGCGGTAGGTCGTGGGCGAGCGCTTCAGGCGACCGGCCAGCTCGCCCATCTGCGCGTCGACGCGGATGCCGTGCTCGGCGAGGAGCGCGGGCGACAGCGTGACGATGCGCCCGTCGGCGTAGGCGGCGCGCAGGTCGCCCGGCGTCGCGAAGCGCTCGGTCTCGGCCTCCGGATGCATGACCTCCTCGGCCGAGTTCTTCGCGTTCTGCAGCCCTGAGGTCCGATCGAGCTGCGCCGGGTCGCTGCGATACAGGCGCATGATCTCGCGCGCCGCCATCACGCGCCAGAGGTAGCTCGCCGAGTCGTCGCCGAACCCCGCGAGCGTTCGCCAGGCCGCGGCGTGGCGCGTCGGCGTCGAGTCGAAGTACAGGCGAGCGTAGGAGACGTCGCCGTCACCGTAGGCGCGCAGCGCCGCCTGGAGGTTGCCGATGCCCATGTGGTAGCTCTCGACGGCGAGGTCTTCGCGGCGCAGCGCGTCGCGGGCGATGAGCAGGTAGCGCGCCGTCGCCGCCAGCGCCTTCGGGGGGTCGAAGCGCTCGTCGACAGCCCGGCGCCGCGCCTGCAGCCGCGCGAGCAGCGCGCCGTCGCCGCGCCGCTGGGCGCGGCGGATCGAGCGGCCGATCCGCCGGGCCCCGACCGGGTCGACGCGCATGCCGAGCAGGTTGCGCCCCGTCTCCGCGAGGATCTGCGTCAGGCCCACGGCGCCCTCCAGGCGCGCGTCGGCAACCGCGTCCGGTCGCCCCGCGCTCTCGAGCAGGACCATCGCCTCGAGCGTGTCCGGATCGATCTTCGCGGTCGTCGCCGCAGCCGCGACGAGCTCGCGGTAGCGCGCCGTGCGTTCCGCGCTCGCGCGCGCCCCGCCCGGGCTCTTGGCGTAGAGGACGTGCGCGTGCCCGCGGGTCGCGGCCGCGACGAGCTCGCCCTCGCGTGCGGGCGTGTAGGCGAGCGGGTCGACGCGGTCGCCGTCCTGCCCGGGCGCCTGGCCGGAGCCGGGCGCCAGGCGTGGCTCGTCGGCGGAGTCCAGGAGGATCGTCGCGGCCAGCGCTGCCAGCACGACGACGACGACCAGCGCGACGACGCGCAGGAGCAACGACATGACCGTAGGCTCGCAAGCTTGCCCGCGGCTCGCGCCGCGGCGCCCGGGCTCTGGACGACCGTGGCGGGTTCTACCCTGCGGCGGTGCGCAAGATCACCCCGGGCGGCTCGCTTGCGCTCGACGACGACCTCCTCGTCGTCGGCGACAACCTCGCGGCGATGGCCGCCCTCCCGGATGCGACGTTTGACATGGCCTACCTCGACCCGCCGTTCAACACCGGCGTCGAGCGCCGGCGCGGCGCGCTGGGCTACGACGATGCGTTCGTGGACTACGTCGGGTTCCTCGCGCCGCGCCTGCAGCGCGTCCGCGAGCTGCTCGCGCCGCACGGCACGCTCTACCTGCACCTCGACTACCGCGAGGCACACCGCGCCAAGCTCGCGCTCGACGAGCTCTTCGGCCCGGAATGCTTCCTCAACGAGCTCATATGGATCTACGACTACGGCGGCCGGCCGAAGCGGCGCTGGCCGGCCAAGCACGACACGATCCTCGTCTACGTGCGCGACCGCGACCGCTACCACTTCGACGACGACGAGGTCGACCGTGAGCCGTACATGGCGCCCGGCCTCGTCGGCCCCGAGAAGGCGGCCCGCGGCAAGCGCCCGAGCGACTGCTGGTGGCACACGATCGTGCCGACGAACTCGCGCGAGAAGACCGGGTACCCGACCCAGAAGCCGGAGGGCATCGTGCGGCGCATGGTCGCGGCGTCGTCACGCCCCGGCGGCTGGTGCCTGGACCCGTTCGCCGGCTCCGGCACGCTCGGCGCCGTCTGCCGCACGCTCGGCCGCCGCTTCGTGCTCATCGACTCCAACCCCGAGGCGATCGCCGTGACGTGCGCACGCCTCGGCCCGCCGCTGCAGCGCTCGGCCTAGTGGGCCGCCCACAAACGTTGCACCCGAAACCGCGGGCGCCGATCACCGCCAGGCGGCGTCCTCGGATCTCGATGTGGCAGAGCCACACCTTCGATCCTGCGTCCTTGCCTGACGGCGCCGGCATCCCGCCGTTTCAGGCACAACGTTCCTGGACGACCCACTAGAACTTTTCACGTCCAGGCAGACGTTCGCGAAACCCCTCGCCGTTCATGCGGGCAGGCCAACCACATGGAGGTGGAACCCCAGATGCAGTCCCGGGACTCGACCATGGTCGGGCGCGTCGGAAGGATCGTTGCCGCCGCGCTGCTCACCGCGACGGTGCTCGCCGTCGGTGCCGCACCCGCGGCCGCCGATCCCGCGCTCGTCGGTCAATGGCGCTTTGACGAAGGCGCCGGCCAGACGGCGCAGGACGACGGGCCGCTCGGCCTGCACGGCGTGCTCGGATCGAGCGCGCTCGCCGACGGCGAGGACCCCGCGCGCATCCTCGGCGCACTCGGCGGCGCCCTGCATTTCGACGACAGCTCCTACGTCCACGTCGCCGACGAACGCCGGCTCGACCTGCCGGTACTGAAGGTCGAGGCGGTCGCCCGCGCCGGCCGTTCGCCCGGGGCCTACCGCTACCTCGTCGCGCACGGGGCGCTGCGCTGCTTCGCGGGCTCCTACGGGCTGTACACCGCCAGGGACGGCGGCCTGGCCTTCTACGTCTTCGACGGCGAGCGCTACTACGTCTCCGCCAGTGCCCGCCCCGCGGACGTCTGGGACGGCGCATGGCACCGCGTCACCGGCACCTTCGACGGCCACACCGTGCGCGCGTTCGTGGGCGGACGAGAGGTCGGAGCCGGGCTGGTCACACCGGCAGGCACCGCCGTCGAGTATCAGTCGCTGCCGAAGGGCACGTACTTCGGAAGCTACGTCGGCTCCTGCCGCCTGCCGTTCACCGGCGACCTGGACTCCGTGCGCATGTGGTCGGACGCCGACCCGCCGTCCCCGGCCGCCGGGGAGGCCGGCACGGCCCCGATCGTCGAGCATGCCGGGCCGACCACGAGCGCGCCGCTCGCGCCGGCAGCCGCCGGGAGGGTCATCGAGACCCAGCCGCCGAAGGCCTCGTGCGCGGTGCACGCCTCGCGCAAGCAGATCAGGACCAGGCGCCGCTCGATCGTGACGGTGCGCGCCGTCGGCGCCCGCCGGCCGTTGCGCCGCGTGCGGCTGTCGGTTCGCCATGTCGGCGCCGGCAAGGTCCTCGCGACGCGTCGAACGAACGCCACGGGCAGCGCCAGGCTCGTCCTCAAGGTCCGGCGCAGCGGCCGGCTGCGGATCGGCGTCGTCGGGCGCCCGAGCTGCGCTCCGGCCTTCATCAGGGTCTCGGCCCGCGGCTGAGCGCCGTCGCGCGCCGGGTCACCGTCGACCGTCAGGCACGGTGACCCGACGCAGGCCGGATGAGGAGGGGCGAGACGATCCTGGTACGGCACCGCACGCCGTCGGCAGCTGGTACTGACGCGGCGATCGCTCAGCGCAGCGCCCAGGTCGCCTTTCCGCCACCCGCCAGCGAGGAGTTGACGACGAGCGCGCCGGGTGCCGCCCAAGCCTCGTCCACGCCATCGGTGAAGCGCGCCGACACGGTCACGAGCTCCCCACCTCGTGCGTCTGCAGCCACAGCTCGAGCAGTCCGACCTGCCACAGCTTCGAGGCGTCGAGCGTCGTGCGATGCGCGCCGGGATCGGAGAGCAGCAGCTCGACGTGGTCCCGGCGCAGCAATCGGCGCTCGCGCGCCGCGCGCGATGTCAGCGCGTCGCCGACGAGCTCGAGCGGCTCGCCCGCGAGGTGCGACAGGGCCGGCACCGGAAAGTAGCCCTTCGGGCGGTCGACCACCTCCGCCGGCAGGACGCTGCGCCCGGCGGCTTTCAGCACGCCCTTGCCGCCGTCTGCCAGCTTGAGCTCCGGCGGGCACGCCGCCGCCAGCTCGACGAGCTCGTGGTCGAGGAACGGCGTGCGGGCCTCGAGCCCCCATGCCATGGTCATGTTGTCCACACGCTTGACCGGGTCGTCGACGAGCATGACCTGGGTGTCCAGGCGCAGCGCCCTGTCCAGCGCCGTCGCTGCGCCCGGCCGCGCGAAGTGGTCGGCGACGAACGCGCGGCTGACGTCCTCGTCGCAGCGGTGCGCCGTCTCGAGCAGCTCGGCCATCTCCTCGTGCGGGCGGTCGAAGAACTCGCGCGCATAGGTGTCGTCGCCGAGTCCCGCGGCGTCCTGAAACGGCGGATACCACGAGTAGCCGGCGAAGACCTCGTCGGCCCCCTGACCGCACTGGACCACCTTGCACGAGCGCGCGACCTCGCGCGACAAGAGGTAGAACGCGACCGCGTCGTGAGAGACCATCGGCTCGCTCATGGCACGGATCGCGCCCGGCAGCGCACCGACGACCTCCGAGGTGGGGATCGACCAGCGCGTGTGGTCGGTCGCGTAACGCCGGGCCACGGCGTCGGAGAAGCGAAACTCGTCGCCCTCGCGCCCGGCCGAGGACTCGAAGCCGACGCTGAAGGTCTTGAGGTCCCGCTATCCTGCGCCGGCGAGCAGCGCGACGATGAGGCTCGAGTCCAGGCCACCGGACAGCAGGATGCCGACCGGGACGTCGGCCACCATGCGCCGCTGCACGGCCGTGCGCAGGGCCTCGAGCACAGCGACCGACCAGTCGCCGGCGTCCATGCCGGCCAGGTCCGGCTGGCGCTCGTGGCGCGGATCCCAGTAGGTGCTCTGCACGCGGCGGCCATCGGGCTCGACGGTGAGGACCGTGGCGGGCGCCAGCTTGCGCACGCCGCGCAGCACCGTGTGCGGCGCCGGCACCACGGCGTGCCAGCTGAAGAAGTGGTGCAGCGCGATCGGGTCCAGCCGGTCGTCGATCTCGCCGCCCGCGAGCAGGGCCGGAAGCGTCGAGGCGAAGCGCAGCCGGCCGCCGGGTAGGTCGGCGAGGTAGAGCGGCTTGACTCCCAAGCGGTCACGGACGAGCACGAGGCGCCCGGAGTCCACCTCCGCGACGGCGAACGCGAACATCCCCTGCAGCCGCTGCACGCAGTCGACGCCCCAGCGGTGATACGCCTTCGCGAGGACCTCGGAGTCCGAGCAGGAGAAGAAGGCGTAGCCCTCGTCCTCGAGCTCGCGTCGCAGCTGCCGGAAGTTGTAGATGCAGCCGTTGAAGGCGATGACGAGCCCCAGCTGCGGGTCCACCAGCGGCTGCGCAGCGCGCTCGGACAGGTCGATGATCTTCAGTCGCCGGTGGCTGAGCGACAGGCGCCCCGCGGCCCACGTCCCATGCCCGTCGGGTCCGCGGTGGGCCAGCGCTGACGCCATTCGCGCCGTCGCGCCCGCGTCGGCGGGCCCCGAGGAGGTCAGCTCTCCGGCGAAGCCGCACATCAGGGCGTCTCCCGGGGCGGGATGACCTCGGCGTCGGCGCGACGCGTATCTCCGAGGCGTTGACGACGATGAGGGGCCGGGGGCGAGGCCGCACATGGGACGCTCACGCGATTCAGGATGTCCCTCGCGAGCCGGATGCGGATGCGCCCGGCGTCCAAAGATCGGCCGGCCGGCTTCGCCGGTGTGGCGGACACGAGGGTTGCTGCGACACTGCCCCGGTGACCACCTCCGCCGGATTGGTCGTGTTCCGAGAGCGGGACGGCGCGCTCCAGGTCCTGCTCGGCCACATGGGCGGGCCCTACTGGGCGCGAAAGGACGAGCGCGCCTGGTCCATTCCGAAGGGCGAGCTCGACGAGGGGGAGGACCCGCTCGCCGGCGCGAGGCGCGAGTTCGCCGAGGAGCTCGGGCACGCGCCGCCCGACGGGCCGGTGCTGGAGCTCGGGGAGATCAGGCAGCGGTCCGGCAAGCGTGTCGTCGCGTTCGCCGTCGAGGGCGATTTCGACCCGGCGCTGATGGCTCCAGGCACGTTCGAGCTGGAATGGCCGCCGCGCTCCGGACGGCGGCAGGTGTTTCCGGAGCTCGACAGGGTCGCGTGGTTCGATCTCGAGACGGCGATGGGCAAGGTCGTGCAGGGGCAGGCCGAGCTGCTCGACCGGCTGGCCGTCGCGCGCCCGCGCCGAACGCGCGTGTAGCTCCCCGGTAGCGACCACGGCCGCTACGGCTCGCTGGGAACGCCTTCGAGCGCCCGCAGCAGCAGTCGCGCAGCGTGGCGCGCTCCTGCGCGCTGAGGCCGCGCAGCGCGTCGTCCTCGAGCGAGTTGACGGTGCGCTCGGCACGTTCGAGCGCGCAGAAAGAGAGGGATGCTCCATAGTCGATGTACGTTCCCGGCGCGGTCGGACTCGCCGTCGTCGGCGCGCTCGCGGCAGACCAGACGCGCACGCTCACGGCAAACGGCGAGCCGTTCGCCGACGCGCTCGTCGGCGGCTACCAACTCGGGCTGCTGGTGCGCGGGCTGCATGCAGCCGCCCTTGTCGTCGCGCTCTCGCTACTACGTCCGGCGCGCGCCCCAGCCGCGCCGGTGTCGTAGGACCCACCACGGCCCTTGACTTCAACCTCGGTTGAGGTCGTAGATTGCCGCCCATGACGATGATCACCCGTGCAGCGCCCACCGGCGAGTGGGACATCGACCGCCTGGACCTGGATGCCTATCTGGAGCGGATAGCCTGTGCCGGAGCCCTGACGGCGAACGCCGACACCCTCCATGGGCTGCATCGTGCGCACGCCGCCACGATCCCGTTCGAAAACCTCGACATCGTGCTCGGCCGCGGCATCGAGATCGATCTCGACAGCGTGCAGGACAAGCTCGTGCGGCGCCCGCGCGGCGGCTACTGCTTCGAGCACAACATGCTCCTCGCCGCGGTGCTCGAGCGGCTCGGCTACGACGTGACGCGCCTGGCGGCCCGCGTCCAGCCGACCCGGCCCGGGCCGCGCACGCACATGCTGCTGCGCGTCATGGCAGACGCAGGCCGTGGCTGGCGGACGTCGGGTTCGGTGCCAGCCTGCTCGAGCCGCTGCCGCTGGAGTCCGTCACCGTGCAACAGGGCGGCTGGACGTACCGCCTGGACTCCCCGGATCCCGACGCCTGGCTGTTGTGGGCGGGCCGCCCCGACGGGTGGTCCGACCTCTACTCGTTCACCCTCGAGCCGCAGCGCCCGATCGACTACGCCGTGTACAACCACTACACCGCGACGCATCCGAGATCGCCGTTCGTCGGCCAGGTGGTGGCGCTGCGCACCGAGCCCTACTTCCAGCACGCGCTGCGCGGCCGCCAGCTCACCACGACCCGCCCGGACGGCGCCACAGAGACCCGGCCCCTCACCGCCGACGAGCTGCCCGCCGTCCTCGCCGGCACGTTCGGGATCCGTCTTGACGCGGACGAGGCTGTGAGCCTGAGACGGATAACCGGGTAGCACGTCGTTGAACGATGCGCGAGGACGACCCCACGACCGAGACGCTGCGCCTCGAGCAGCTGCAGCGCGAGCAGGCTGAACGCGAGCGCGCGCAGCAGGCCTCGACGGAAGCCGAGGAGCACGCCGCCGATCGGCGCGCCGACAAGGCGGCCTACCTGCGCGAGAAGCTCGAGGAACAGGCGGAGCACCCGGACGATCCGGGGTGAACGCCTGCGGCCCATGGATATGGCGGGCTCGCTTGAGATCCGGCTACGCCTCGCGGCACCCATGCGTGCGTGTCAGCCAGCGGACTCGTCTGTGCCTCTCAGCGCTCGTCGATGACTCCGTAACGGAGGGCGAACAGGACGGCTTGGAGCTGGGAGTGGACGCCGAGCTAGGTGAGGATGCGCGCGACATGGTTGCGCTCGGTGCGGATGCTGATGTGAAGCTGGTCGGCGATCGCCTGGCTACACCAAGATCGCGGCGGTCGGAGCACGATCGGACCCCTGTTTGAGATACCCTCCCAGGGTATCCTAGATTGGGCTTCACCAATCGAGGCGACCCGGGAGGCGGTGACGATGCAGACGAAGACCAACCCCTCAACAGAACCGGCCGCCCCGCAGCTGCAGGCCCCCGTGCCTCGCTGCGACGAGCCTCAACGCTCGCCGGTCCGCAACTTCGTGCGCCACTACGCGGAGATGCTCGTGGCGATGTTCCTGGCATGTTCGTCCTCGGGTTCGCGCTCGCGACGCTGCTGGAGCTCGCAGGAGTCGATGTCTCGAGCTGGGACACAGAGGCGCCGGAGCTGCTGCTGCTCGGCATGGCATTCACGATGACCGTTCCGATGGTCGCGTGGATGCGCCACCGCGGGCACGGATGGGCGCGGTCCTGGGAGATGACCGCGGCGATGTTCGTCCCGAGCTTCGCCGCGATCGGACTGCTGTGGGCCGAGATCGAGACGAACACCCATACGCTGATGGGGATCCAGCACATGGCAATGTTCCCCGGCATGCTCGGCGTCATGCTGCTGAGCCGCCACGAGTACACCGGCCACTGATCACGAGCGCCCGCTGCCGTTGCCTCTCTCAGTCGAGGCGCTGATCAGAGGCTGGGCTGCGCGTGGTCGGGGGCGCGTACCGTTGTGCGCGGTATGCCCGCACCGCGCTTGCCATACGTGTTCGCCGGCCCGCTGCGCACCACACGGCTCATCCTGCGCACGATGACGTCTGACGACGTCGACGACATCTACTCCTACCAGTCACGCGCGGACGTCTGCCGCTATCTGCCGTTCGCGCCGCGCACGCGTGAGGAGGTCGCGGAGAAGGTCGCCGCGTACTCCATGGCGCGCGCGTTGAACGGCGATGGCGACTTCTGGGAGCTGGCGATCGAGCGCGCGAACGACGTCGGCCGTGTGATCGGTGACGTGTACTTCACGATCAACAGCGTCGCCAACGCGACCGCCGAGATCGGCTGGACGGTGCATCCGCTGTTCGCCGGTCAGGGCTACATGACCGAGGCGGCGGGCGCGGTGCTCGAGGTCGCGTTCGGCCAACTCGGGCTGCACCGGGTGTACGCCAAGCTCGCTCCGCGCAACGACGCGTCGGTCGCGCTCTGTAAGCGCTTGGGCATGCGCGAGGAGGCGTGCTTCGTCGAGGACGTGTGGTTCAAGGACGCTTGGGGTGACACGGCGATCTACGCGATCCTCGAGCGCGAGTGGACCGCCCGCGCGAGCGAGACTCAGCGGCGATGCCTGCCAGATCCCCGAGCGTCGGCATCATCCAACGACGCCAATCATGCAGCCGACTGCTACGAGCATCTCCCGCGACAAGCCGTACCGGCGGCGCGGCGATCATCGGACCGGCAGGTAACTCGCGATGGCGGTCAAGATCGGCCGCTCATGAGCGCGCGTGGGGATGCCGTCATAGGCAGGGTCGAGTCCGTGAACGTGGGCGAGCCGCGTCCGGTCGAGGTCGATGGCCACACCGTCTGGACGGCGATCTGGAAGAGCCCGGTTGAGGGACGGGTGCCACTTCGGGGTGTGAACCTGCGCGGTGACGACCAGGCCGATCGAACCGTGCACGGCGGGCCCGACAAGGCCGTCTACGCGTACGCGGTCGAGGACACCGCGTGGTGGGAGGCGCAACTCGGGGGTCCGCTCGGGGCCGGTGCCTTCGGCGAGAACCTCACGGTCCGCGGCCTGCCTGTCTCGGAGGCGGTCATAGGCGAGCGGTGGGCTGTCGGGGGTGCCGTGCTGGAGGTCGCGCAGCCGCGTCTGCCGTGCTTCAAGCTCGGTCTGCGGATGGGCGATCCGCGCTTTCTGAAGCGCTTCGCCGCCGCGGGTAGACCGGGCGCGTACCTGCGCGTCGTGCACGAGGGCGACATCGGCGCCGGCGACCAGATCGACGTGGTCAGCCGTCCCGCACACGGAGTGACGAGCGCACTCGTCTCGCGCGCGCTGCTGCGCGAGCCGCAGCTACTCGCCGCCGCGCTGCAGGCGCCCGAGCTGCCGGCCGGCTTGCGCGGCTGGATGCAGGAGCGCGCCGGGAAACTCCCGCAACGAGGCGTATAGCTGCGCTTCTGTCGCCGGTGAGCGCACGGCTGCCGCATGCCGCGCGAACCGCAAGCGACACACGAACACGGCTTTCGCATGCCAGCCGGAGCATGAAGTCATTCGAGGATCTCGTCGAGTGTTCGGCCGCTGAGGACCGAACGAGGGTGCTCGGCGACGATGTCCGAGCCGGGGCGCGCACTGTCGTCGCGGCGCTTGATCAGCAGCCATTGCGCCTTGGCACCCGGTCGGGTCCGCTGCAGGGCAAAGCCGCCGCGCAGCTTTTCCCCGTGGAGAACGAAGACGGCGTGGCCGCGAGTGAGCGCCTGCGGCCACGCGACGCGTCCGCCCTGTTCGTAGGTTCCGTGATCCCACACGATCACGCCGCCTGCGTCGAGCGAGCCCTCAAACGTGTTGTGAGCCTTGGCGTGATCGGCGACCTCGACGGCGAGGCGCTTTACCGCGGGGTCCAGCGACGGTCCCTTCGGGATCGCCCACGAGCGCATGACCCCGCCGACTTCCAGGCGCAGGTCGAAATGGCGCGCGGTCGCCGCGTGCTCTTGGACGACGAAGACCCCGGCGCTCACCCCGCGGATCGCGAACTGCTCGTGACCCTCGATCGCGACCCGGTCGATCTCGACCCCGGAAACTCGTGCGAGCGGCGGGCCATCGTGCAGGAATGCCACGAACTCGGCCACCGCCCGCCGGGCGCCCTCGGCGTGAACCTGCACGGTGCCGTCCTTGCCGTTACGCACCCAACCCATCACGTTGAGCTCGCGCGCCCGCCGGACGGTCGCGTCGCGAAACCCCGACGCCCCGCAGGTCGCCGTGCACGACGGCACGGACCGCCTCGGTGGCCGTCACGTTCATGCGCTCAGCGACGACACGGCTCCATACTCCTCCTCCTCGCAGCGACGATGAAGAACCATCGTGCCCGCTGCCGCTGCCGCTGCCCCTCGCTGGTCGCGCAATGCGATAGCGAGCGTGGGCCGCCAGACGGAGCGAGTCAAGCTCGCGAGCGCACGCGTCAGGCCGGCATCCACCTGAGTCGTCAGCCAATCGGAACGGGGCGCCGGGCGGGAGCCGAGCCCGGGGCAGGCCGAGATCGGCCCACCACAGCTCGCCGAACCATCAGTGCAGTTCGCCGGTGACCAAGGCCGCCGCTGCTGCGTCGGCAAATGCGTGATCGGCCTCAAGCCCGCTGATCGCACGGTTGATCGCATCGGTGGTGTCGTCGTCCTCCATGGCGTCCAGCCAGCGCTCCGCTGCCCGCATGAAGACCTCGCTTCGCGAGACACCCATGCGCTTGGCGGCGTCGTCGATCCGACGGAAGGTGTCATCTGGAAGCGAAATCGCTGTCTTCATGGCCAGGAGTACAACCCGGTTATGCCAGGCTGGCAACGCCATCCACGCCGCACCACCGTGGGCCCCACGCTCCCGCTCGCGAATCTAGCCCCGACTTTCGGGACCCATTGCGGGAACGATCGTCGATGGAGCTAGGGGGACTCGAACCCCCGACCTCCTGGGTGCGATCCAGGCGCTCTCCCAACTGAGCTATAGCCCCGAGGAGGGGACAGTGTAGCCGCGCTTCGCCGTCGCCAGGGCTACGGGAATGGCCCGAACGCGCCGATACGCTCAGGACACGTGAGCTTTCGCAATCGCTTGGCGCTGTTCTTCGTCCTCATCGTCATCGTCCCCATGCTCGCGGTGACGTTCCTGCTGTTCCGCCTCATCGCCCAGAGCGAGAACGGGAAGTCCAACGCCGGCATCTCCGCGCAGCACGAGGTCGCCAAGCAGCTCTTCCGCGAGGAGCGCGACCTCGCCCAGGTCGTCATCGAGCAGCGGATCAGCCGGGACCCGGTCTTCGTGTCCGCGCTGGAGCGGGGCAATCGCCGGCGCGCGGCCAAGCGGTCGCGACAGCTCGTGAAGTCGGCGGGCATCGAGCGCATCGTGCTCGTCCGGGGCCGGCGCACGGTCCTGCGAGCGGGCGACCGGACCGCGATCGCACCGGCGATCAGGCTGGTTCAGTCCTCGAAGGGCCGGAGTCTCGGGCGCCTGCAGGTCTCCGTCGTCGACGCGAAGACCTACGTCGCCCGTGTTCGCCAGCTCACCGGGCTGCACACGGTCGTGCGGGACGGGCGCAGACTGCTCGCGAGCACGCTGCCGGCACTCGGTGCGCGCGAGCTGCCGTTCGACGGTGGCGACATCACGGTCGGCGGCGTCGAACACCGAGCCGTCTCCTTCAGCGACCCAAGCCCGTTCACCGACCAGAATCTGCGCGTCTCGACGCTCGGGACGATCGCGGGCACGAGCGACAGGATCCGCGACGGACGCCTCACCGCGGCCGCGATCCTGCTCGGCTTCTTCCTCATCGCGATCGTGTGCGCGGTGCTCGTCTCGCGTACGCTCGAACAGCAGATCGGCGGCTTCTTGACCGCCGCCCGCAGGCTCGCCGGCGGCGACTTCTCCGCCCAGGTGCCGACCGTCGGCCGCGACGAGTTCGCCGCCCTCGGCGAGGAGTTCAACAAGATGTCCAAGGAGCTCGAGCGGCGACTCGCCGAGCTCGGCCAGGAGCGCGCGCGTGTGCAGGACTCGATGCTGCGTCTCGGCGAGGCGGTCGCCTCGAACCTCAACCGCGACGCGCTGCTCGAGCTCATCGTCCGGACCGCGGTCGACGGCGCCGGCGCCGGCGGCGGTCGTGCGTGGGTGCGCGCGCCCGATGGGACGACGATGCAGGAGCGCTCGCGCGTCGGGGACATGAACGGGCTCGAGAGCGTCGTCGAGTCCGTTGAATCCGACGCACTGCGCGACGGCAGCCCGCGCGAGGCCTCCGTCGGCTCGGCCAACGCCATCGCCCACCCGCTGCGAGGCGCCAACAGCGGCAACGAGATCGTCGGCGTCGTCTCGATCGGTCGCTCCGGCAAGCCCTTCACGCCGGGCGACCGCACCCTCTTCAACTACCTCGCCGGCCAGGCCGCGCGCTCGATCGAGAACGTCCAGCGTCACGAGACGGTGGCGCGCGAGTCGGTCACCGACGAGCTGACGGGCCTCTCCAACCGCCGTGCCTTCGACGACGCGCTCGCGAGTGAGATCGAGCGCGGCAAGCGCTACGGCACCGAGGTCGGCCTCGTCCTGCTGGACCTCGACGGATTCAAGTCGGTCAACGACACCTACGGCCACCAGCAGGGCGACATCGTTCTGCGCGAGGTCGCGCGCGTGTTGCGGGAGACCTCGCGCGAGATCGACCATCCCGCGCGCTACGGCGGCGAGGAGCTCGCGGTCGTCGTGCCCGGGACGGAGCTGGAGGGCACCTTCAACCTCGCCGAGCGGGTGCGCGTGCGCATCGGCGCGCTGCGCATCCCGCGCGTCGACGGCCAGGGCACGATCTCCATCACCGCGAGCTGCGGTGTCGCGGCGGTGCCCCCGACGGCCGCCGACGAGCGCGCGCTGCTCGCGGCGGCCGACGCCGCGCTGTATGAGGCAAAGCGCACTGGCAAGAACAAGTCGGTGCGCGCGAGGTAGGCTGTCGGGCGAGATGGGACTGCTGGACGACGCCATCCGCGAGCATCTGGAGCTCAAGCGGCGCCGGGGCGCCGATGCGACCGAGATCTCGCGCCAGGAGACCGATGCGCTCGGTCCGGTCCGCCGCTCGCCGGAGGGCGTGCCCGACCTCTCAGACCTGGCGCCAGCCGAGGATCCGGGCGCCGACGTCGGCGCGTCCGCGCCGGGCGCGCCTGCGGCCCCCTCGCCGTGGGAGGAGACGGAGATCCACAATCCGCCCCCGGTCCCGAGCTACCAGCCGCCGCCCGGCCCACCCGCGGCCGCCGCGCCACCACTGCCACCACTGCCGTCCGAGCCGCCCGACGCCTCGTCCGAGCCGCCGACGGCCGAGGAACCGACCCCGCCGTCGCTGCTGTCGCGGCTGAACCCCGCGGGGGGCCGGATGCGCTCGCGCCGGGCCACCGAGGAGCCGCCGGCAGTGCCTCCCGCCGAGACGCCGGCCGTGGCCCACGAGCCCGTCCCCCCGCCTCCGCCCGCAGACGAGCCTCCGGCCCCTCCGCCCGTCCGCGCGGCAACCCCGTACACGCCACCGGCGGACGAGCCCGACATCGTCCCCGCCGACGAAGAGCCCGAGGGCGAGGACCTGCTCGAGGAGACCCCCGAATTCCTCGAGGAGACGCCGGAGCACGACCGGCTCTGGTTCGAGCAGCGCCCGCCGCGCGACTTCGACTTCGACGGCTAGTGGAGTCGCGCCCGGTGCGCCGGCGCCTCACCTGGCTGGACGTCTTCACGTCGATCCCGCTGACGGGCAACCAGCTCGCGGTCGTCCACGACGCGGACGGTCTCGACGACGCGACGATGCTCGCCTTCGCACGCGAGACACGCCTGTCGGAGACGACCTTCGTCCAGCGCTCCACGCGCCCCGAGGCCGACTACCGCAACCGCATCTTCTCAAGCGCAGGGGAGCTGACTCTCGGCGGCCACCCGTCGCTCGGCACCGCTGTTGCGGTCGCGCTGGCCCGCGGTGACGACCGCGCTCGCTACGTCCAGCAGGCCCCCGCCGGCCTGCAGCCGATCGACGTCGAGCTCGACGGCGATCGCGCGCGCGCCGCGATGCTTCAGGAGCCGCCGAGCTTCGGCGCCGAACCACCGCCCGCCGAGGTCATGGCCGCCGCAGGTCTCCCCGCGGGCGACGTCCACCCGCAGCTGCCGCCGCAGGTCGTCTCGACCGGCGCCGCCCACCTGCTCGCGCCGCTGCGCGACGCCGCGACGCTCCAGCGAGTCGTCCCAGGGCGCACGGCGATGCAGGCGCTGCTGGAGCCGCTCGGCGCGATGGTCCTCTACCTCGCCGCCGTCGACCCGCAGGCCGGCACGGCCCATGCCCGCGGCTTCTTCCTCGACCAGACCGCGATCACCGAGGACCCGGCGACGGGCTCGGCCGCCGGCCCGCTTCTCGCCTACCTGCGCGATCGCACCGGCACGACGGCACTCACGGTGCACCAGGGCGCCGAGATCGGGCGCCCGAGCCGGATCGACTGCGGCTGGCGGGACGACCGCCCGCGGGTGTCAGGCGACGTCGTCGTGATCGCCGACGGCCACGTCACGCTCTGACGCCGCGTCGTCGGAGCGCGGCAGCACCTCGGCCGGCCCCTCGATCCAGGCCTGCACGTGATCGCCCGGATGCCAGGCGGGGTAGCCGAGGCGCCGCGAGCTCACGACCTGGCCGGACGACAGCCGCAGGCCGACGAGCTGGTCGTGGCCGAAGAAGCGCCGCGTGACGACCTCGGCGTGCGCGGCGCTCGCCGGGCCGCTGACGCCGATCGCGACCGACTCGGGCCGGACGAGCACGTCGACGTCGCCGTCGAGCTCCATCGTCGCCGGCAGGCTTCCCAGCTCGCAGCGCGCGTGCCCCGCACGCGCCTCCCCGGGCAGCACCTCGATGTCGCCGAGGAACGTCGCCATCCAGCGTGACGACGGCCGCAGGTAGACCTCCTCCGGCGTGCCGGACTGCTCGACGCGACCGTCGCGCATGACCGCGACCGTCTCGGCGATGCTCATCGCATCCTCCTGGTCGTGGGTCACGAACAATGCGGTGACGCCGGCCAGACGCAGGATCTCGCTGACCTCCTGGCGCAGGCGGTCGCGCAGGCCCGCGTCGAGGTTCGAGAACGGCTCGTCGAGGAGCACGAGCTCGGGCGTCGGGGCGAGCGCGCGCGCGAGCGCGACGCGCTGCTGCTGGCCGCCCGAGAGCTCGTGCACCGGTCGCTTCTCCGAGCCCGCCAGGCCGACGAGCTCGAGCGTCTCTCGCACGCGCCCGGGGTCCGGCTTGCGCCCGAGGCCGTAGCCGACGTTGCCGGCGACGTCCATGTGCGGAAACAGCGCGTAGTCCTGGAAGACCATGCCGATGCGCCGCTCCTCGGCCGGCACGAACTGCCCGCCGCCGCTGACGACGCGCTCGCCGACGACGATCTCCCCGCCATCCGGGCGTTCGAGCCCGGCGATCATCCGCAGCGTCGTCGTCTTGCCGCAGCCGCTGGGACCGAGCAGCGCGCATGTGTCGCCCGCGCGCACCTCGAGGTCCGCGCCGGCGACCGCACGCACCTGTCCGAACGACTTCTCGAGGCCCCGCAGGCGCAGCCCCACGTCCGGCGGCGCGAATCCGTTCCCGTCGGCGGTCATTTCAGCTCACGTCCCCTTTCTGGCTGAGAAGGTACAGCGGCGGCGCCGCGATGAGGAGCAGCAAAAGCGCCGGGATGGCGCTGGCCTCGTAGAAGCCGAACGTCGTCTGGTGCCAGACGTCGGTCGCGAGCGTGTCGAATCCGATCGGCGCGAGCAGGAGCGTCGCGGGCAGCTCCTTGATCGCGTGGAGGAACACGAGCGCGGTCCCGCCGAGGACGCCGCTCGCCACGAGCGGCGTCGTGATCGTCCGGAAGACCGCGAGCGGGCTGCGCCCGAGCCCGCGCGCCGCCTCCTCGAGTCGCGGGGGCACCTGCAGCAGCGAGGTGCCGATCGGCGTGACCGCGAGCGGGAGGTAGTGGATCGTCAGCGCGAAGACGAGCAGCGCCAGCGTCTGGTAGAGCGGCAGCGCGACGCGCGTGCTGAAGAAGACGAGCGCGAGCGCCACCACGATCCCCGGCAGGACGTAGCCGGTGTAGCCCACACGCTCGATGACCCGCGTCGCAAAGCCCGGGTAGCGCACCGACAGCAGCGCGACGACGATCGCCGCGAACGCCGCCGCGGCGGCTGCCGCAGCCGCGGCGAGAAGCGAGTGGCCGGCGTTCGTGAGCAGCGGCCCGATCTCCAGGCCGCTGGCGACCTGCTTCGTCGACCAGTAGACGAGCACGCCGACGGGCAGCACGAGCGCGACGGTCACGATCGCGGTGCAGAACCCGAGCGCCGGCCAGCGCCAGCGCCCGAGCCGCACGGGTGCCGTCGGGCGCTGTGTGCCGGGGCTTGAGCGATGCAACGTGCGCGCGCCGCGCACGCGCGCATACACGGCGAAGAGCGCGAACATGATGAGCACGAGCACCATCCCGAGCGCCGCCGCCTGTGTGCGCCCGAAGCCCGACTGGTAGGCGATGTAGATGTCGCGCGTGAACGAGTTGAAGCGCATGATCGAGACGGCCCCGAAGTCGCTCAGCGCGTAGAGGGCGACCAGGACGGCGCCGGCGCCGATCGCCGGCGCGAGCTGGGGCAGCACGACGCTGCGGAAGACCTCCGCCGGGCGGCGGCCCATGACGCGCGCGGCCTCCTCGAGCGACGGGTCCGTCCGCCGCAGCGCCGCCCGCAGCGGGATGAGCACGAGGGGATACGTGAAGAGCGTCAGCACGAGCCACGCGCCCCAGAAGCCGTAGAACGACGGCAGCTCCTGCACGCCGAGTGGCGCCAGCAGCTGCTCGAGCAGCCCGCGCGGGCCGAGCGCGGAGGCGAAGACATATGCGCCGATGTAGCTCGGGATCACGAGCGGCAGCGTCGCCAGCGTGGCCCATGCCCGCCGGCCCGGAAGGTCCGATCGCACCGTCAGCCACGCGAGCGGCACGGCGATCGCGATCGCTGCCCCCGTGACCGCCGCTGCCAGCCCGAGGCTGCGCAGGACGAGGCCGAGCGTGCGCTGCGTGAGCACCGCGTCGAGCGCGGCGCGCCCGTCGTCGAGGACCGTGACCGCGAGGTAGAGCGCCGGCAGCGCCGAAGCCAGTCCGATGACGGCGCCGAGGCCGAGCAGGACGACCGGCGGGCGCCGCGTGCCGAAGAGCCGGCGCGCGGGCGACAGCCGCCGTAACCCGCGCCCGCCCGCCCGCGCTGCCGCGGCGGCGTCCATCACACGGGGCGCCTCACAGCGCGCCCGTCTCCCGCATGAGCTTCAGCGTCCCCGGTAGGTCGCCGAGCTTGGCGAGGTCGATCTTCGGAGACGGGATGTCCTCCAGCGGCGTGAGCTCCCTCGGCGGCTGCACGCCGCTGATGAGCGGGTATTCCTTCGAGCTGTCGGCGAAGTACCTCTGCGACCTCTTGGAGAGCATCGCGCGCACGAACGCGAGCGCCTCGGCCTTGTGCTTGCTGGAGGCGAGGACCCCGACGCCCGCGACGTTGACGAGCGAGCCGAGGTCCTTCGGCGGGAAGTGCACCTTGACCGGATAGTTCGGATCCTCGGCGACGGCCTCGGCGACGTAGTAGTGGTTGATGAGACCGAGGTCGATCTCGCCCTTGGCGATCGCGTCGCGGACCGGGATGTTGCTGTCGTAGGCCTGGGTCTTGTTGGCGACCATCCCCTCGAGCCACTTCTTCGCGACGTCCTCGCCCTCGACGAGCCGCAGCGCCGTGATGTAGCCCTGCAGCGAGGCGTTCGTCGGCGCCCAGCCGACGCGTCCGCGCCATTTCGGATCGGTGAGCTTCAGCGGCGAGTCGGGCAGCTCGGAGCGCTTGACCTTCGGCCCGTAGGCGATGATCCTCGAACGCCCGGTGACGCCGACCCAGCGCCCTCTCACAGACCGGAAGTGCCTGGGGACCCGCGCGAGGACCTCGGCCGGCAGCGGCGCCAGCAGTCCCTGCTTCTCGACCGCGTCCAACGAGCCCGCATCCTGGGCGAAGAAGACGTCGGCGGGTGAGTTCTTGCCCTCCTCGGTGATCTGCGCGGAGAGCGACGGGCTGTCTCCGTAGCGCACCTTGACCTTGGTGCCCGACGCCGTCTCGTACTGCTTGATCGCCGGGCCGAGGATCGGCGCGATCCGCCCGGAGTACAGCGTCAGCTCGTCGGACTCGCTGCCGGAGGATCCGCAGGCCGCCAGCACGACCACGACGAAAACCGCCACCGCGGCGAGCGCGGCGTGAACTGCGGAGGCTCGACGGACTATCATGCTGCTCCTCGAATCGGGGTCGCGACGGACGTGGCCTGCCGTTAGACCAGATCTTAGGGCAGCCTAAGGGCTTTGCGATGACGATTCGACACCTCGTAGCTGCCGCTGCTGTCTGCCTCGCGCTGGCCGCGGGCTCGTTGGCGCTCGGGCACGAGCCCGTCTACGACGCCTGGGCCTGGCTCGTCTGGGGCCGTCAGCTCGCCGGCCTGGGGCTGGACATCTCCTCCGGTCCGTCATGGAAGCCGCTGACCGTCGCGCTCGCGGTGCCGCTGTCGATCGCCGGAGACGCGGCACCGGAGCTGTGGCTCGTGCTCGTCCGCGCGGCCTGGCTGCTCGCGCTCGTGCTCGCCGGCGAGCTGGCCTACCGGTTGTCCGCCGGCAGCGGACGTGGTGCACGGCTCGCCGCCGCGGCCTTCGCGGCCGGCTCGCTCGCCCTGCTCGCCGATCCGGTGACGATGTGGGCGCGCCAGGCGGCCGGCGGCATGTCCGAGCCGCTGCTCGTCGCGCTCGTGCTCGGCGCCGTGCGCGCGCAGTTCGGCGGCCGGCCGCGGCTCGCGCTCGCGCTCGGCGCGCTCGCCGGCCTCGTGCGACCGGAGGTCTGGCCGCTGCTGGCGGCGTACGGCCTCTGGTGCTGGCGCACGCTGCCCGCGACGCGTCCGCTGCTCGCGGCGCTCGCGCTTGCGCTGCTGGCGCTCTGGCTCGGCCCGGATCTGCTCGCGTCCGGCGACGCGCTCGGGTCGGCCGGGCGCGCGCAGCGCGGCGGCGGGGGCCTGTGGGAGGTGCTCGGTCGCGCCGCGGCGCTGCCGCTCCTCGCCGCGTGGCCACTGGCGCTCCTGGCCGTTGCCGGTCGCGACCGGCGCCTGCTGGCGCTCGGCACGGGCGCGCTCGCGTGGATCGCGATCGTCGCGGCCATGGCGGCGGCGGGCTTCCCCGGCCTGCCGCGCTTCATGGCGCCGGCAGCGGCGCTCGTCGGCGTGCTCGGTGGCGTCGGGCTCGCCCGCCTCCTCGCTTCGCGCCGTGTGCCCGCGGCTGCCGCGCTCGGGGTCGCGCTGGCGCTCGTCACGGCGCTCCAGCTCCCCGGGCGGGCGGCCGAGCTGCCGCACGCGCTGCGCACCACCGCGCGCATCGGCGACTCCCACGACCGCGTGCGCGCCCTCACGCGTGCCGTCGGCGGCGACCCGCTGCTGCGCTGCGGCCGCCTGGCGACGAGCGACGTGCTCGTCCGCACCGCGCTCGCGTGGGAGCTGGACGTGCCGCTCTCGAGCGTCGTGAGCTTCGGCGTCAGGCCGCGCGAGTCGGGTGCCTTCATCATCGGCCCGCAGGCCTCGCCGGGACTGCGTGAGGAGGTGCGGGCGGTCGCGGCGGAGCTGGGCGAACGCGGCGAGTGGGGCGCCTATTCGCTCGGCTGCCCGGCGGCGACGGCCGGCGTCTCCGGTGCGCGCAGGTAGGGCTGGCGCGCGTGGCGCACCTCGGCCTCCTCGTGGTAGACGCCGTCGGCGTTCACCGCCCACAGGTCATGGCTCGTGCCGGCGCAGACGTTCTCGACGGCGCGCAGCGCGGTGAGCATCGAGTGGTCGGAGTTGTTGTAGCGGTGCAGCCCGTTGCGGCCGATCTGCTGGAGGCCGGGGATCTGTGCGAGCCAGTCGCGGATCGTGCGCACGCGCGCCTCGTACTCCGCGTCGTAGATCGGATAGGCCTTCGGGACGCGCACCACGTGGCCGGCCTGCACGCGGCCGGCCTCGGCGAGGCCGACCTGCTCGAGCTCGCGCGTCGCGCGCTCCACGAGCCGTTCGTCGCTCGAGCTCCACAGCTCGTCGCCCTCGAAGCAGAAGTACTCCAAGCCGACGCAGGTGCACTCGGGGTCGGGCACCATCGCCTCGCTCCAGGCGCGGAAGTTCTGGATCCGGCCGACCTGGACGCCGGGGTCGTGGACGTAGATCCAGTTGTCCGGGAAGAGGTCGTCGCCGCGGACGACGAGCGCGACCGTGACGAAGTCGCGGTAGCGCAGCCCGCGCGCCGCGGCGAGCACGTCGGGCGGTGGCGGGGGGTCGGCGAGCGCGACGACGTCGCGCAGCGGCAGCGACGAGATGGCGCGGGCGCACTTCAGGCGCTCGCCGCCGGCCACGACGGCGACGACGCCGGCGCTACCCAGCTCGATCCGGCTGACGTGGGCGCCGAGACGCAGCTCGCCGCCCGCGGCGACGATCTCGGCCGCCATCGCCTCCCACATCTGGCCTGGCCCGAGCCGCGGGTAGTGGAACTGCTCGATGAGGCTGTGCACCTCCGCTCCGTCGTTGAGCAGCGCCGCTCGCACGACGCGGCCAAACGAAAGGCTGCGGATCCGCTGCGCGGCCCACTCGGCGCGGATCTCCGAGCTAGGTACGCCCCACACCTTCTCGGTGTAGGACCTGAAGAAGAGCTCGAACAGGCGCCGTCCGAAGCGGTCGCAGACCCACTCCTCGAACGTCTCGGCCTCGCGGCGGCTTCGCGCGCGCGCAGCCGCATATGACGTCGCGCAGCGCCCGAGCTCGATCGGCCCGACCTTGCGCACGACGTCGTGCAGGCGCAGCGGATAGTCGATGAAGCGCCCGCGCCAGAAGATCCGCGACAGTCGCGCCCGCAGGAGCAGCTCGTCGCCGAGCACCTCCTGCCAGAGCTGGCGCACCTCGTCGGACTTCGTGAAGAAGCGATGGCCCCCGAGGTCGAAACGGTAGCCGTCCCGGACGACGGTGCGGGCGAGCCCGCCCACCTGCGCGCCTGCCTCGCAGACGACGACCGGGTTGCCGCCGCGGGCGAGCACGTAGCCTGCCGTCAGTCCGGCCGGCCCCGCGCCCAGAACGGCGATCGGCCCTTCGCTCCCCGCATCCATGTTAGGCCACTCTAACTTAGGCTCTCCTAATTTGCTGACCATTGTGATCCCAGCGACCGATCGCCCCCCCACGTTGCCGCGCTGCCTGGCCGCCCTGGGACGCTCCGACGAGCCTCACGCCGTGGAGACCGTCACCGGGCCGGCCGGCGCCGGCCCGGCGGCGGCGCGCAACGCGGGCGCCGCCCGCGGCGGCGGCGAGATCCTCGTCTTCGTCGACGCCGACGTCGAGGTCCATCCCGACGCCCTGCGCCGGCTGCGCGAGGCGCTCGATCGCGACCCCGGCCTGGATGCCGTGTTCGGGGCCTACGACGAGCGTCCCGCGGCGCCTGCCACGGTGTCGCGCTTTCGCAACCTCCTGCACCACCACGTGCACGTCAGCTCGCCGGGACCGGCGACGACGTTCTGGGCGGGGCTCGGCGCGATCCGCCGCGACGCGTTCGACGCCGTCGGCGGCTTCGACGCGCAGCGCTTCCCGCGTCCGTCGATCGAGGACATCGAGCTCGGCATGCGGCTGTGCGCGGCGGGCCGCCGGATCGCGCTGGAGCCGGCGGCGCGCGGCACGCACCTCAAGCGCTGGACGCTGCGCGCGATGGTGCGCACCGACCTCTCCGCGCGCGGTGCGCCCTGGATCGCGCTCCAGCTCGAGCGCGGGGCCGTCGGCGGCTCGCTGAACCTTGCGTGGCGCCACCGGGCCGCCGCCGTGGCCGCCGTGCTGGCGACGGGCGCCGCGGTCACGGGGCGGCCTCGCCTCGCCGCTGCCGCGCTCGCGGCGATGGTCGCGCCCAACGCCCGCTTCTACGTCCTGCTGCGCCGCAGCGGCGGCCTGCGGCTCGCGCTCGCCGGGGTGCCGCTGCACCTCGTGCACCACCTCGTCGCGATCGCGTCGGTGCCGGCCGGCGTGGCGCTGTGGGCGCGCGGGAGGCGAGGATGATCGGCGGACCCGTGCGGCTCGGGCTCGTCGGCTGCGGACGGCTCGCCGAGCTCGGCTACGCACCGGCCGCGCGCGCGGCCGCGGGCGTCGAGATCGTCGCCGTCAGCGACCCCGACCGCGACCGCCGCGGCCTCGTCGCGGAGAAGCTCGGAGCCTCGGCGCACGCACGGCTGAGCGAGCTGCTGGCCGCGACCGCGCTGCACGGGATCGTCGTCTGCGCGGGCGCCGAGCACCACGAGCAGGTGGTCACGGCCGTCGCGGAGGCCGGCCTCACCGCGCTCGTCGAGAAGCCGCCGGCGCCCGACGCCGCCGGCGCGCTGCGCCTCATGGCGCTGACGCCCGCCCCCTGGATCGGGTTCAACCGCCGCTTCGACCAGGGCCTCGAGCTTGCGGGGCGCGTGCCGCTCGCCGGCGAGCTCGAGCTGCGGATGGTCCTGCACTACCGGCGCAGGTCATGGCGCCCGGTGGCGGGCGGCGACGACGCGCTGCTGGACCTCGGCCCGCACCTCGTCGACCTTGCGCTCCACCTCACCGGGGCGCTGCCGCTCGCCGTCCGCGCGCACGCGGCGCGCGAGCGCGCCGGCATCGAGCTTGCGACCTCGCGCGCCCGCGTGCGGATCGAGTGCGCGACCGACCGCGCGCACCGCGAGGTCGTCGAGATCCGCGACGCCGGCGGTCGGCGCGTCGCGCGCGCCGAGCGCGGAGGACGCGCCCGCGGTCTGGCAGCGCGGATGCTGCCGGGCATCCACCCGCTCGTGCGCTCGCTCACCGCGCAGCTCGAGGCGTACGGCCGTGCCCTGCGCGGCGAGGATCCCGGTCCGCTGGCGACCGCCGGCGAGGGCGCCGCGGTCATGTGCGTGCTCGACGCCGCGCGCCGCTCGGACGCGATCGGCGGGGAGACCATGGCCGTCGAGGGCGTGACGCTGCAGGCGGTGGACACGCCGTGATCTGCGTGCTGCAGTTCGACGCGGCGAGCGTCGCCGTGCTCGATCGGATGCTCGCCGAGGGACGGCTGCCGGTGCTTGCGGGGCTCATCGCGCGCGGTCTGCGGACGGACCTCGAGACGCCGGCGGCGCACTTCGCCGCCGGCGCGTTCCACACGCTCTACAGCGGGATCGAGCTCGCCGACCACGGCCTGTTCTATCCCTTCCAATGGGACGCGGGCGCCCAGCGCGCGCGCTACATGACGGCCTTCCCGGCGCCGCCCGCGATCTGGGAGCGCCTGGCGCGCGCCGGCCGGCGGACCCTGGCGCTCGATCCCTACGAGAGCCGCCCGCCACGCGACTGGAAGGGGACCTACGTCTGCGGCTGGCAGTTCGTCGACCGCGTGGTGCTGCCGCGCTGGTCGCTGCCGCGCGCTGCCGCCGCCACGCTCGCCGACCGCCACGGGCGCGGCCCGCACGCGACCGAGATCTTCGGCCGGCCGACGGTTCGCGAGCTGCTCGCCCTGCGCGAGAAGCTGGTCGCCGCTCCGGCGCGGGTCGTGGCGGCGGCCGTCGACCTGCTCGCGCGCGAGCGCTACGACCTCGCCTGGCTGACGTTCAGCGCCGCCCATCTCGCCGGCCATCAGTTCTGGGATCTGTCCCAGCTCGCCGAGGCGCCCGCCGGCCGCGACCGAGCGCTGCTGGCTGGCGCGCTCGCCGACGTCTACGAGGCCGTCGACACCGCCTTCGGTCGAGTGCTCGCGGCGCTGGAGCCCGGCACGGACGTCGTCGTCGCCTCCGCCGTCGGGATGGACGTCAACAGCTCCCGCGCCGACCTGCTGCCGCAGATGCTCGCCGCCGTGCTGGCCGGCGGCGCGCTGCCGTCCGCCAACGGAGCGGGCGCGATCTGGCGCCTGCGCGCGGCGATCCCGCCCGGCGCGCGCGGCGCAATCGCGCGGGCGCTGCCCGACCGCGCGGCCCTCGAGCTCACCGCCCGCCTGGAGCTGCGCGGCATCGACTGGTCGCAGACGGCGGCGTTCGCTCACCCCGCCGACAACCAGGGCTACGTCCGCCTGAACCTCCGCGGCCGCGAGCGCGAGGGGATCGTCGAGGAGGCCGAGGCCGATGAGCTGCTGACCCTGATCGCCGCCGGGCTGGGGACGTTTCGCGATCCGGACGGGCAGCCGGCCGTCGCGCGCTCGGAGCGCGTCGCCGAGCACCACGACGGCGCTCGCACCAGCCGGCTCCCGGACCTCGTCGTGCAGTGGAGCGAGCGGCCGGCGACGACGCTCGCCGGCGTGCACTCGCCGAGCTTCGGCGACGTCCTGCGTCGCGGGACGGGCAGCGGGCGCTCGGGCAACCACACTCCGGGCGACGCGTGGGCCGTCGTCGCGCCGGGTGCCTCGGCGCCTCGCGCGCCGACCCGTCGGCCTCGTCTCGCCGACGTGGCGAGCACGATCGCGGCCGTCTGCGGCGTCGACGGGGAAGGGCTCGCGGGCGAGCCGCTGCTGTCAGCGCCCTGAGCTCCGGCGGGCGGCGAGCTCCCGGACGGCGCCCGCGGCGACCGCCGCCTGCGCGACCACGACGAGTCCGGCCACACCCGGGCCCGCGCGCGCGCACTCACGCGCGAGCTGGGCGTGGTACGCGGCCCCGGCCAGCCCGCCCCCGGCCCGGCGGAAGCGGACGGCCCCGCGCCCGTAGCGGCACTGCTGTCGCAGCAGGCCGCGCAGCCCGAGCTGCGGCCGGTGGACGACGGTCGCCGCCGGTACGTAGTGCAGCCGCGCGCCCGCCTGGGCCAGCCGCGCGCACCAGTCGCGGTCCTCACCGGCGGCCACCGGGAAGGACTCGTCGAACGCAAGCGCGCGCGCAAGGTCCGTCGCACAGGCGAGGTTGCACGTGGGGGCGAAGCCCAGGCTGCCGGAGTCCTTCCGCAGCGACGCCACCTGCAGCACCTGCGTCAGCAGCTGCGCCGCCGCGGCGCAGCGTCCCGCGGCGGGATCGGCGAGCGTCGTGCCCGCCGCCGCGCCGCCGTCGCACGCGGCCGCGAGACGCTCGGCCCACTCCGGATCGGGATGGCAGTCGTCGTCGGTGAAGCAGACGATCGCGCCGCGGGCGGCCCGCACCCCGAGGTTCCGCGCAGCGGCCGGTCCTCGCCCCGCGCCCCGTACGACGCGTGCGGTCGGGCAGGCGCTCGCGATCGCGTCACGGACGGCGCGGGCATCGTCCGAGGCGTCGTCGACGACGACGACCTCCAGCGACGGCGCCGTCTGACGCGCGAGCGCGCCGAGGCAGCGGGCGAGCGCAGCCGGGCGATCGCGCGTCGGCACGACGACCGACAGCGCCGGGCCGTCGCTCACCGCGAGAGCCTGCCTTCCGGCTCGACGCTGACCACGGTGCAGCAACGACGCGATGTCACGACCGCGCCTCACGCGCCGCGCGCAGCACGGCCCCCGTGGCGGCCACCGTGGCGACGACGCCGGCGAGCATCGCCGCCGCCGCTCCGCTTGCTCCCGCCCGCGGGATCGCCAGCACGGCGGTCGCCGCGAAGGTGACCGCCCCCGCGACGGCGCCCGCCAGCGACGCGCCGGGGCGATCGCGCAGCGCGGCGAGCTGGGTCGCGAGTGCCCACAGCGGTGCCAGCGCAGCGGCGCCGAGCGCGATCTGCAACGGCCCGGCGGCGTCCCGGAACTCCTCCCCGAGCGCCGCGGCCAGCAGCGGGTCGGCGGCGAGCGCGAGCAGTGCGCACGCCGGCACGACGATCGCGCCGCATACGAGGGCCACCCGCCGCAGCGCGGCCTCGGCACCCGTGCGATCGCGGGGGAACGCGCGCGTGGCGGCAGGCAGCGCGACGAGCGTCGTCTGCGCCACCGCGTACGTGATCGCCAGCGCCGCGCCTGCGGCGATCGCCGCGTGGCCGGTCGCGGCGCTCGTCAGTCCGAGCAGCGCGCACGCCGGCGCGGCGCCGCGGTGGACCGCCAGCGTCAGCGCGCCGCCGGCGGCCTGCAGCCGGGCGAAGCGCAGCGCTCCC
>JBPCJA010000301.1:0-11321 GCA_051005755.1 Solirubrobacteraceae bacterium
GGTGGAAGGTGCCGCTCGCGTCCTCCTGCCCGAAGCGACCGCCGGCCACCCGTCCGACCTCGGCGCAGCTGGCGCCACTGGTGCTCATGTAGACGCGCACCGCCCAGTCGCGGCCGCCGACCGGGTCGGGGACGATCGGGCCGACACGTTCGCTGCCGGCCACCGGCACGAGGCTGGGCGGCGTTGGTCCCCGCGAGCCGCCGACGACGGCCGACCCCGCGGACACCCCGAGCACGCCGGCGCCGAGCGCCGCCGCGCCGAGCTTGACGGGCCGGGTCAGCCGCACCAGTTCTCGGGCTTGTGGTGATGCCTGGAGAAGACGCCGACGCTCTCCACGTGCGCCGTCGAGGCGCACTCCGAGACGTGGCCGTAGTCGACAGACCAGGCCATGCACGTCGCGGTCGTGCCGGTGACGATCTGGCCGCCGAGGTACGAGCCCGAGGTGTAGAGGTCGCAGCGGCGCACCGTCGATCCGCAGCCGGGATCGACGCGACTGAAGAACGAGCCGTCTGTGAGGCTGTCTCCATGAACGAATCCGTGGGGAACGCACGTGACGTGGAAGTGGTCCGCGAACGCGACACGCACGAGCGCCCCGAAGCCGAAGGCGCAGAAGAGCACCAGCAGCAGCAGCGGCACCGTCAGCTGGCGCGCGTGAGCATCCGACCCCCCGATCATGCCCCCTACGAGACGCAGCCGGTGCGCTTGTGACCGTTTGGCCCCGCGGCGGCGTGGCAAGGTCTATGAAGTGGCCTAGGTGAGACCCGCCGAGTGCGGCAGTACCCGTAAATCGCTCCTTGCGCGCAGCGTCGACGACGCCGCCGCCTACGCTGCCTTCTACGAGCACTACGTCCGGCGCGTCTCGGTCTACTTCCTGCGCCGCGTGTTCGATCCCGAGATCGCGTTCGACCTCACGGCGGAGACGTTCGCGCTCGCGCTGGAGCGCCGGCGCCAGTTCCGCGGTGACAGCGCGCAGGAGGAGCAGGGCTGGCTGTTCGCGATCGCGCGCAGCCTGCTGCACGCGTACTGGCGCAAGGGGCGCATCGAGCGGGCGGCGGTCGCGCGCCTGGGGATTGAGCGGCCGAGCCTCGGCACGGAGGACATCGAGTACCTGCACCATCAGGCCGGCATCGAGGCGCTGCGCGTGCGCCTGGCGGAGGCGCTCGACGCGGTGCGGCCCGAGCAGGCGGCCGCGATCCGCGCGCGCGTCCTGGAGGAGCGCGAGTACGCCGAGATCGCCGTGGAGTTCGGGACGACACCGGACGTCATCCGCGCACGGGTCTCCCGTGGGCTGAAGACGATGCAAGGATTGCTCGGCAACAAGGTCGAAGACGTGCTGGCCGACGCATGAGCCAGGACGAGCTTCCACCCGCGTTGCGCGAGCTACAGGACCAGCTCCACGAGGCGGCGCAGCGCGAAATCGAGGTCGAGCGCCGCGTCGCGCAGCGCCTGCGGCGCGGGCGCTTCCGGCGCTGGCTGCTCGTCGCCGTGGCGGCGATCGTCTCCGCCGGCGGGGTGGCGGTCGCCCAGCGCGTGCTCGACCGCGAGGGCGCCGACGAGCCGCGCGAGACGATCCCGGAGAAGGTGGCTCCGGCCGCCGATCTCGGTGTGATCCCGTCGAGCGCGACGCCGGACCCGAGCGGCGGCCCGCCGTGGGCCATGCGCGCCTTCACGAACCGCGACGATCTGGAGTGCATCGCCCTCGGGCGCCTGCGCGAGGGCGTGCTCGGGACCTACGATCGTCGGACGTTCCGGCGCAAGCGTCCGAGCGCCCTGCCCGGCGCCTGCGGCTCGCTGCGCCGCGTGGGCCTGGTCGTCGCCGCCCATCTCCGCGGGGGCCCCGAGCCGCGCACGATCGTCTACGGGCTCGTACGCGCGGCGCGGCCGGTGCGGGTCACGGTCGGCGGCAAGATCCGTACGCTGCAGCCCGACTCCTCCGGCAGCTTCATCGACGTGCGCATCGGGCTGTTCGACATGGACACGGCCCGCGTCTCGACGAGGATCGACGGACGCACCGTCAGCCGGTCGTTTGGCTAGCCTCCGCAGCGGATGGCCTGGAACGTCCTCATCGCCGGCGGCGGCTTCGGCGGCTTCTACGCGGCGCGAACGCTCGCGCGGATCCTGCCGCCCCACAGCGCCCGCGTCCGGCTCGTCACCGAGGACAACTTCATGCTCTACACGCCGCTGCTGCCCGGCGCGGCGGCGGGCACGCTCGAGCCGCGCCACGTCGTCGTGCCGCTGCGTGAGGAGCTCGACTCGTCGATCCACCTGCGCCTGGGCAGGATCGTCGGCGCCGCGCCGGAGCGCAACGTCCTGCATGTCCGCTCGCTGGACGGCCCGCAGGAGGAACTGCGCTGTCGCCGAAACGCTCGAGGACGGCGACGCGCGCCGCGAGTACCTGACGTACGTCTTCGTCGGCGCCGGCTACGCCGGCCTGGAGGGCCTCGCCGAGCTGCAGGACTTCACCGGCGACGTCATGGAGCTCTACCCCCGCTGCAGCGTGACCGGGATGCGCTGGATCCTCGTCGAGGCGACCGAGCGCGTCATGCCCGAGATCGGCCCCAAGCTGGCCGAGTTCGCCGTGCGCGAGCTGCGTGGCCGCGGGATCGAGATCCGCACGAGGACCACGCTCGAGGAGGTGACGGCCGACAGCGCGCGCCTCAGCGACGGCGAGGTGGTCCCGACGCGGACGCTCGTCTGGACGGCCGGCGTCAAGCCCCACCCGGTCATCGCGCGCTTTGGCCTGCCGCTCGACGAGCGCGGCCGGATCGTCGCCGACAGCCGCCTGCAGGTGCAGGGCTTCGACAACGTCTGGGCGATCGGCGACTGCGCCGCGGTGCCCGACCCGGCGCGCAAGGGCATGCCCTGCCCTCCGACGGCGCAGCACGCCATCCGCCAGGGCCGCGTCGTCGGGCGCAACGTCGCCGCCGCGCTCGGGGGTGCCGGCCGCCGGCGCAGGTTCACCTACAAGACGAAGGGCGTCTTCGTCGACATGGGACGCCGTAAGGCCGTCGCAACGACCGGCCCGATCACGTGGAGCGGCACGCCCGCGTGGATCCTCGCGCGCACCTACCACCTCGCGATGATGCCGGGGGTCGGTCGCCGCGCACGGCTGCTCGTCGACTGGAACATCGGGCTGCTCTTCGGCCGCGACACGGCGGAGCTCGGCCGCCTCGGCACGCCGCCGACGCTCGCCGACGAGGTCGTGGGCGACGGCGCGAACGGCGCCGTGCCGGAGGCGAGCGCGCCGCCGTCGCTGAAGGCCTGAGTCCTTCCGCCGCACGGCGCGTATGCTGCTACGCAGATGACGCTTGCCGACACGGTGAAGCAGGATCTCGCCGCCGCGATGAAGGCGGGGGAGAAGGATCGCGTCGGCGCTTTGCGGCTCGTGCTCAGCGAGCTGCAGAAGACCGCGAAGGAGGGCGACGGCGACGAGCTCGCCGTCCTGCGCCGCGAGCGCAAGCGCCGGCTGGAAGCCGCCAGTGCCTTCCGCGAGGCCGGCCGCGACGAGCTCGCCACCGGCGAGGAGGCCGAGGCCCGCATGATCGAGGGCTACCTGCCCGCGCAGCTCGGCGACGACGAGCTGCGCGCGATCGCCGCCGCCGCGGTCGCCGAGACGGCCGCCTCGTCGCAGAGGGACATGGGCCGCGTCATGAAGGCGGCGATGGCGAGGGTCGACGGACGTGCCGACGGCAAGCGTGTCTCGGCGCTCGTCCGGGAGGCGCTGGGTGCGTAGCCAGATCGAGCTGTCCAACGAGGCGGCGACGGATCTCGCCGGCAGCGGCGATGCGGTCCTGCGCGCGCTCGAGGGCCACGTCGAGTGCGACCTCTTCCTCCGCGGCAACGTCGTGACGCTCGACGGCGAGCCCGAGGCCGTGCGCGCGGCCGAGATCGTCGTGCGCGAGCTCGCCGCCCTCATCGAGCAGGGCCACGACATCGCTCCGGGCACGATCGCCGCCGTCACGGGCGCGCTCGACCAGCACCGCTCGCCGGCGGAGATCCTCGAGGACGTCGTCTGGCGCCACCGCTCCAAGCAGGTCGCGCCGAAGACCGTCAACCAGAAGCGCTACGTCGACTCGATCCGCCGCAACACGATCACGTTCGGGATCGGCCCCGCCGGCACCGGCAAGACGTTCCTCGCCGTCGCGCTGGCGGCGGCCGCGCTCAGCCGCCGCGAGGTCAACCGGATCATCCTCACGCGCCCGGCGGTCGAGGCCGGCGAGCGCCTCGGCTTCCTGCCCGGCGACCTCATGGCGAAGATCGATCCCTATCTGCGGCCGCTCTTCGACGCCCTGCACGACATGCTCGACGCCGAGAAGGTCTCGACGTACCTCGAGCGCGGCCAGATCGAGGTCGCGCCGCTGGCGTTCATGCGCGGGCGCACGCTCAACGACAGCTTCATCATCCTTGACGAGGCCCAGAACACGACGCCCGAGCAGATGAAGATGATCCTCACCCGCCTGGGCTTCAACTCGAAGATGGTCGTCACGGGCGACATCACGCAGATCGACCTGCCCAAGAACGAGGGCTCCGGGCTCGTCGTCGTGTCCGACGTCCTCGAGGGCATCGAGGGGATCGAGTTCGTCCGCTTCGGCGGCGAGGACGTCGTGCGCCACCGGCTCGTGCAGCGGATCGTCGAGGCGTACGCCGAGCACGCCGAGAGCAGGACGTCCGAGCTCAGGCCCGCGGACCGCCGACGCGCTTGACGGCCGGCGGCCCGGAGCAGCTGCTCGAGATCGAGGTCCTCGGCCCCAGCCGCGTCGCGCTCGAGGAGATCGAGCGCCTCATCGCGCTGGCTCTCGCCTCCGCCGGCATCGAGAGCGGCCACGTCGCGGTCGAGTTCGTCAGCGCCGAGCGGATCGCCGAGCTCAACGCCGCCCACCGCGGCAAGGACGAGCCGACCGACGTCCTGTCGTTCCCGATCGACGGCGCCGAGCCGTCGCCGGGCCCGCGCGAGCTCGGCGACATCGTCATCTGCCCGCCGCACACGGTCGACCTGCGCGAGGCGATCCTCCACGGCGCCCTGCACCTCGCCGGCATGGACCACGAGACCGACGACGGTGAGATGCTCGCGCTGCAGCGCGAGCTCATGACCTGGGTGACGCCCGGCCCGCCGCGATGAGCACGCGGGCGGGCTTCGTCGCGCTCGGCGGGCGCCCGAACGTCGGCAAGTCGACGCTCGTCAACGCGATCGTCGGCGAGAAGGTCGCGATCGTCTCCGACAAGCCGCAGACGACGCGCCGGGCGATCCGCGGCATCGCCATGCGCGGCGACGCTCAGCTCGTGCTCGTCGACCTGCCCGGGGTGCAGCGCCCGCGCGACGCGCTGACCCAGCGCATGCAAAGTCGCGTCGAGCGCGAGCTCGCCGACGCCGACGCCGCGCTGCTGCTGCTCAACGGCGAGCAGGGCGTCGGCCCCGGCGACCGCTTCATCGCCGCCGCGCTCGCGCGCGCCGACGTGCCGGTCGCGATCGCGGTCAACAAGATCGATCGCCTCGACCGCGCGCACACCCTCGCAGCGCTGCAGGCGGCCGCGGAGCTCGGCGTCTCCGATGAGATCTTCCCGATCTCGGCGCGCAAGGGCACCGGCGTCCTGCCGCTCGTCGAGCACCTCGTCGGCCTCCTGCCCGAGAGCCCGTTCCTCTTCGATCCCGGCGACGCCTCAGACCAGCCGGAGGCGGTCGTGATCGCCGAGCTCATCCGCGAGCAGGTCCTGCGCCGGACGTTCCAGGAGGTGCCGCACGCCGTCGAGGTCGTCGTCGAGGACGTCGACGACTCGCGCACGGACCTCGTCCGCGTGCGGGCGCTGGCGTGGGTCGAGGCCGAATCCCAGAAGGGCATCCTCATCGGCGCGCAGGGCACGATGATCAAGGCGATCGGCACGGCGGCGCGGCGCGAGCTCGAGCGCCATCTCGGCTCGCGCGTGCACCTCGACCTGTCGGTGCGCGTGCGCCGCCGCTGGCGCGCCGACGACGCGCTGCTGGATCGGCTCGGGATCGAGTAGCGACCCGTGCCGCCGCACGCATCTAGGATGCGCTCCCCGTGACCGACCCCACGACGGACATCCTGCTCATCGGCGGCGGCATCGCCTCGGCGAGCGCGGCCGCCGAGCTGCGCGAGCGCGGCTTCGACGGCTCGATCGTCGTCGTGACGCGCGAGATGGACGCGCCCTACCATCGTCCGCCGCTGACGAAGGGCTACCTCCAGGGCCGCGAGGACCGGCCGTCGACGCTCGTCCACCCGGAGTCGTGGTATGCCGAGCACGATGTCGAGCTGCGCACCCGCACGCCGGTCATGGACCTCGACGTGGCCGGGCGGACCGCGAAGCTCGGCCGCACGCAGCTGGGCTTCGGCCAGGCGCTGCTCGCGACCGGGGCCGGGGTACGGCGGCTCCAGGTGGACGGCGGTCAGCGCGACGGGATCCACTACCTGCGCGCGCTCGGCAACGCCGACAAGCTGCGCGGCGCGGCGGCGGAGGCCGAGCGCGTCGTCGTCGTCGGCGGCTCGTACATCGCGACGGAGGTCGCGTCGTCGATGGTCCTGCTCGGCAAGCGGGTGACGCTCGTCATGCAGGAGGCCCTGCCGGTCGAGCGCGGGTTCGGAGCGGTCGCCGGCCGGTTCGTGCACGACCTGCTCGCCGCGCACGACATCGAGATCGTCGCGTCCACCGACGTCGTGGAGTTCGCCGGCGAGGGGGACGACGACGCGCCGGTCACGGCCGTGGTCTGCGAGGACGGCCGCCGCATCGCTGCCGACCTCGTCGTCGTCGGCGTCGGCGCGACCCCCGACGTCATGCTCGCCCGCAAGGCCGGTCTCGAGCTCGGCGTCACCGGCGGCGTGGCGTGCGACAGCGCTCTGCGGACGTCGGCGGCGGGGATCTTCGCCGCCGGCGACATGTGCGAGTACGACAGCGTCGTGCACGGCCGGCGGCTGCGGATCGAGCACGAGGAGGTCGCCGCGGCGCAGGGCCGGCACGCCGCACGGGCGCTGCTCGGCTCCGAGAAGCCCTACGCGGAGATCCCGTACTTCTGGTCGGATCTCGCCGACTGGACGACGCTCGAGTACGTCGGACCGGCGCCCGCCTGGGACGAGGAGCTCGTCCACGGCGATCCTGCCGCCGGCGCCTTCAGCGTCTGGTACCTCCACGAGGGCCGGCTCGGCGGGGCGCTCGCCGTCCGCCGCTCCGGCGACCTCGACGTCGCCCGCACGCTGCTGGCGCAGCAGGCCGACGCGGCCGCGGTGCGGGACGCGCTGGCGGGGCTCTGAGCCTCACCGCATCAGGACATCAGCGCGCCGGCGAGGATCGCGATCCCGCTGGCGAGGATGAGCGGCGGCCCGGGACCGGTCGAGCTCTCCACGACCGCGTTGGCGATCGCCTGCGCGATGGGGCCACCGTCGCGCGTCTCGATGTCTATGACGTTCGCGGTGTAGTAGAGCAGCCCGCCGCCGGCGGCGGTCACGAGCAGGCCGAGGACGGCGAGCAGCATGCGGGCGACGTTCAGCAGCGTGAGGACGAAGACCACGGCAGCGACCCCGACGGCGACGGGCCAGACGGAGGTCTCGACGCCCGCGACGGTCCTCGAGCCCGGCGTGATGTCGGCGCCGACGACGCCGAGGTCGAGGTTCAGCGCCAGGCCCTTCACCGTGACCCACGGCAGCAGGACCGACAGCGCGAGGCCGGCGGCCCCGGCGAGCAGCAGCAGTCGTCCGGCGCTCTTCACCTGCCCACCGTACAACCGGGCGTGCGATGGAGGCTAACCGCCGCCAGACCATCGCCAGCACGTGGTGTACCACTCAGACGGTACACTCAGGCATGGCAACAGCACACCCACGCGTGCAGGTCACGGTCGATGCCGAGCTTGAGAGCGCGTTGGCCGCCGTCGAGCCGCGGCCGGCGAGCAGGTCGCGCCTGATTCGGGACCTCGCGCTGCGGGGAGCTCGTGAGGTTGGGGACGAGCGGCGGCGTCGCCACGAGGCGCAGGACTATCTGCTGCAGGTGGCCCACGGGACCGTGGATCTCGATCTCGATGCCGCGAGCGCGCTTCACGCGGCGCGCGAGAACCCGCCAGTGTGAGCCATTACGGCCCGGGGATTCCGCTCGTCGTGGATACCTCGGCTTTCGTCCGTCAGCGCGAGCCGGACGTGCTTCCACGCTGGGAGGCGACGCTGCGAGCCGGCCTCGTGGCCTGCTGCCCGGTGGCGGCGCTCGAGATTCTCGCGAGTGCCCGTGACGCAGCCGGATTCGCAGCGCTCGACGGGGCGCTGGCCGCGCTGCTGCAGGCGCCCGTGACCGCGGCGGCGTGTGCTGCGGCGCTCGCGGCTTCGCGAGCACTCGGGGGCAGCCGGCGGATTCCGGCCGCGGACTACCTCATCGCCGCTGCCGCCGCTGAGCGCGGCTTCGGTGTGCTTCACGAGGATCGCCACTTCGACGTACTCGCGACGGTGCTCGGCTTCGAGAGCGTTCACGTCCGCGCCTAGACTCTTCGGCCCATGGAGATCGCCTACGACGACAACGGCCTGGTTGCGGTCATCGTGCAGGACTGGCGCACCGGCGAGGTGCTGACGCTCGCCTACGCCAACGCCGAGGCGGTGCGGCGCACGCGCGAGAGCGGCGTGCTGCATCTCTACAGCCGCTCGCGTCAGGAGCAGTGGCACAAGGGCGCCACGAGCGGCAACACGCAGGTCGTGAAGGCGCTGCGGCTGGACTGCGACGGCGACGCGCTGCTCGCGCTCGTCGAGCCCGGCGGACCGGCCTGCCACACCGGCGAGCGGACCTGCTTCCACAACGGCGAGCTGGAGCCGCCGGCGCCGCACGAGGCGCTGGCGATGCTCGAGCGCACGCTCGCCTGGCGCGCCGACGAGCGTCCCGAGGGCTCCTACACCGTCAAGCTGCTCGAGGATCCGGCGCTTGCGGGGGAGAAGGTCCGCGAGGAGGCCGAGGAGGTCACGCGCGCCGTCCGCGAGGAGAGCGATGCGCGCGTCGACGCGGAGGCGGCCGACGTGCTCTACCACCTCGCCGTGCTGCTGCGCAGCCGCGGGCGCTCGCTGGCCGACGCCGGCATCGTGCTCAATGGCCGTCGTCGCTGATCAGGCGCTGCACGTCGAGCCGAGCCTCGACGAGGTTCGCGCGCTCGCGCGCGACTACAACCTCATCCCCCTGCGCCACAGCTTCATCGACGACACCGAGACGCCGGTGTCGGCGTTCCTGAAGCTGCGCGGCCGCGAGCCGGAGTTCCCCGCCTTCCTGCTGGAGTCCGCCGAGCGCGGCCAGCAGGTCGGGCGCTACACGTTCATCGGCGTGCGCCCGCGCAAGGTCGTGCGCTGGTCGCTCGGCGACAAGCCATCCGATCCCTATGCGCTCGCCGCCGACGAGGTCGCGCGCCATCGCCAGGCGCCGTGGCCGGACATGCCGCCCTTCGCCGGCGGCGCCGTCGGCTACTTCGGCTATGACCTCGTGCGCACGGTCAAGCCGCTCGGCGAGCCCAACCCCGACCCGGTCGGCCTGCCCGACATGGCGCTCATGCTCTCCGACGTGCTGGTCGTGTTCGACCACCTCAAGCACACGATCAGCGTCCTCGTCAACGTCTATGCCGCCGCCGGCGACGGCGACCTCGAGGCCGGCTACGCCGACGCGGTCGCGACGATCCGCAAGGCCCGCGACCTGCTCTCCGGGCCCGTGCCGCTGCCCGCGCCGACGCCCGCCCGCCCGCGCCCGGCATTCGTGTCGAACATGCCGCGCGAGCGCTTCGAAGCCAACGTCGCGCGCATCGTCGAGTACATCCACGCCGGCGACGCCTTCCAGGTCGTGCCCTCACAGCGCTGGTCGGCCGACCTCGACATCGACCCCTTCTCCGTCTACCGCGGCCTGCGCGTCGTCAACCCGAGCCCGTACATGTACTTCCTGGACTTCATGGACTTCCAGGTCGCCGGTACGAGCCCGGAGCCGGTGCTGACCGTCAGCGGCCGCCATGTCGCCACGCGGCCGATCGCCGGCACCCGGCCGCGCGGGGCGACCGTCGCCGATGACGCGCGCATCGCGCAGGAGCTGCTCGCCGACGAGAAGGAGCGCGCCGAGCACGTCATGCTCGTCGACCTCGGCCGCAACGACCTCGGCCGCGTCTGCGAGTACGGCTCGGTGACGGTCGATCGCTTCATGGCGGTCGAGACGTACTCCCACGTCATGCACATCGTCTCCAACGTCTCGGGGACCCTGCGCGAGGACGTCACGGCGATGGACGCGCTGCGCTCCGTGCTGCCCGCGGGGACGCTGTCGGGCGCGCCGAAGGTGCGCGCGATGCAGATCATCGACGAGCTGGAGCCCATCAAGCGCGGCGGCTATGGCGGAGCGATCGGCTACCTCTCCTACACCGGCGACCTCGACACCGCGATCCACATCCGCACCGTCGTGATGAAGGACGGGCGGGCGCACGTGCAGGCCGGCGGCGGCACGGTCGCCGACGCCAAGCCCGACTACGAGTTCCGCGAGTCCGAGGCCAAGGCGCACGCCGTCCTGCGCGCCGTGGAGCTTGCGTCCCAGCAGAGTGACTGGCCGTGACCTCGGTCGTCGTCGTCGACAACTACGACTCCTTCACGTACAACCTCGTCCAGTTCCTCGGCGAGCTCGGCGCCGACCTGCACGTCGTGCGCAACGACCGCGCCACGGTCGACGAGCTGCTCGCGCGCGCCCCCGACCGCGTCGTCGTCTCACCCGGTCCCTGCACCCCCAACGAGGCCGGCATCAGCGTCGAGGCGATGCGCCGCTTCCCCGAGGCCGGGATCCCGACGCTCGGCGTCTGCCTCGGCCACCAGTCGCTCGCGCAGGCGTTCGGCGGCTTCGTCGTCCGCGGCGCGCCCGTCCACGGCAAGACGAGCGAGATCACGCACGACGGGCGGACGATCTTCGCCGGGCTGTCGCCCACGCTGACCGTCGGGCGCTACCACTCGCTCGTCGTCGACCCCGCCCGCATTCCGGACGTCTTCGAGGTCTCCGCGCGGGGCGACGGCGTCGTCATGGGCATCCGCCACCGCGAGCTGCCCGCCGAGGGCGTGCAGTTTCACCCCGAGTCGGTGCTGACCGACGAGGGCAAGGCGCTGCTGCGCAACTTCCTCGACGGCTGAAGGGCGTTCGCGGCGCCTACCCTGGAGCGGGTGAGCGCTGCACTCTCGGTCCTCGATCTCGCGCCCGTCGCCGCGGGCCGCACCGCCGCCGACGCGCTCGCGGGCACGACGCGGCTGGCCCGGCGCGCCGACGAGCTGGGCTTCAGGCGCTTCTGGGTCGCCGAGCACCACAACATCCCGTCGGTGGCCTCGACGGCGCCGGAGGTC